>CAYUPF010000359.1:0-3174 GCA_964446545.1 uncultured Rubrivivax sp.
CCGTCGCCCTGCTCCAGCTGCGTGATCGGCGCATGGCCGGCCTGGTGCGTGGCGATGAGCACGAAGGAGTCGTTGGTCGAGGTGTCGCCGTCGATGGTGATGCGGTTGAAGGACGCGTCGGCCACCTCCCGCACCAGCGGCTGCAGCAGCGCCGGGTCGAGGGCCGCATCGGTGGCGATGAAGCCCAGCATCGTCGCCATGTTCGGGCGGATCATGCCGGCGCCCTTGCTGATGCCGCTGATGTTCACCGTCTTGCCGCCCAGCACCAGCTGGCGCGAGGCCGCCTTGGGCACGGTGTCGGTAGTCATGATGGCCTCGGCCGCCAGCGCCCAGTGCTCGGGCCGGGCGTCGGCCAGCGCCGCCGGCAGCGCCGCCTCGATGCGCTCGTGCGGCAGCGTTTCCATGATCACGCCGGTGGAAAAGGGCAGCACCTGCTCGGGCGCCACGCCCAGGCGCGAGGCCAGCGCCGCGCAGGTGGAGCGCGCCCGCGCCAGGCCGTCGATGCCGGTGCCGGCGTTCGCATTGCCGGTGTTCACGAGGATCGCGCGGATGCCCTGGCCCGCCGCCAGATGCTCGCGGCACAGCAGCACCGGTGCGGCGCAGAAGCGGTTGGCGGTGAACACGCCGGCGACGCTGGAGCCTTCGGCGAGCTTGACCACCGTCAGGTCGCGGCGCTTGGCCTTGCGGATGCCGGCCATGGCCACGCCGAGTTCGACGCCGCGCACGGCATGCAGCGCGGTCGGGTCCGGGGCCTTCAGGTTGACAGGCATATCGGTTGCTCCAGCGCGCGTTGCGCCGCCCACGACGCATGAACCAGACCGTTCGAGCGACCGCCGCGGATCCGGCTCCGCCGGTCTGCCAGCGGTGCCGGCAGCGACGACGCTGCCGGCGCTCGTAGGCGAGGAACAGTCCGCTTCGGACTGTTCCTCGTCCAACTCGACCCCCTCGAGAGGGTCGAGCCCGGACCAAAGGCCGTCCCTGCAGACGGCTTTCCGCCTGCGAGGGCCAGCCAGCCTGCATGCCGGCTGGCGCGCGAAGCGCGTAGGGGGTGGTCCATTCAGCTCAGCTTGCCGTGGCAGTTCTTGTACTTCTTGCCGCTGCCGCAGGGGCAGGGTTCGTTGCGGCCGACCTTGGGCAGGCTGGCCACCGCGGCCGCCGCCGCTCCTGCGGCCTGCTGCGCCTCGCTGGACACGCTGCCGTCCTCGTTGGGGTGCGTGTAGGTGACGTTGCCCACCTGGGAGGCGCGTGCCTCGATGTCCTCGGCCGCCTGTGCCACCTGCTCCTGCGACTGGATGCGCACCGTCATCAGCAGCCGCGTGACTTCCATCTTCACCACGTCGAGCAGCTGGCTGAAGAGCTCGAAGGCCTCGCGCTTGTATTCCTGCTTCGGGTTCTTCTGCGCATAGCCGCGCAGGTGGATGCCCTGGCGCAGGTAGTCCAGCGCCGCCAGGTGCTCGCGCCAGTGGCTGTCCATCGACTGCAGCAGCACCATGCGCATGAAGGGTGTGAACTGTTCGGCACCCACCGCCTGCAGCTTGCTGTCGAACAGCGCATCGGCGGCCGCCACCACCTTGTCGAGGATGTCCTCGTCGGTGATGGTGTCGCTCTTGTCGATCTCGGCGCGCAGCGACAGATCGATCTGCCACTCTTCCTTCAGCACCTTTTCGAGGCCGGCGATGTCCCACTGCTCCTCGAGGCTTTCCTCGGGCACGAAGCTGCGCACCACACCGGTCATCGCGCTGCGCCGCAGGTTGGCGATCTGCTCGTCCAGCGACGCCGCCTCGAGGATCTCGTTGCGCTGCTGGTAGATGACCTTGCGCTGGTCGTTGCTGACGTCGTCGTACTCGAGCAGCTGCTTGCGGATGTCGAAGTTGCGCGCCTCGACCTTGCGCTGCGCGCCTTCGATGCTGCGTGACACGATGCCGGCCTCGATGGCCTCACCCTCGGGCATCTTCAGCCGGTCCATGATCGCGCGCACGCGCTCGCCGGCGAAGATGCGCATCAGCGAATCGTCCAGGCTCAGGTAGAAGCGGCTCGCGCCCGGGTCGCCCTGGCGGCCGGAGCGGCCGCGCAACTGGTTGTCGATGCGCCGGCTTTCGTGCCGCTCGGTGGCGATGATGCGCAAGCCGCCCTGGGCCTTGACCTGCTCGTGCAGGCCCTGCCATTCGTCCTTCAGCTGCTGGATGCGGCGCGCCTTCTCGTCCCCGGGCAGGGCCTCGTCGACCTCCACCATCTGCACCTGCTTCTCGACGTTGCCGCCGAGCACGATGTCGGTGCCGCGGCCCGCCATGTTGGTGGCGATGGTGATCACGCCCGGCCGGCCGGCCTGGGCCACGATCTCGGCCTCCTTGGCATGCTGCTTGGCGTTGAGCACCTGGTGCGGCAGGCCGGTTTTGACCAGCAACCCGGAGATCAACTCGGAGTTCTCGATCGAGGTCGTGCCCACCAGCACCGGCTGGCCACGCTGGTGGCAGTCGCGGATGTCGGCGATGACGGCGTCGTACTTCTCCTTGGCCGTCTTGTAGATCAGGTCGTTCTCGTCCTTGCGGATCGTCGGCTTGTTCGGCGGGATGACCACCGTCTCCAGGCCGTAGATTTCCTGGAACTCGAAGGCCTCGGTATCGGCCGTGCCGGTCATGCCGGACAGCTTGCCGTACATGCGGAAGTAGTTCTGGAAGGTCACCGAGGCCAGCGTCTGATTCTCGTTCTGGATGGGCACGCCTTCCTTCGCCTCCACCGCCTGGTGCAGCCCGTCCGACCAGCGCCGGCCGCTCATCAGCCGGCCGGTGAACTCGTCGACGATGATCACCTCGCCGTTCTGCACCACGTAATGCTGGTCGCGGTGGTACAGGTGCCGGGCGCGCAGCGCCGCATACACATGGTGCATCAGCGAGATGTTGGCTGGGTCGTACAGGCTCGCCCCTTCGGCCAGCAGGCCTGCTTCGGCCAGAATGCGTTCGGCGTTTTCGTGCCCGTCTTCGGTCAGGAACACCTGGTGGCTCTTCTCGTCGAGCGTGAAGTCGCCGGGCTCGATCACACCCTCGCCGGTGCGCGGGTCGGCCTCGCCGATCTGCTTGCTGAGGCGGGGCACGACGGCGTTGATGCGCACGTACAGTTCGGTGTGGTCCTCGGCCTGGCCGCTGATGATCAGCGGCGTGCGCGCCTCGTCGATCA
>CAYUPF010000360.1:0-3169 GCA_964446545.1 uncultured Rubrivivax sp.
TCAGAACCCGCCGCGGCCGCCGCCGCAGATCAGCGTCTGGCCGGTCAGGTAGTTCGACTCGGGGATGCAGAACAGGTACACCGAACCGGCGGCTTCCTCGGCCGTGCCGGGGCGGCCCAGCGGGATCTCGCGGCTGGCCTGTTCGATGCGCTCGGGTCGCACGCCGACGCGGATCTCCTTGCCTTCGATGTGCACGGTCTTCTCTTCGGTCGTCGGTTGCGTCAGCCGCGTCTCGATGAAACCGAAGGCCACACAGTTGACGTTGACCTTCATGCGGCCCCATTCCTTGGCCAGCGCCTTGGTCAAACCGACGATGCCGGCCTTGGCCGCTGAGTAGTTGGACTGCCCGGCATTGCCCTGCGTGCCCGAGATCGACGAGATGTTGACCACCTTGCGGAAGACCTCGCGGCCTTCGTCGGCCTCGGCCTTGCTGACCTCGCGGAAGTACGGCTGCGCGGCGCGCAGCAGCTGGAACGGCGCCTTCAGGTGGCAGTCGAGGATCGCGTCCCACTGCTCGTCGGTCATCTTCTGGATGACGTTGTCCCAGGTGTAGCCGGCGTTGTTGACGATGATGTCGATGGCGCCGAACTTGCCGAGCGCGGTCTGCACGAAGCCTTCGGCGAAGCCCGGCGCGGTGATGCTCATCGCGTAGGGCACGGCGGCGCCGCCGGCCTCGCGGATCTCGGCCACCACCTGGTCGGCCGGTTCCTGGTCCAGGTCGTTGACGACCACGCGCGCGCCTTCGCTGGCCAACTTCAGCGCCACGCAGCGGCCGATGCCGCGGCCCGCGCCGGTGACGAGTGCGACCTTGCCTTCGAGTTTCCTGCTCATGATGTGATTCCTTTCGGTGTGGGTTTCAGTTCTTGCCGTAGAGCGTGACGACGCAGGCGCCGCCCAGGCCCAGGTTGTGCTGCAGCGCCAGCTTCGCGCCTTCGACCTGGCGCTTGTCGGCCGTGCCGCGCAGCTGGTGCGTCAGCTCGTAGCACTGCGCCAGGCCGGTGGCGCCCAGCGGGTGGCCCTTGCTCAGCAGCCCGCCAGAAGGGTTGGTGACGACCTGGCCGCCGTAGGTGTTGTCGCCGTCGCGCACGAACTTCTCGGCGCCGCCTTCGGGGCAGAAGCCCAGCGCCTCGTAGCTGAGCAGCTCGTTGTGCGCGAAGCAGTCGTGCAGCTCGGCGACGCGGATGTCCTCGGGGCCGACTCCCGCCTTTTCGTACACCTGTTTCGCCGCGGCCTGGGCCATGTGGAAGCCGGCGTAGGCGATCAGCGACGGCGGGTCGAAGGACGCCACCGGGTCGGTGGTCATCGCCTGCGCCAGGATCTGCACGTCGCTGCGCAGGCCGTGCTTCTTCGCGAACTTCTCCGACACGATGATCGCCGCGGCCGCGCCGCAGGTCGGCGGGCAGGCCATCAGCCGCGTCATCACGCCGGGCCACATCGGCTTGTCGTTCATCACGTCCTCGGTGCTGACGACGTTCCTGAACAGCGCCAGCGGGTTGTTGGCGGCGTGGCGGCTGGCCTTGGCGCGGATGGCGGCGAAGGTCTGCATCGACGTGCCGTATTTCTGCATGTGCTCGCGCCCCGCGCCGCCGAAGGTGCGCAGCGCCTGCGGCAGCTCGCCCGCGTCGGCGGTCAGGTCCAGCATCACGTGCACGAATCGCGCGCGCGTGCGCGGCCGGTCGTCCCAGTGCGACTTCAGCGCGCCGGCCTGCATCTGCTCGAAGCCCAGCGCCAGCACGCAGTCGGCATCGCCCAGCGCGACCGCCTGGCGCGCCAGGTACAGCGCGGTCGATCCGGTGGAGCAGTTGTTGTTGACGTTGACGATCGGGATGCCGGTCAGCCCGACTTCGTACAGCGCCGTCTGGCCGCTGGTGGAATCGCCGTAGACGTAGCCGGCATAGGCCTGCTGCACCATCGAATAGTCGATGCCGGCATCGGCCAGCGCGCGGCGCACCGCGTCGGCGCCCATGTCGGTGTAGCTGGGGCTCGCGCCGGGCTTGCTGAAGGGAATCATGCCGACGCCGGCGACCAGGACTTTCTCGCTCATGTTTGTCTTCCTCGGGTTGGATTGGGGGTAGGGGTCAGAGCTTGCGCGCGATCAGGTCGCGCATCACTTCGTTGGCGCCGCCGACGACGCGCGACACGCGGTAGTCGGTGAAGGCGCGCGCGATCGGGACCTCGAGCATGTAGCCGTAGCCGCCGTGCAGCTGCACCATGTCGTCCAGGTGCTTCCACAGCGTCTCGGTGGCGTACAGCTTGGCGATGGCCGCCTCCTGCACGCTGAGCTTGCGGCGCAGGTGCTCGCCCAGGTAGTAGTCGATCATCGTGCGCACGGCCACCGCGGCGGCCTTGGCATCGGCCAGCTTGAACTTGGTGTTCTGGAAGTCCCACACCGTCTGGCCGAAGGCCTTGCGCTCCTTGACGTAGTCGAGCGTCAGGCCGAGCGTGCGCTCCAAGGTCACGGCGGCATACAGCGCGATGATCAGCCGCTCCTGCGCCAGCTCCTGCATCAGGTAGGCGAAACCCTCGTTCTCCTCGCCCAGCCGGTTGCTCACCGGCACGCGCACGTTGTCGAAGAACAGCTCGGCGGTGTCGGCGGCGGGCTGGCCCACCTTCAGCAGCTTGCGCCCGCGGCGAAAGCCCGCGCGGTCGGTCTCGACCATGATCAGGCTGACGCCCTTGGCGCCGGCGGCCGGGTCGGTCTTGCAGACGACCATGATCATGTCGCTGCTCATGCCGTTGCTGATGAAGGTCTTGCTGCCGTTGATGACGTACTCGTCGCCGTCGCGCACGGCGGTGGTGCGCGCGGCCTTGACGTCGGAGCCGCCGCCGGGTTCGGTGATGGCCACCGACAGCACGGTCTCGCCGGCGCACACCTTGGGCAGCCAGCGGCGCTTCTGCTCCTCGGTGCCCAGGCGCACGATGTAGGGCGCGATGATGTCCGAGTGCAGCGAGAAGCCCGCGCCCGACACGCCGGCGCGGTGCATCTCCTCCAGCACCACGGCCGAGTGGCCGAAATCGCCGCCACCGCCGCCGTACTCGGCCGGCACGGCGACGCACAGCAGCCCTTCCCTGCCGGCCTTGAGCCAGGTCTCGCGGTCGACGCAGCCGGCCTCGTCCCACGCCGCCTGGCGCGGCACGCATTCACGCTCGAAGAAGCGCTGCGCGCTGG
>CAYUPF010000361.1:0-3164 GCA_964446545.1 uncultured Rubrivivax sp.
GCAGCTTGTGGTCCTTGAACATCTCGCGCAGCTTGTTCTTCTGCATCTTGCCGGTGGCGCCCAGCGGGATGGCCTCGGTGAAGACCACGTCGTCCGGCGTCCACCACTTGGCGATCTTGCCCTCGAAGAACTTGAGCACGTCCTCGCGCGTGACCTCCGCGCCGGGCTTCTTCACCACCACCAGCAGCGGCCGCTCGTCCCACTTGGGGTGGAAGGCAGCGATGCACGCCGCCATCGCCACCGCCGGATGGGCCATGGCGATGTTCTCGATGTCGATGGAACCGATCCATTCGCCGCCGGACTTGATCACGTCCTTGCTGCGGTCGGTGATCTGCATGTAGCCGTCGGCGTCGATGGTGCTGACGTCGCCGGTGGGGAACCAGCCGTCCACCAGCGGGTCGCCGCCCTCGCCCTTGAAGTACTGCGACACGATCCACGGCCCCTTCACCAGCAGCTCGCCGCTGGCCTTGCCGTCGTGCGGCAGTTCCTTGCCGTCGGCGTCGATGATCTTCATGTCGACGCCGAAGATGGCGCGGCCCTGCTTGGCCTGCACCGCCATCTGCTCCTGCGGCGACAGCTTCAGGTGCCTGGGCTTGAGCGTGCACACCGTGCCCAGCGGGCTCATCTCGGTCATGCCCCAGGCATGCAGCACGTTCACGCCGTACTTCTGCTCGAAGGCTTCCATCATCGCCGGCGGGCAGGCCGAGCCACCGATGACGGTGCGCTTCATGGTGCTGAACTTCAGGTCGTTGGCCTCGGTGTAGGCCAGCAGGCCCTGCCACACCGTCGGCACGCCGGCCGACATGGTCACGCCCTCGCCCTCGAACAGCTCGTACAGGCTCTTGCCGTCGAGCGCCGGGCCGGGGAAGACCAGCTTCACGCCGACCATGCAGGCGACGTAAGGCAGGCCCCAGGCGTTGACGTGGAACATCGGCACCACCGGCAGGATGGCGTCGCGCGCCGAGGCGTTGAGCGCGTCCGGCAGCGCCGCCGCATAGGTGTGCAGCGTGGTCGAGCGGTGGCTGTAGAGCACGCCCTTGGGGTTGCCGGTGGTGCCCGAGGTGTAGCACAGCGAGCTGGCGGCGTTTTCGTCGAACTGCGGCCAGTCGTACTGGTCGTCCTGCGCCGCGACCAGCTCTTCGTAGCACAGCAGCTTGGGCACCTTGGTCTGCGCCGGCATGTGGGCGCGGTCGGTCATCGCGATGAAGTGCTTCACGGTCTTCAGCCGCGAGGCCACCGCCTCCACCAGCGGCAGGAAGGTCAGGTCGAAGCACAGCACCTGGTCTTCGGCATGGTCGGCGATGTAGACCACCTGGTCCGGGTGCAGGCGCGGGTTCAGCGTGTGCAGCACCGCGCCGGAGCCGGACACGGCGTAGTACAGCTCCAGGTGGCGGTAGCCGTTCCAGGCCAGCGTGCCCACCGTCTGGCCGGGCTCGACGCCCAGCGCTCCCAGCGCCTTGGCCAGCTGGCGCGAGCGCACCGCCAGCTCCTTGTAGGTATAGCGGTGCAGGTCGCCCTCGACGCGGCGCGAAACGATCTGCTGCTCGCCATGGTGGCGCTCGGCATGCACGAGCAGGTTCGAGATCAGCAGCGGATGGGATTGCATCAGTCCGTTCATCGGTGTTCCTTGATGGTGAAAGCGCCGTTGTCCCGCGGCGCAGGCTGCGAAGTGTGCCTCAAGCCGCGCGGCATTCGGCCCGCACATGCGCCGCCAGCGCCGCGAGCATCGCGTGCAGCGCGCGCTGCACGCGCTCGAAGCCGGCGTTGGGCACGTGGCGCTCGACGTCGGCGTAGCAGGAACGCTTGATCTCGATCTGCAACGAATGCCGCCGTTCGGCCGGCCGGCCGTTGCGCGCGATGATCTCCACCCCCTTGAACGGGTCGTTGCGCGCCACGCTGTAGCCCTGCTCGCGCAGCACCCCTTCGATCAACGCCATCAGCGGCTCGCCGGCGGTGCGGCCGTCCAGGTCGCCCAGCACGAAGTCGGCCAGCGGCTTGTCGGGCAGGCCCAGGCGCCGATAGGAGTCGTCGGGCATCGAATGCACGTTCAGGTGCCAGACGGCGCCGTTCTGCCGGACGGCTGCCTCGATCGCCGCGTCCAGCGCGGCGTGGTACGGCCGGTAGCAGCGCTCGATGCGCGCCTGCACCTCGGCCACGCTCAGCTTGCGGCTGTAGATCGGCACCTCGCCCAGCAGGCGCCAGATCAGCCCGATGCCGAGCTGGGTCTTCGGCCCGGTGGCCACCTCGCCGGGCCAGGGCGCGTCCAGCAGCTCCGGGTCGATGTCGGTCAGCAGACGGTTCGGGTCGATGTAGGCGCGCGGGAAGTTCGCGGCGATGAAGGTGGCGCCGAAGCGCGGCGCCTCGGCATACAGCCGGTCGACGTACAGGTCCTCGCCGCGGCGCAGCAGTTCGAAGGGCGCGCTGTGGCCGAAATCCGCCGGATAGGCGGTGCCGCTGTGCGGCGAATCGATGATCAGCGGCAAGGCATCCCGCGCGGGGCGGGACACGCTGACGGGCGGGACGGGCGGGGCGGTGTTCTGGCTCATGGGGCTTGATCTTAAGCAGGCTGCGCCCCGGCGACTGCGCTACATTGCGCGTCGCGCCGCCGTGGCGCCCGCTGCCCATCCATGCGCCACGCCTTTGCCATCGCCCTGCTCTGCCTGGGCCACCATGCTGCGGCGCTGCCGGCCAGCGTCTACCTGCAGGAGCTGAGCAGCGCCGACGTGCGCGACGCGCTGCGCGAGGGGCGGCGCACCGTCATCATCCCGGTCGGCGGCGTCGAGCAGAACGGGCCGCACATGGCGCTGGGCAAGCACGACTTCCGTGCGCACGCGCTGGCCGGGCGCATCGCCGCCGAGCTGGGCAATACGCTGGTGGCGCCGGTGGTGGCCTACGTGCCCGAAGGCCGCATCACACCGCCCACCGAGCACATGCGCCATGCCGGCACCCTCAGCGTGCCCGAGGCGGCCTTCAAGGCGGTGATCGCCGGCGCGGCGCGCTCGCTGGCGCAGCACGGCTTCACCGACATCGTCATCCTCGGCGACAGCGGCAACTACCAGGCCGCGCTGAAGGCCGTGGCCGAGGGCCTGAACCGCGACTGGAAGCGCGGCCCGGCGCGCGCCCATTTCATCGGCGACTACTACCTGGCGGCGCAGCAGCCCTTC
>CAYUPF010000362.1:0-3126 GCA_964446545.1 uncultured Rubrivivax sp.
CGGCGCGAGCCGTAACGGTGACTGTAGACCCAGGTGAACTCGGCGCCGAACAGGTAGATCTGCGTCGATTAATACACCCACAGCGGCATGACCACCAGCGAGGCTGGCCGCATCGTAGAGCGTGGTGATGCCGCTGCCGCCGATGTACAGGCCGATCAGGCACTTGCCGATCGGGAACAGCACCGCGGTCACTCCGGAGCCGACCCAGACGTGGCGCCAGCCCCTGCTCGCCAGCGCGTCGACCGCGTCAAGTCTGCATGCCGCGGTGCGGGTCGAAGCGCTGCAGTCGAGCGGCACCACGCGGCCGGCAGCAGCGCGACGCAAGCTCAGACGGACCCTTCGGCAACCTCGATGCGCCCGCTGCGCACCGCGCGGACGAACCGCTCGTAGTCGAGCTCGGCCTGATCGGCGTAGGCGAGTGAGAAGGTCGCGATCGCGTCGTCGAGAACATCGCTCTTGCCGGTGTAGCCGGCGATCTTCGCGGCATCGCCCGACTTGGCATGCGCCAGCGCGAGCGCCCAGCCACACAGATGGCAGTAGTCGGGCAGGGTGTCGAGATCGGTGCGGCCTTCGCGGAATTCGTTGCCGCCCTTCATGTCGCGCAACTGGCGGACGTAGAACTGCACTCCCCGCAGCTCGCCCCAGCCGAGGAAGATATCCGGCGAGCCCTGGATCAGCCGTTGCCCGGCCACGACCCGTTGGCCTTCGTTGTCGAAGGACTGGGCGCTCGGCAGGTAAGGCTGCAGCACCGAGGGCTGTGCCTCCTTGACCTGCAGGAAGAGCGGGTCGTCGTCGTCGACGCCCAGCAGCAGGATCACCCAGCAGCGCGTGCCGACGCTGCCGACACCGACGACCTTGCGCGCGACATCGACGATGCGGTACTGCTCGAGCAGGCGGCGGCGGTCCCAGCCGAGCGACCCGAGGTAGGACTGCAGAAAGTCGTCGAGCGCCTCGATCACCGGCTGCCCATGCTCGGTGTGCGTCTCGCGCACGATGAGCGGCCGATGCTCGACGATGCGCTGCTGGTCGTCGACCAGGTCGGCCATCTTCTCGAGCACCTGGGCGTGGGTTCGGGTCCGCGCCTTGGCCATGACTTTCTCGCCGCGGCGGCGCGCCTCGCCGGAGACCGCGGCAAGCACGTCGTTCTCTTCGATCGTCGTGTACCAGGTCTGCAGGTAGCCCATGCGCGCGTACTCGCGCACATGGTGCCGGTACGACCGCGTGACCTGCCGCGCCGCGTCGGCGGCGGCGCCGTCCTTGCCGCCGAGGTACCGGGCGACGACCGCCGCGCTCGCCGCCAGGCGCTTCAGGTCCCACTCCCAGGGCGCCGGGCGCGTCTCGTCGAAGTCGTTGATGCCGAACACCAGACGCCGCTCGGCCGATGCGTAGACGCCGAAGTTGGAGACGTGCATGTCGCCGCATGCCTGGACCGTCAGGCCCGTCGTCGGCGTGCCGACGAGGTCCGCGGCCATCACGGCCGCCGAGCCGCGCAGGAACGCGAACGGCGACGCGAGCATCCGGGCATGGCGCACGGGGACGAGTTGCGGCAGTCGTGTCGCGTTCTGCGCCTGCAGGATGCTCACCGGATCGGCGCGCGCCGGCACCGGCACGTAGACTGCGTGTCGTTCGAGAGGCAGCTGGTCGCGCAGCGCCTTGCCGGCTGCGAAGCGCTCGTCGACCGTCGGCCGCAGGCCGATGAACCGTTTGACATGCTCGACCGCCTTCCCCTTGCGGCTCGGTTGCATTCGCGGATCGATCATCGGGCGTCCTTTCAGGTTCGGGCCGAGCATTGCGCCTTCGAACACCCGCCTCGCGGCCCGGCGGGATCAAGCGCTGCACATGCACGCCGGTGAAGTGGTCGGGCGGACAGGCGGCTCCTCCTGTCGCCCGACACGATGCCGACCTTCGCCTGCGCCGCACCGGGCAGCACGCGGTGGTGCTGCAACTGGAGCGGCTGATGGGCCACCCGATGGTGCGCGAGCGACGATGTCGTCGCGGCGCACGATCAACTCATGAACTTCACTTCGCCGGTGGCCAGGTCGTACATCGAGCCCACGATTCTGATCTTGCCCTGCTTCTCCAGGTCCGAGAGCACGGGGCTGGTGCTGCGCAGCGTGTCGATGGTCTGCTTGACGTTGGTCGCCGCCACCGCGTCGACGAATGCGCTGTTCTTGCCGGAGCGGTCGCCGCTGTAGCTGGTCGCGGCGATGGCCGGCTTGATGACCGCGAGCAGGCCGGTGAGGTTGCCGAGTTGCACGTTGTCGATGGCGCCGGCGATCGCGCCGCACGCGGTGTGGCCCATGACCAGCACGACTTTCGCGCCGGCGACCGCGCAGGCGAACTCCAGGCTTCCGGTCAGATCCTTGTTGGTGATGTTGCCCGCGACGCGGGCGTTGAAGGTGTCGCCGATGCCCAGGTCGAGCACGACTTCGGCGGGCGCGCGCGAATCGATGCACCCCAGGATCACGGCCGCGGGATATTGGCCCGACGCGCTGGAACGCGCCTGCTCCATGAAGTCGCGCTGCTGCAGCTTGCCGGAGCGAAAGCGCTCGTTGCCGCGCTTCATCAACGCGATCACGTCGTCTGGCGTGAGCGCGTCGCGCTGTGCCTGGGTCAGCGCTGCGGCCTGCGCATCTTCGGTGCGCAGGCCCACCGTGGCCATCAGCACGACAGCGCCGGCACCGGCGCCCGCATTCTTGAGCCAAGAGCGCCGTCCGCTCGCGTGCGCATCGGCCGACATGCAGCAATGTGAGATCGAGTCCATCAGAAGTTCCTTTGCGATCGGGTTGGGTGCCGTACACCTGCGGTGGGCCTTCTCCGCCGCCGCAATGCACGGAAAGCACGGCTAGGCACCCCGGCCAAAGATGCCGCCACCGTGAAGAGGCCGGAGATTATTGGGACCGCGACGCGCCGCTGTCCAATGCGCGGCAGTTATCGCGCAATAACCGCCCAGCCGGCGGCCCCTGTACCGACGTGACGACCGCGCGAGCACCACTACAGAAGGCGGCAGCGAACGACGATCTCGAACCAGATGGTCTCCAGAACGGGCCGCTGCAGCTTTCCCGGGTTCGCGGCATACCCGTTGTCCAGGCGCAGACGGATCGCCGATCGGCATCAGACCGGAGC
>CAYUPF010000363.1:0-3104 GCA_964446545.1 uncultured Rubrivivax sp.
GGTGCGGCGGTGCGGCGGCCTGGGCGAGGCCATTCGTCGGTCGACTGTTGCGACCCCCGGACCTGCCGAACCTCGACCTGCCAACGATCATCCGCGTGCATCAATGCTCGCGCAACGATCGACGCATGGCGTTGACGAGTGGTTCGAGCAGGAAGTCGAGCGTGGTGCGGTCCCGCGTCCGCACGAAGACTTCCGCACCCATGCCCGGCGAGGCGACGATGTTCCCGGCCTTGGTCAACGAATCGCGGTCGAGTTCGGCGTGCAGCACGAAGTAGGGCGCTCCGGTGTAGCGGTCGGTCAGCGAGTCGGCGGACACATAGACCACGCGGGCATCGATCATCGGGGTTTCCCGCTGCTTGTAGGGCGTCAGCCGTACGTCGGCCGCCTGGCCGACGCGCAGATCGGCCACGGCGTCGACGGGGACCCGCGCCTCCACCAGCAGCGGCGCGTCGTCGGGCACGATATCCAGGACGGGGTCGCGCGGCCCCAGGGTGCCACCCGGCGTCGTCACCCGAAGGTCCACCACGCGGCCGGCGACCGGCGCCGTGATCAGCTTGCGCGCCGAGGCGTCGCGTGCCGCGCCGAGCTGCTCCTCGAGGTCGATGATTTTCGAGTTGACGTCCCGCAGCTCGATGTTGGCCTCCTGCAGGTAGGTGTCGCGCAGGGAGCTGACGCGCTGCGTCAGTTCGGCCGCCGAGCGGCGCGCGCGTGCCAGTTCCGCGGCGTTCTCGCCTTGCTTCATCTGGTATTCGGCCACGGCACGCTGCAGCGCCAGCACGCGGGTCTTGTTGACGAAGTTGTCCTTCAACAGCGATTCGTTGACCGCGACCTCTTCCTGCATGTGCTGCAGGGCGATGCGAACGGACTCGCTCTCGCGTTGACGAGCGGCGACCTCTCGGACAACCTCTTCCGACTGCACGCCCAGTTGGCGGATCTGCGAATCGAGCGCGGCGCGGCGCACCGCGAAGATCGTCGATTCGCGCTCGATGGTCTCGGCCAGCCTCTTGTCGGATTCGCGGGCGCGAAATTCGACAGGCACCAGCCACGACGGCCTGGATTCGCGTTCCGCCGTCAGCCGCGACTGCCTGACGCGCATCGCGTCGAGCTGGTTGCTGATCTGGTTCAGCGTCGCATCGATGCGGCTGTCCTCGAGTTCGATCAGCGATTGGTCGACCGCGACGCGCTCACCCTCGCGCACGAAGATGGCGCGAACGATGCCGCCGTCCCGGTGCTGCACGGTCTTGCGGTTGGTGTCGACCTTGACGGCCCCCATGGCCACGATCGAACCGGACAGCGGGGCCAGCACCAGCCAGGCGAGCATCGCGCCCGTGGCGAGAAGCGACGCGGCGAGTCCGAGCCACACGACCGAGCGCGCCATGCGATGCCACTTGCGGGCCAGATCGGCCGCGGGCGGTGCCGTGCCGTAGGAAAGGTGGGCAGCACTCATCGTCGGTCCGTCCTCAGCTCGAACGGCTGCCATGGATCGAGGCGACACTGCCCGCCGCGGCCGACGGTTGTTCGGCCGCAGCTTCCACCTGCCGCACACCGATGCGCTCGACGGCGCCGTCGCGCATCACCATGATGCGGTCGGCCAGGCTCAGGATCTGGGTCCGCTGGGTGATGACGACCACCGTGGCACCACGCTGACGCAGGCCGCCGACCGCGCGCGCCAGTGCCAGTTCACCGTCGTGATCGAGGAAGGCATTCGGCTCGTCGAGGATGACCAGGCGCGGATTGCCGTACAAGGCGCGCGCCAGACCCACGCGCTGGCGCTGCCCGCCGGACAGCCGGCGTCCGCCCTCGCCGACCTGCGTGTCGTAGCCCTGCGCCAGCTTGACGATCAGCTCGTGCGCCTGTGCTTGCTGGGCGGCCTCGGTAACGGCGGCCGGCTGCGAGTCGTCGAAGCGCGCGATGTTCTCGGCCACGGTGCCGGAGAACAGCGCCACCTCCTGCGGCAGGTAGCCCAGTTGACGGCCCAGGCGGTCTGGATCCCATTGCGACAGCGACGCGCCGTCGACCCGCACATGGCCGGCACTGGGCTGAATGACGCCGAGCATCAGGCGCGCCAGCGTGGACTTTCCCGAGCCGCTGGGGCCGATGATCGCCAGCACCTCGCCGCGGGCGATCTCCACGCTGACGTTGCGCACCGTGGCGTGTTCGCTCCCTGCAGGCACGTAGCTCACGCCATGGACGGTGATCGCACCCGTCAGGTCGGGCAAGGCGGCGAAGGAGGCTTCGACGCGCCGGGCATCCAGTGCGCGCAGCCGGCGCCAGGCTGCGCGTGCCTCGACCAGCGACTTCCAGTGCGCGATCAACGATTCCACCGGCGCCAGCGCACGGCCGAGGATGATCGTGGCGGCAATCATCACCCCCGGGGTGGCCTGCTGCTGGATCACCATCCACGCGGCACTGCCCATCATCACGACCTGGACCGACTGACGGAAGAAGCGCGTCCCCGAGCCGATCCATCCGGCCACCCGCTGGACACCGAGCTGCCGCTCCTGGATCGCTCCGCTGCGGATTTCCCAGCGCCTGCCCAGGGCCGGCGCCATGCCCAGGGCGCGCACCACCTCGGGACTGCGCAGCGCGGCGTCGATGAACTGGCCCAGGTCGCGCGTGGCCTGCTGCGTCTGCTCGAGCGAGTTGCGCGTGCCACTTTCGTTGAGCCAGGCCAGCAGCACCAGGATCACGCAGCTCAGCAGCGCGATCAGGCCGAGAAAGGGGCTGAACAGTGCAATCAGCGCGACGTAGACCACCATCCAGGGGGCGTCGAACAGGGACACGATGCCCGCGCCCGAAAGAAAGGCGCGCACGAGGCCGACGTCGCGCAGCGCATACGTCTGCTGCGTCGGTTCGAGCGAGGCGGCATCGTCGAGCACGCGCTGCAGCACACGGCGCCCTTCGCTGCGTTCGAACAGCCCGCCCAGAATCGCCAGCAGCCGGCCGCGCAACCCGTCCAGGACGAACATCAGGCCGAGTGCGAGCGCCGTGACCAGGCTCAGCATCACCAGCGTCTCCGCACTGCGCGTGGACAGCACGCGGTCGAAGACCTGGAGCATGAACAACGATGGCGCCAGAAGCGCCATGTTGATCAACAGGCTGAA
>CAYUPF010000364.1:0-3076 GCA_964446545.1 uncultured Rubrivivax sp.
CCCTTGGGGCCGTGGCGTAGCAGTTTCATGGTCTTGTTTCCTCTCGTTCTTGGTTTCAGTTGGACCAGCCACCGTCGATGATCTGGTTGGTGCCGGTGGTGAAGGCCGATTCGTCGCTGCCCAGGTACACGGCCAGCGCGGCGATCTCGGCAGGCGTGCCCAGCCGCCCCATCGGCTGGCGCGCCACGAACGCGGCTTCCACCTGCGCCAGCGTCTGGCCGCTGGCCTGGGCCTGGGCCTCGATGCGCTGGCGCAGCGACGGCGATTCCACCGTGCCCGGGCAGATGGCATTGCAGCGGATGCCGCGCGTGATGAAGTCCGCCGCCACCGATTTGGTCAGGCCGATGACAGCCGCCTTGGTGGTGGCATAGATGAAGCGGTTGGGCACGCCCTTGATGCTGGACGCGGCCGAGGCCACGTTGATGATCGACGCGCCGCCCTGGCCGGCGTCGTGCCGCGCCAGCATCGCCGGCAGCAGCGCACGGATCAGCCGGTACATCGAGCGCACGTTCAACGTCAGGGCGAAGTCGAAGTCTTCTTCGCTGCAGTCGAGCACGCTGCCGGCATGCACGAAGCCGGCGCCGTTGAACAGCACCTGCACCGCACCCAAATCGGCGGCCAGCGTGCGGATCGCCGCCGCGTCGGTGACGTCGAGCACGCGCGTTTCGACGCCGCTCACGCGGCCCAACTCGGCCAGCGCATCGCGGTTGATATCGGTGGCGACCACGCTGGCGCCTTCGCGTGCAAAGGCTTCGGCCACGGCGCGGCCGATGCCCTGCCCGGCGGCGGTGACCAAGGCCTTCTTGCCGGCCAGTCTTGCGCTCATCGTTTTTCTCCTGCGTTGACGCAGCACGCACTGTATGCCAGCCGGCAGAAAGGGGTACTCGGGGCTTCACCCCACCCGGCGCGCCCGTAGAATCGCGCCCTTTTCCGTCAGGGACAAGAACATGAAAATCGCGATCATCGGCGCCGGTGCCATCGGCGGCCTGGTCGGCGCGAAGCTCGCGCTGGCCGGCGAGGACGTCAGCTTCATCGTGCGCGGCGCCAACCTCGACGCCATCCGCAGCAACGGCATCAAGCTGGTGCTGCAGGACGGCAGCGAGCAGGTGGCGCGCAACGTCGTCGCCACCAACGACTATGCCGCGGCCGGCGTGATGGACCTGGTGATCCTGGCGATGAAGGCGCACCAGCTGGAAGCCGTGGTCGACGAGCTGCCCAAGCTGATCGGCCCCGAGACGCTGATCGTGACGATGCAGAACGGCCTGCCCTTCTGGTACTTTCACGAACATGGCGGCGCGCTGGCTGGTTCGCAGCTGAAGAGCGTGGACCCGAATGGGCGCATCGGCGCGGCAATTCCGGCGCGGCAGATCATCGGCTGCGTGGTCTACCCGGCCTCGGAGCTGGTGGCGCCGGGCGTCATCAAGCACATCGAGGGCGAGCGCTTCCCGCTGGGCGAACTCGACGGCAGCCTCAGCGAGCGCGTGCAACGGATTGCCGACGGCTTCACCCGAGCCGGCTTCAAGAGCCCGGTGCTGGAGGACATCCGCGCCGAGATCTGGCTCAAGCTGTGGGGCAACCTGACCTTCAACCCGATCAGCGCGCTGGCGCATGCCACGCTGGTGGACATCTGCCAGTACCCGCCGACGCATGCGCTGGCCGCGGCGATGATGAGCGAGGCGCAGCAGGTGGCGGGCAAGCTGAGCATCACCTTCCGCGTCAGCATCGACAAGCGCATTGCCGGCGCCGAGAAGGTGGGCAAGCACAAGACCAGCATGCTGCAGGACATCGAGGCCGGCCGCGCGCCGGAGATCGACGCGCTGGTCGGCTCGGTGGTCGAACTCGGCCGGCTGACCGACACGCCGACGCCGCACATCGACACCGCCTATGCGCTGGTCAAGCTGCTGGCCAAGACCATGGATGATCAGAAGGGCGGGGTCCGCCTGCAACGCGGCAGCTGACATGCACACGCTCATCTCCACCGACGCACTGGCCGAGCGCCTGTCGCGCCCCGACGCTGGCGACAGGCTGCGCCTGTACGACGCTACCGTGCACCTGCGCCCGGCCCAGCCCGGGCCCTACGTGGTCGAGAGCGGGCGCGCCGACTACGAGGCCGCGCACATCCCGACCGCGGCCTTCGTCGACCTGGCCCGGGAGCTGTCCGATACCGCCTCGCCGCTGCGCTTCACGATGCCGTCGCCGGACGCGCTGGCCGCGGCGCTGTCGGCCAGCGGGTTGTCGAACGACCACGACTGCGTGGTCTACAGCAGCACGTCGCCGATGTGGGCGACGCGGCTGTGGTGGATGCTGAGGTCGATGGGCTTCGGCGCCGCCGTGCTCGACGGCGGCCTGGGCAAGTGGAAGGCCGAGGGCCGCGCGCTGGCCGGCGGCAGCGAGCGCTACCCTGCCGGCCGCTTCCATGCCGTGCCGGATGCCGCGCGCTGGGCCGACAAGCACGAGGTGCTGCGTGCCATCGGCGACGAGGCGGTTTGCACCCTGAACGCGCTCACCGCCTCGGTCCACGCCGGCACCGCCGAGCTGAACTACGGCCGCAAGGGCCACATCAAGGGCAGCGTCAACGTGCCCTACCCCTCGCTGCTGAATGCCGACGGCAGCTACCGCCCTGCCGCCGAGTTGCGCGCCGCCTTCGACGCGGTGGGCGCGCTGCGCAAGCCACGGGTCATCTGCTATTGCGGCGGCGGCATCTCGGCGACCATGGACGCGCTGGCGCTGACGCTCATCGGCCACCCCAACGTGGCGGTGTACGACGGCTCGATGTCGGAATGGGTGCTGGATGCGGCCCTGCCGATGGAACTCGGCACCTGACACCGGTAGGCGCTCAAGTATTGGGGAGGCCAGGGGCAGTTGACGGCGCATGGCAGCCTGTCTGTTTCTGTTCTGCGCGAGCCGAGGACTGGGGGTGCGAATCCGCTCCTGTCCCCCGCCCGGTCTGACGCCCGGGCTCCTCCTTTACCTCGCGGATTCGCTCACCCGCCATCCTCGGCCGGTCACCGCAATGGCGCACTGGCATGGTGAACAGCCAAGTCAAGCCCGAGGCACGAACTCAACGCTGCGCGAC
>CAYUPF010000365.1:0-3071 GCA_964446545.1 uncultured Rubrivivax sp.
GGCCGATGACTGCTTCCGGGCGCTCCAGTCAAGCGGGCGTAGGTCAGCAACGGGTATGCGCCGTGAAAAGGCGGCGCTTTCCAGTGGGTGCGAATCCGGGCCAATCGGGCTCGTACGACTGAGTGCACTGGGGCGCGACGTGGCGTGGGCGAAGGCGTGACGTCTTGTCCGAGAGCCAGTGTCGCCAGCAGGAACCGCTCAACCCTTGTGCTTCTTATCCTTCTTGCCGTGATCGTTGCCGTGCCCGCGGTGCTGCTGCTCCTCATAGCGCTCGCGAACCCAACTCTCCTGGACAAAGTACACGGGTTGCCCGCATGCGCCGTAGCGGCTGCAATGCTTGGCCCAGTTCTTCTGGTGCCCCGGCGGGACATACAGGTACACGGGTTGAGCCCGGACGATCACGGGCTGCGGCGCAATGATGATCGGCTGACCATAGACCACTGCAGGTCGCGGATAGTTGCCGATATCGATGCGACCGTAGACCCCCGGCTGGTTGATGCCGATGGACACGCCGACACTGGTTTCGCCGAAGGCGCCGGCCGCCAGCAAACTGCTGATGGAGAAGACTACAAGGTGCTTGTTCATCTGGATACCGATCCTTCGATAAAGAGCAAGTCGTGGGAAAGATGCGCTTACGGCAGGTTGAATGACAGCGGAACGACGGCACTGTTCACGTCAATGGCTTGAGTCTTCATCTCGCTCGCGTCAGCGGCTTCGATGGTGTAGCGGCCGGCGGCAGCCGCATCGCTAGAAAAGCCCAACGAGAACGGGCCAATCGCCGCAAAGCTGGTGTGCACTGGCGCTTCGATGGGCAACGCAAAGGCGAAACCACCAGATAGCGCATCGACCGATGCCCAGGCCACCTCGACGACGGGCCCGCCCGTGAGTATCTGCAGCGCACGCACGCTGGCGTCAAAGGGTGTGACAGTGCCCGTCACCGGCCGCGATGTGGCCAGCGGCGGATCGATGCGCACCGCCGAGCTGTTCACGATGGTCTGAGCCGTGTCGACGACCGGCACACCGGTGATCACTGCGGTCACTCTTCCAGGCGCGCTGACCACCAACGTGTAGCTGCCCACCGGTACGGGATAGAGCACGAACAGACCATTCGCGTCCGGACCCGTGGCTTTCACCGGCATGCCGTTGGCTTGGACCGAAACGCTCGTGGCGCCGGACGCGATCGACGGGCTCACGTAGCCGATCACCCGCAGACCTGCGTCCGACAGCAGCGGGATCACCGTCACCACAGGCTTCAGGTTGTACTTGCCGGAATTCCCGCGCTTGACCACCGACTTGCAAGCATCAAAGTCCAGCACGAAGTCGACCACCTTACCGGCGGGCACGTCGATGTTCGCCTTCAGTTTCAGCCCCGACTGCTGCGCACTCGGCGTGTCCAGTGCGGTCTCGCTGCCACCCGTAGGCACGACCGAATTGGCCAGCGGAGTGGCGCCGTCATTCCCTGCCAGTACCAGGCGCAGCTGTGTGTACTTGCCGGCCGGCAGCGCCACTTCACCCAGTTCGAGCAACACGCCGTTCGTCAGCGACAGCAGGTCGACGCGTCGGGTGGGTTGCAGCACGATGTCGTGCCAACCGCTGTCGTTGTCTGCGGCGCCATCATTCTGGTGCACGCGGATCCGTTCCACCGTGATATTGACGGCGTCGTAGCCGCAGGCCGGTGCATCGGTCAGCGACATGCGCAGCGTGCCCAGCGGGCTGCCGGTGCCACCGATGCCACCGCCGGCGCCATCGCCGCCGCCACAACCGGCCAGCCATTGCAGGCCAGCCGCCATAGCGATGAGGGCGAGGGTTCTGATCTTCATCGGTTGGCTCCTGGAGAAACTTCGTGTGGGCCGAGCATCTGCTCGAAGTAGTAGATGCCCAGGCCCACACGTGCGCGCGCGGTGCCTGGATCGGCGGAAGGCTGTGCCTCGAGTTGCGCTGCCAGCCAGCGGTCGAGCCGCTCGAGTAGCGCTTGCGCCTGTGCAGCGCTGAGTTTGCGAAAGGCCGGCAGAGCCTGTGGCGCGATGCCGCGGTACATCACCTTGCGCTGGAAGCGCGCATCGCTGCCGCCGTGCTGCAGGTTGTGGTCGATCGTGGCCACCAGGTCGGCCACATCATTGCCCAGGATGTGCAGCTTTTCATCATCGCCGTGCACCGGCACATAGGCGCGGGTGAGCAACTCGATGCGCCCATCGGCCAAGCGCTGCACTGCGCCCACGCGCAGCAGTTCGTCGAGCACAGCACGCACCGGCATGTCGCCGCTGTAGCGGCGCACAAGCCCCGCAAACCCGCGCTCGCCGTCGGCTTCGAGCGGACGGGGGTCGCCTGTGGCATCGGCGAACTCGGCATCGCGGACCCACCCGGTGAGCACGCGCGCAGCACGGTTGTAGGTTGCATCGACTGCCGTGGCGCGCTCGTCGGGCTCGGCGACCAGTCGCTGCACGTCCTTGCGCGTCAACCCTGACAGGATCGAGGTCCGTGAGATAGACGGCTTCTTGCCCGGTAGTCCGAACTCGTTGAAGGCCAAGTCCACATACACACGTTTGGCCAGCTTCTCGAAGGCCGTGAAGGCCATCCCTTGCCGCAGCAGGATGCGGAACAGCGGCCGCAGTAACCCGGTTACCGCCTGCTCCAGTGCGCTCCTTCTCTCGGCCTCGGACTTCATGATTGGGAAATTTATCCCAAAACCATGGCCAACGGCGTCACCGGTTGTAAGTGACTTTCAACGTGCCGGTGCCGATGAGGAACAGGACTTGGACATCGACATCTATGTTCCCGTTCCAGCGCCTGAGGAGCGGTGCTGCAGCGTAATCTCGTAGCCTGCGACCTTCATTGCGCAGCACCACCATCGCGTGATCGGCCGTGCAATTGCGGACGGCCGTACCGGGCCCAAGAAGTTGCTGCGATATCGTTCACCGATGGAACCCATCGCGCCGATCCGATCGCGTCACGGTCGATGGTGGGACACCGTCGTTGGCGCCGGGCCGCTGGTGGTCGGCCTGTTGATCGCGTTCGTGGGTCTGGGCTTGTACGTGGCGTATCGCGTGCTCGATCCGACACCCGACAAGCGA
>CAYUPF010000366.1:0-3069 GCA_964446545.1 uncultured Rubrivivax sp.
CGATCCAGCGCCGGCGTCTGCGTGAAGCCGGGCGAGACGCAGTTGACGCGCACGCCCTTCGGTCCCCACTCTCCGGCCAGGCACTCCGTCAGGCTGATGACACCGGCCTTGGCCGGCGCGTACGAATGCAGCGGGCCGGAGCGCATGCCGGCCACCGATGCGATGTTGACGATCGCGCCCTGTCCCCGTCCGGCCATCGCGGTGCCGAAGCGGGCGCAGCACAGGTAGGTGCCGCGCAGGTCGACGCGCGCGACCAGGTCCCATTCCTTCAGGCTCAGCTGGTCGGGCGGGAGCGTGCGCTGCAACACACCGGCGCAGTTGACGAGAATGTCCACCGGACCATGTTGCGCATCGACGGTCGCCGCGGCGCGATCGACCGAGGCCTCGTCGGCGACGTCCATCACCACGGCCTCGCCGCCGAGCGTGGCGGCGGCCAGCGCCGCGGCATCCCCGTCCTTGTCCGCCAGGACCACGCGTGCGCCGGCTTGGGCCAGCAGCGTGGCACAGGCCAGGCCGATGCCGCGGCCGGCGCCGGTGACCAGGGCCGTCCGTCCGGCCAGTGACAGGGGAAGACTCATATGTGGCTCCTCACGATTTCAGCTCCTCGCGCAGCACGCGCTTGAGCACCTTGCCTGACGGGTTGCGTGGCAGCGCCTCGCGCAGCACCAGTTGTTTCGGCGTCTTGAAGCCGCCCAGCCGCCCTTCGCAGTGCGCGCGCAGTTGCTCCAGGGTCAGCTGGGCGCCGGGGTGCAGTACCACGACGGCGGTGACGCGTTCGCCCCACTGCGTGTCGGGCAGACCGATGGCCGCGGCCTCGGCCACCTGCGGCAGCTGGTACAGCACGCGCTCGACCTCCGACGACGCGATGTTCTCGCCGCCGCTGATGATCATGTCCTTCTTGCGGTCGGTGAGGTAGAGGAAACCTTCCGCATCGACATGGCCGATGTCGCCGGTGCGAAACCAGTCGCCGAAGAAGCTCGCTTCGCTCTTGTGCGGGTCGCGCCAGTAGCCGCGCGTGACCTTGGGCCCGCGCAGGCAGATCTCGCCGGCCTGACCGGCAGCCAAGGCGTGGCCCTGGTCGTCGCGGATCTCGATCTGCACGTGGGCCAGCGCGCGCCCGGTGGAACCGATCTTCTCGATCTCGCGGCCGGCCTCCATCATCGTGTCGCCCGAGCAGGTCTCGGTCAGACCATAGGCGTCGATGTAGCGGGCCGCCTTGAACAGCGAGCCGAACTCGCGGATGCGCTGCTCGGGCGTGCGCTCGCCGCCGCCGATCAGCCAGCGCAGGCTCGACAGGTCGAAGCGCTCGCGCCCTTCGACGGCCAGGCAGCGGTTCAGCATCACCGGTGCCATCCAGGCGCCCGTCAATCGCTCGCTCTCGATCGACGCCAGCGCCTCGGCGGCGTCGAAATCGCGCATCAGCGCCAGCGCGCCGCCCAGCTGCAGCAGCGCCAGGCCCGGCAGATCGAAGGCGCCCACGTGGTAGAGCGGACCGACGACGAGCAGGCGATCGTCGCGCGTCAGACCCAGTGCGGCGATGTGGTCGAGGCACTTCCACGCACAGTTCTCGTAGCTGTGCATCACGCCCTTCGGGCGGTCGGTCGTGCCCGAGGTGTACATCAGCCGGAACAGGTCACCCGTACGGCTGGCATGTGCGGCCGCGCGCGGCGGGCAGCCCGCCGCAAGGTGGCTGCTGTCGGCCTGCGCCGCCGCGTCGAGCACGATCAGCTGCTCACAGCCCGCGGCGGAGGCGCGCAGTTCGTCGTCGACGAACATCAGCTTCGTGCCGGCGTGTTCGGCGATGTAGCGCACCTCGTCGGCACCCAGCCGGTAGTTGATCGGCAGCAGCACGGCACCGGTGTGGCTGACGGCCAGCGCCAGTTCGACGAAGGCGGCGCTGTTCTTCATCAGCAGCGCCACCACGTCGCCCGGCTGCACGCCGCGTGACGCCAGCAGCCCGGCGCCCGCCGTCGTGCGACGCAGCAGTTCACCGTAGCCGATGCGCTGGCCGCCATAAAGCAGCGCCGTGCGCTGCGGTTCGCTGCGCGCCCACCAGGCCACGCTCGCGCTCAGTGACACCATGGCCGTGGCCTCCCGCGCGCTGCGTTCAGTAGGAGCGGGGCATGCCCAGCTCGTGGTTGGCCACGTAGTTGAGGATCATCTCCTCGGACACCGGCGCGAAACGGAACAGCCGGCAGTCGCGCCACAGGCGTTCGACGTGATATTCCTTCGCATAGCCCATGCCGCCCATGGTCTGCATGGCGCGCTCCGTGGCCCGCGCCACCGCCTGTGCGGCGATCAGCTTGGCGGCATTGGCCTCGCTGCCATAGGGCAGTCCCATGTCGAAGTTGGTCGCCGCCTTGTGGTTGAGCAGCCGTGCCGATTCCACCTCGACGTGGCACTGCGCCAGCGGGAACTGCAGGCCCTGGTAGGCGCTGATCGGCTTGCCGCCGAAGACCTTGCGGTCGTTGGCGTAGGCCACTGCCAGCTTGACCGCGAGCTCGCCGGTGCCGACCAGGCCCGCGGTGGTGACGATGCGCTCGGTGTTCAGCACGTCGAGCAGCTCGCGCCAGCCCTTGTGCAGCGTGCCGATCAGCTCGCCCGGCTCGACGCGGACGTTGTCGAAGAAGACGCTACTCGAATCGAGCGTGCAGGTGCCCAGCTTGTCGATCGGCGTGTGCGAGAGGCCGGCGCGGTCAACGTCGATCATGAACATCGACATGCCGTCGGTGCGCGAGGCCGACTCCTCGACCTTCTTGGTGCGCGCGATGACCAGCATCTTGGCCGCCGACTGCACGCCGGTGATCCAGATCTTGCGGCCGTTCAGCCTCCAGCCGTCGCCGTCGGCGGCGGCAAAGGTCTTGATCTCCAGCGTGTTGGTGCCGGCGTCGGGCTCGGTCAGTGCCATGCAGCAGTTGATCTCTCCGCTGATGATCTTCGGCAGCAGCTCGGCGCGCATCTGCGCGCTGCCGAAGCGCGAGATCGAAACGCCGCCGAAGATCGGGTTGATCATGAACAGCTGCCCCACCGTCGAGCCGCCGCCGGTGGCGGCAAGACTCTCGACGATCA
>CAYUPF010000367.1:0-3067 GCA_964446545.1 uncultured Rubrivivax sp.
CTTTGATCAAGCATGCGCAAGGCGTACTGATCTGATGCTTGATGGCGCCACACCTCTGAGTGTCCTCAGGCAGCTGTTTGAGTTCTCAGTCGTCGGGTATCAGAAGACCGGTGGCGTCGGAGGTGGTTCCGAATACATCTGGCGATACATCGATCCAACAATCCGCCTAGATGATGCTGCAACTAGCTTCCGAATCCATGCAGGCCTGATGGAAGCACTCGGTCTAAAGAAGTTCAGACGCGGCGACTCAGCCGCCGAGTCCGAAGCCGATGTCTAACCCATTCCCATCGAGCGGAGATCAACCGGCAAGCCGGTTGCTCCCGCTCATGTCAAACGTTGAGCGGCAGCAATCCGGAAACCGGAAGGGCCGCTAACAGTCTGCTGTCGTTCGAGATGGAGTGATGAACGACAGCACGACCTCGTCAACGCTCGCTGAGCGCGAAACCCAGTGAGGTGGCGCCGCGCCTGCCGCGTCAGCCCGCGGCGCTTGACGGCGCGATGCGCTCTCCGCGACGATCCGCCCATGCGTGCCACCGCCGATCCGTTGCGCGAGGCCATCGTCGACACCGCGCTCGATCTGGGCGAGCAGCTCGGCTGGGATGCCGTGCACCTGCATCAGATCGCGCAGGCCCTGGGCATCGGCCTGGCCGACATCGCGGCGCGTTTCGCGCACAAGGACGCGATCGCCGAAGCCTGGTTCGACCGGGCCGACCAGGCGCTGCTGGCGGTGCCGTCATCACCCGGCTGGGAATCGCTGGACGCGCTCGAGCGCCTGCACGCGGCGGTCTTCGCCTGGCTCGACGCGCTGGCGCCGCACCGCCGGCTCAGCGGCCAGATGCTGCGCTACAAGCTGCAGCCCGAGCACCTGCACCTGCAGGCGCTGGGTGCCGTGCGCGTCAGCCGCACGGTGCAGACGCTGCGCGAGGTGGCGGGCCTGAAGTCGGCCGGCTGGCGCCGCGAGGCCGAGGAGGCGGCCTTGACGGCGATGTACCTGTCGACCCTGCTGTCCTGGCTGCGCGACGACTCGGCCGGTGCCGCGGACTCGCGGGACCGGCTGCGGCGCTGGCTGGCGCGCGCCGACTTCATCGCGCGCCGGCTGCCTTGACGTGGAGCTGGTCACCCATGCGCTGCTCGGCGCCGGCGCGGCGCTGGCCAGCCGCCCGGCGCGCAGCCGGCTGACGACCCGCCAGCGGCTGCTGCTCGGCGCCGCGGCGGCCGCCTGGCCGGACATCGACTTCGCCGCTTTCCCCTTCGACCCGCTGCGTTTCCTCGCCGACTGGCACCAGGGGCCGACGCATTCGCTGCTGCTGCTGCCGCTGTGGGCGCTGCTGATCGCGGCATTGTTCGTCGCGGCGACGCGGCGGCGCCAGGCCTTCGGCGAAGCCGCTGCCGTGGCGGCGCTCGGCCTGGCGACCCATGTCGCTGCCGATGCCGTCACGGCCTACGGCGTGATGCTGTGGTACCCGCTGTCGACGCAGCGCTTCGGCCTGGGCGCGACCTTCGTCGTCGACCTGTGGATCGGCGCGATCGCGCTGTGCGGCGTGCTGCTGGGCCTGCGGCTGCGGCGGCGCGCCCCGGCGGCGATCGCGCTCGGCCTGGTGTGCGGCGTCTTCGCGGCCCAGGCCGGGCTGCAGCAGCGTGCGCTGGCCGTCGGGCATGCGTCGGCGCAGGCGCAGGGCCTGGCCTACCAGCGGCTCGGCGCCTTTGCCCAGCCGCTGTCGCCGCTGCACTGGAAGCTGATCGCCAGCACGGCCACGCAGCACCAGGTGGCACACCTCGACCTGGGTGGGCGCGGCCCCTGGGTGCCGGCCTGGCCCGGCCTGCGCTGGCTGCACGCACTGGCCGGCGCCTACCGGCCGGCATCCGCGCTGGCCTGGGTGCCGCACCAGGCCGCCGGGCCGCCTCAAGGCCGAACTCCGCAGGGCGCAGCCCACGGGTACCCGGTTGAACGCCTGGCCGACCCGCAGGGCCGGCACGGCCTCGCCGAACTGCTGTGGCACGACCCGCGCTTCGCGCCCTTCCGGCGTTTTGCCACCCATCCGGCGCTGGCGCGCGTCGATGCCGGCGCGGCCACGGACTGTGTCTGGTTCACCGACCTGCGCTATGACCTGCCGACGCTGCCCGAGGTCTTCCGCTACGGCTTCTGCCGCGACGGCGAGCACGCGCCGTGGCTGCTGTACCGGCTGCGCTACCTGAGCGACCACGCGCGCCAGCGGCTGCCGCGGCAGTGAGTCGCGGCAGGCTGTCATCTGACTCGACGAACCGGCGGACGACCACGCAGACTCGATGCGCGTCAGCTCGGTCAGCGGTAGTCGTGTTGGTGCTGGTCCCGCGCGGCGAGCAACAGGACATCGAGGTCGCGAATCGCGAACAGAACGACGCACCCGCCATGCCCGAACGGGACGATCAGCTCCCGGAATCCCCTGTGCTGTGCAGATCGACGACAGGTGTGCGGCGCAAACGAGAGGATTCCCATCGCGCGCTCCACCGCGTCGCGAAATCGAAAGAGGCACGTGTCATCCGGCGTGTTGCTTGCCAGTTCGCGCTGAACGATGTGTTCCTCGAGGTGCTCGATGTCCTCCTGGAACGTGGCCGTCGGAACAACCCGATGCCGGACGCTCACCCAGCGGACCGCTCGTTCCTGGCCGCCACTGCCGCACGGATGCGCTGCTGTGCAGCCTTGGCACGCTGCTCCATCCCCGCCAGAAGGTCCTCGGTCGTCATCAGGCCCACGCCCTTGTCGGCCCGGCGCAATGCCTTCTTCGCCCGGGCGGCAGCGGCGTTCTGCTCGGCGCGGAACTCGGCCTCGCGGCAAACTGCGTTCTCGATGAATTGCGTCAGCGATTCACCTTCTCGCAGCACCGCTTCGAGGCTGGCCTTCGTCTCGGGTGCAACGCGGATGGGCGGCAATGTGGAAGAGCGACTCATCGGACGAGTGTATAGCATATGATATACGCCCACATTGTTCGTCGGGTTCACCGACCTGAGTTGTGCGCAGGCCCCTTGCTGCCGAACACCGGCTTCACCTCGTGCGGCCGGTTCTGCAGCGTGTACTCGGCATGCTGCT
>CAYUPF010000368.1:0-3049 GCA_964446545.1 uncultured Rubrivivax sp.
TTGAGCTACGGGCAGCTGGAAGCGGCGAATTCTAGTCAGCGCTTCCTGTACTGCTCCTTGCCGAACAGCACCTCGCGCGCCTTGTCGTCGGACAGCGGCTTGCGCAGGCCGGCCAGCACCTCGACGCCGCGCTGCACGGCTGGGCGGCCGGCGATCTCGTCGAACCAGCCCTTGAGGTGCGGGTAGTCGTCCCAATCGATGCCCTGGTTCTTCCACGAACGCAGCCAGGGAAAGACGGCAATGTCGGCAATGCTGTATTCCGGCCCGCCCAGGTACTTGCTCTTGGCCAGGCGCTTGTTCATCACACCGTACAGGCGCTGAGCTTCGTTGGTGTAGCGCTCGACCGCGTAGGGCAACTTTTCCGGTGCGTAGATACGGAAGTGGTGCGCCTGGCCCAGCATCGGGCCGACACCGCCCATCTGGAACATCAGCCACTGCAGCACTTCGTACTTGCCGCGGATGGACTGCGGCATGAAGCGGCCTGTCTTGGCCGCCAGGTACATCAGGATCGCGCCGGACTCGAACAGCGAGATCGGCTGGCCTTCGGGTCCGTCGGGGTCGACGATGGCAGGGACCTTGTTGTTGGGGCTGATCGCTAAAAAATCACTACGAAACTGGTCGCCCTTGCCGATATCCACTGCAACCGCCTTGTAGGGCAGGGCGCACTCCTCCAGCATGACGTGCACCTTGTGGCCATTCGGCGTCGGCCAGGAATAGACCTCGATCATCTTTGCCCCTCATGCGTGCGAAGTCCTTCGCGCGGCAACCGACTCTAAACCATGCTCCAAACGATCAAACGCTGGCTGGCAGACGCTCCACCGCAGGTGCCCGGCTGGGGTGAACTGAGCGCCTGGGCCCGCACCCACCAGTGGACCTTGCGCGCGGTTCGCGAACCCGAGGGCTTTGTCGTCGAAGGCCGTGCCGGCAGCACTGCCTGGCGCCTGGAATGGGGGCCGTCGCAGCGCTCCTACATCCACGGTGCCGAACTGCGCATCCGCGCCGAGCTGTCGGCGCCGCGCGAACTGCAGGCGCTGGTGCTGAACCGCGAACTGATGGACGCGATCGAAAAGGCCGTCTTCGACCAGTACGTCGAAGGCGTGCAGACGCGCATCGACACCACCACGCCGCCCGAGATGCGCTGGCTGGTGATGTTCCCCAAGCTGTCGGGCACCGAGCTGAAGTCGCTGCGCGACGGCTACGGCGCGCTGTCCAGCTACAAGCCCTGGCTGCAGCAATGGCTGGCCGGCGGCCTGACGCCGGCGCTGGCGGCGCTGCCCACCGCGGCCGAGCGCCCGCTGGTGCTGATGATCGCGCGTCGCCGCCTGTGCCTGCGCACCGCGCTGGCCCAGCCCGATCCGGCCGCGCTGGACGCCTGGCTGCGCCTGTTCGAATGTGCGCTGCACGAAGCACAGCGCGTGGCCATCGACGAGATCGACCTGCACACGCCGAGCACGCAGCCGAGCATGTTCTCGGCCTCGACCATGCCGGTCGACGCGGCGCGGCCCTGATTCAGCCCTGCTGCGCGAAGCGCCAGCCCATCTCGGCCAGCGGCCGTGCGCCGGCGCCGGACTGGCGCGCCTGTTCGCTGGCCGCGGTGCCGGCTTCGACGCGCTTGGCAATGCCCTGCAGGATGGCCGCCAGGCGGAACATGTTGTAGGCCAGGTAGAAGTTCCAGTCGGCCTTCAGCGCCTCGGGCGTGCCGCGGCCGCTGCGCTGGCAGTAGCGGCGGATGTACTCCGCTTCCGGCGGAATGCCCAGCGCCTCATGGTCCAGACCGCCGATGCCGCGGAAGGTGCCCGGCGGGATGTGCCAGGACATGCAGTGGTAGCTGAAGTCGGCCAGCGCATGGCCGATGGTCGACAGTTCCCAGTCCAGCACCGCCAGGATGCGCGGCTCTTCTGCGTGGAACATCAGGTTGTCCAGGCGGTAGTCGCCGTGCACCACCGACACCATGGCTTCGTCGCGCGCGCTGGGCGGGATGTGCTGCGGCAGCCATTCGATGAGCCGGTCCATGGCTTCGTTGGGCCCCGTGACGGACGCTTGGTACTGCTTGGTCCAGCGCGAGATCTGCCGGTCGAAGTAGTTGCCCGGCCTGCCGTAGTCGGCCAGGCCCAAGCCCGCCACGTCCAGCCGGTGCAGTGCAGCAATGACGCGGTTCATCTCGTCGTAAATGGCACCGCGCTGCTCGCGCGTCATGCCGGGCAGCGACTGCTCCCACAACACACGCCCCTGCACACATTCCATGATGTAGAAGGCGCGGCCGATGACCGATTCGTCGTCGCACAGCAGCAGCATCTTCGGCACCGGCACCTCGCTGCCGGCCAGCGCGCCCATGACGCGGAACTCGCGTTCGATGGCATGTGCAGACGGCAACAGCCTGGCCACCGGCCCCGGCTTGGAACGCATCACGTACGCGGCCTGCGGCGTCACCAGCTTGTAGGTCGGGTTCGACTGCCCGCCCTTGAACTGCTCGACGCTCAGCGGCCCGGCAAAACCCGACAGCTGCTGTTCCAGGTAGGCCTGCAGCGCGGCGGTGTCGAAGGCATGTGTGCCGGCCACCGGCTTGGTGCCCTGGAACTGGTCCATGAATCGTCTCTTTCGTGTAGGTGAGTCAGCGCTCGGCGATCTGCAGCAGCTTGTCGCGCGACAGCACCACCAGCCGCGTCGGCTCGACACGCACGGCGCCTTCGCGCTCGAAGCCCTTCAGTTCCTGGTTGACGCGCTGGCGCGACGCGCCCAGCAGCTGTGCCAGGTCTTCCTGCGCCAGTTCCAGCCCGATGCGGATCTCCTCGCCCTGCTTGATGCCGTAGCTCTTGGCCAGCAGGACGATCTGCTTGGCCAGCCGCGCCTGCAGCGGCCGTGTGTTCAGGTCCTCGATCTGATCGAACATCAGGCGCAGCCGGCGGCAGTTCAGGCGCAGCAGCGCGTCGTAGAGCTCGGCGTGCAGCGACAACAGCTCCTTGAAATCGGGCCGGCGCACGCACAGCAGCGTGGTCTGGCCGTGGGCGTCGGCATCGTGGGTGCGCGGCAGGCCGTCGAAGAGCGCGAT
>CAYUPF010000369.1:0-3043 GCA_964446545.1 uncultured Rubrivivax sp.
CGATCATGAGCCTGATCCAGTCGGCCAAGCTCAACGGCCACGACCCCTACGCGTATCTCAAGGATGTGCTTCAGCGGCTGCCCACGCACAAGGCTCGCGACATCGACGAGTTGCTGCCGCATCGTTGGGCACCGGCGAGCTGAGCCGCCTTCGCGGGCGCCGCGCTTCGTCATCAACAGCCATACCGTCAAACAACTGCCCCGTCAAGCAGGGGGTCGCTGGCTGCTTACCCAGCCCGAGGCCAGCGGCGACTACACGATCTGATCGCGTGCGGCACCCAAAAGACCGCGGGCCCCTTCCGGGGCCCGCGTCGCTTGGGCTCGATGTCGAGGATCAGAGCCGCTCGAACACCGCGGCAATGCCCTGCCCGCCGCCGATGCACATGGTCACCAGTGCGTAGCGGCCGCCGCTGCGTTGCAGTTCGTACAGCGCCTTGGTGGCGATGAACGCACCGGAGCAGCCGATCGGGTGGCCCAGCGCGATGGCGCCGCCGTTCGGGTTGGTCTTCTGCATGTCGAGTTCCAGGCCGCGCGCCACGGCGATGGCTTGCGCCGCGAAGGCCTCGTTGCTCTCGATCACGTCGATCTTGTCCAGCGTCAGCCCGGCCTTCTTCAGCGCCAGCTTGCTGGCCGGGATCGGGCCTTCGCCCATGATCTCGTTCGGCACGCCGGCCACCGCATAGGACACCAGACGCGCCATCGGCTTGTAGCCGGCGGCAGCGGCCACGGTGGCATCGGCCAGCACGAAGAAGGCGGCGCCGTCGTTGATGCCCGAGGCGTTGCCGGCCGTCACCGAGCCGTCCTTCTTGAACGCCGGCTTCAGCTTGCCCAGCGACTCCATCGTCGTCGCCGGCTTCACGTGCTCGTCGGTGTCGAAGACCACTTCGCCCTTCCTCGTCTGCTTGATGATGGGCACGATCTGCGACTTGAAGCGCCCTTCGGCGATGGCGGCCGCGGCACGGCGGTGCGATTCCACCGCCAACGCGTCCTGCTCCTCGCGCGTGATGCCCCACTTGGTCACCAGATTCTCGGCGGTGATGCCCATGTGGCCGACGCCGAAGGGGTCGGTCAGCGTCGACACCATCGTGTCGATGAGCTTGGTGTCGCCCATGCGCGCACCATTGCGCATCGCCTGGGACAGGTAGCCGCCGCGGCTCATGACCTCGACGCCGCCGCCGACACCGTAGTCGCAGTCGCCGAGCAGGATGTTCTGCGCCGTGGTCACGATGCCCTGCAGCCCGGACGAGCACAGGCGGTTGACGGCCATGGCCACCGAATCCATCGGCAGGCCGGCCTGGATCGAGGCCACGCGCGCCACGTAGGCCGAGCGCGATTCGGTGGGGATGGTGTTGCCGACGGTGACGTAGTTGATCACCTTGGGGTCGACGCCAGAGCGCTTGACGGCTTCCTTCATCACCAGGCCGGCCAGTTCGGCCGGTTCGATGTCGGCCAACGACCCGTTGAACGTGCCGATCGCCGATCGGGCCGCGCCCAGTACCACCACATCACGCTTGCTCATCCCCGTCTCCTTGTCGAATGAAAGCTCAAAACACGGAACTTAGCACGACGGGCTGGCACCACTCTTACGATGCCCAGGCTTCACTCCATCGGTGCGCGATTTTACAGACGATAGCCACCATCGATGATGGCAGCGGCGGCATCGGTCGGGGTGGGCCTTGAATCCTATGGCAGTTTGACGGTTGGCGCTCGGGGAATGGCTGCACCAACTGCCTCATCGACTGCAGTCGAAGCAAACTCCGCGCGCAGCCGACGCAGGATCTTCACGCCTGGACGCCCATTGACCGTCAAGCCCAGGGCCCGCTCTTCGGCGGCCACTGCGTTGCGCGTGCGCGGACCATCGGCACCGTCGACGCCCACTTCGGCGTGACCGCGACGCACGAGCAGTGTCTGCAACTCGCGCAGTTCGGCGCGCGACAGGCCGGGGTCGTCGGTCGGCCATGAAGCCTTCATTGGCGGCTCGCCGCGCATCACGTTGGCGAGCAGGCCGATCGCCAGCGCATAGGCGTCGGCGCGGTTGTATTGCCAAAGGGCCTGGAAGTTGCGCGTCACCAGCCAGGCCGGCCCGGCGGCGCCTGCAGGCATCAGCAGCGCGGCCATCGAAGCTCCTGTGAGAGGCCGGCCGTCGGTCCGCACCACGCCCAGGGCGGCCCAGCGCGCCAGATCCAGGCAAAGCCCCGCGGGCTGGTTCGGTGCAAGGCAACCGTGCTCGCGCTGCAAGGCATTCCATGTGCTCGCGACATGCGCCGGAACCGCTACTTCCCAGCCCCACGGCAAGCCCGTTCGCCAGCCCAGCGCCGCCAGATAGCGCGCGGTGGTGGCCAGCGCGTCGGGCACGCTACCGAGAATGTCCGGGTGGCCGCTGCCATCGCCGTCGTCACGAAAGCGCACGAAGGTGGCAGGCATGAACTGTGTCATCCCGAAAGCGCCGGCCCACGAGCCACGAAACGCATCGGGCTCGACCAAGCCTTCCTGCAGCAGCCATAGTGACGCAAAGAAGTGCGCCTTGCGCTCGCGGTTACCGAGATCCAGGCAGGCGCGCGACAGTGTCGCATCCACGACGGGATAGCGTCCCCTGACGCGACCGTAGTCGGTCTCGACGCCGAACACCGCAACCACTGTCGCCGCGTCGACGCCATGGCGCGATTCGATCGCCGCAAGCGCATTCTCCTCGCGCAGCAAGACCTCGCGACCATCGGCCTCGCGCTGGGCGTCGGCCAGCCGCGCGACATAGTCCCAGATCGCGAGTTCAAACTCGGGCTGACTGCGGCTGGCCGCCTCGATCACCGGCCTCAGGTCGCTGATCTGGCGCGTGTGAGCGTCGAAGGTTTCGACTCGAATCTCGGCGTGCTGCGGTAGTTCACGGCGCAGTTGAGCAACACACGAAGCCAATCCGCCCCCGTTCTGGGCGTTCGCCGGCGGCTCCATCGCCGCGCCAATGACACAAACCAGCGTCAGAAACCCAAGGGTCGTCTTGCTCATCGGTCCTCCCTCCAACGGCACGACCGCCGCGGCGGGTTACCTAA
>CAYUPF010000370.1:0-3033 GCA_964446545.1 uncultured Rubrivivax sp.
TCCTTGGCGCCCAGACGCAGTGCACGTCCACGCTGCGCCTGCAGCTCGGTGTCGCTGAGGCGAGTAGTGTCCCAGCCCTGCAGATGGCGCAGCGCAATGTCGCGCAGCGCCGCGATCCATTCGTTCCGGTCGTTCAGGCAGGGGATGTAGTGCAGCGTCCTGCCACCGGCCGCGACGAAGGTCTTGCGTGCTTGCTGGTCGATCTCTTCGAGCGTTTCCAGGCAGTCGGCGACGAAACCGGGGCAGATGACATCGACGCGCTCGATACCCTCGCGTGCCAGCTGCTGCAGCGTCGGCTCGGTGTAGGGTTGCAGCCATTGGGCCTTGCCGAAGCGGCTCTGGAAGGTGACGCGGTACTGCTGCGGCCCGATTCCCAGCTGCTCGGCCAGCAGTCGCGCGGTCTTGTGGCAGTGGCAGTGATAAGGGTCGCCGAGTCGCAGCGAGCGCTCGGGCACGCCGTGAAAGCTCATCACCAGCATGCCACCGCGCCCTTCACGCTGCCAGTGCGAGCGCACCTGCGCGGCCAGCGCGGCGATGTAGCCGGTGTCGTCGTGGTACTGCTGTACGAAGCGCAACTCCGGCACCCAACGCGCGCGCTTGCCCCAGGCCGCCACCGCATCGAAGACGCTGGCGCTGGTGGTGGCCGAGTACTGCGGGTACAGCGGCAGCACCAGCACACGTGTGGCACCTTCGGCGCGCAGTGCGTCCAACGCCTCGGCGATGTTCGGCTCGCCGTAGCGCATGGCGTGGCGCACCAGCACCGCATGATTGGATTCACCCAGGTAGCCGAGCAGCAGCTTGGCCTGCTTCGCGGTCCAGACGGCCAGCGGCGAGCCTTCGGGCGTCCAGATGGCGGCGTACTTCAGCGCCGATCGTGCGGGGCGCAGGCGCAGGATGAAGCCGTGCAGGATGAGCCACCACAGCGCCTTGGGAATCTCGACGACCCGCGGGTCGCTGAGGAATTCGGCCAGGTAGCGGCGCAGTGCCGCCGGCGTGGGCGCATCGGGCGTGCCCAGGTTGACGAGCAGCACGCCGACGCGTGCCGCACCGCCGTGCCGCTGCGCGGGCTCGGGTCGGAATCTCATGACCGTGCGGCCGCGGCCGCCTCAGACATCCATGCCGAGCGCGGCGAGTTCGCGCTTCAGGCTGTGGCTGTCGACGGGTTTGGTCCAGCATCCGGCAAAGCCGGCATCGGCCGCGATCTGGCGCACCGCGGGGCCGTCGTCGGCGCTGCACAGGAAGGCCGGCACATCGGGCAGGCCGGCCTCGCGGCGCAACTGCGCCAGCAAGGCCGGGCCGTCGACATCCGGCAGGTGCAGGTCGAGTACCAGCAGTTGCGGCGCCTGGTCGCGCGCCAGTTCCAGAGCTTCGGCGCCACTTGCGGCGGTGCTCAATTGCAGGCTGGGCAGCGCGGCGCAGGCGTTCTCGAACAGCATCAGGTTGATGCGGTCGTCGTCGACGTAGAGCAGCCGCATCGGCGCTGCGCTTCAGACCTGCGGCCGCGTTTCGGTGTCGCCGAAGCGCAGCACCTCGAAGCGCACGCAGGCCGAGCTCGGATCGGCCGGCGAGCCGCCCAGGCCGATGGCGCCGCTGCCGTGCAGCAGGCAGCTGCCGCGGCGCAGGCTGACGATCTCGCCGTCGGCAAAGCGCACGTAGGTGCCGTTGTAGCTGAGGTCGCTGAGCTGGAAGCTGCCGCCATGCCAGTCGAGCCGCGCATGCGAACGCGAGACGCGCGAATCGTCGACGCAGTAGTGCGCCTGCGGGCTGCGCCCCAGCACCACCGGCATCTGCCGGCTGGCGAAGACCAGGTTGAGCTCCAGCCATTCCAGCCGGATCGCGTCGGGCTCGGTGGCGGGTGCAACATCGCCGAACTGCGTGGCTGCGCTGTCGCCGCTGCGCCGCCCGCCATGCACGTAGACCTGCACCGGCTCGACACGGCCGCGCAGCACCAACTGGTCGAGGCTGCGGAACATCGCTCGCCGGCTGCGCGACAGGCCGGCCAGCACCGGCGCGGTGATCAGCGTCTCGTTGTCACCGGCATGGTCGAGCAGCCGCGCCGCCACGTTGACGGCGTCGCCGAAACAATCGCCGGACATCTCGACGACCTCGCCCCGCGAGATCGCGACCTGCAGTCGCAGCGAGCGCAGCCCGGCGGAGGCACCGCGTTCGCTGCTGCGCGAGACGATGGTGGCCAGCACCTCGTGCATCTGCAGCGCAGACTGCAGCGCCTGGGCCGGTGTGTCGAACACCGCCATCAGCCCGTCGCCCAGGGTCTTGACGACGTGGCCGCCGTGGCCGTCCACCGGCGGTCCCAGCGCCGAGACGCAGTGCGTCACCACCGAGGTGGCCTCGGCGTTGCCGAGCGTCTCGAACAGCCCAGTGCTGCCGCGCAGGTCGGCAAACAGCATGGTTCGATCGGAGATCTGCGTCATGGGCCTGCAAGTTTAGCCCCGCACGGTTTGTGCCTTCGGCGCAAGCCGTGACACGCCCGCCGCGCGATCGCGCGCCGCCGGCGGCGCCTACTGGGCCAATCAGAGATTGTCCAGGTAGGTCCTCAGTTTGTCGGAGCGGCTCGGGTGCTTCAGCTTGCGGATCGCCTTGGCCTCGATCTGGCGAATGCGCTCGCGCGTCACGTCGAACTGCTTGCCCACCTCTTCCAGCGTGTGGTCGGTGCTCATCTCGATGCCGAAGCGCATGCGCAGCACCTTGGCCTCGCGCGGCGTCAGGCTGTCGAGGATGTCCTTGACCACGTCGCGCAGGCCGGCCTGCATCGCGGCCTCGATCGGCGCGGTGTTGTTGGTGTCCTCGATGAAGTCGCCCAGGTGCGAATCGTCGTCGTCGCCGATCGGCGTTTCCATGGAGATCGGCTCCTTGGCGATCTTCATGATCTTGCGGATCTTGTCTTCCGGGATCTCCATCTTCTCGGCCAAGGTCGGCGCGTCCGGCTCGTAGCCGAACTCCTGCAGGTGCTGGCGCGAGATGCGGTTCATCTTGTTGATGGTCTCGATCATGTGCACCGGGATGCGGATGGTG
>CAYUPF010000371.1:0-3029 GCA_964446545.1 uncultured Rubrivivax sp.
CCAGCGAGACGGCGCTCGCGGTCAGCGAGCAGGCGATCCGCATCCACGGCGGCGCAGGCATCATGCGCGAATACCCGGTGGGCCGCATCCACCGCGACGCGCTGGTCTACGTGATCGGCGAAGGCACCAGCGAAGTGCAGCGCAACATCATCGCGCGCAGCCTGGGGTTCAAGCCATGAGCGCGCTGGGCCGTTCCCGAGCGCTCATCCCGCAGCGCGCAGCGCGAAGGGTGCTCCGATGACGATGAACGCCTTCGTCACCGGCGCCTACGACACCGCGGTCGGCAAGCTGCCGGGCAGCAGCTGCATGGGGCTGCATGCCGAAGCCGCGCTCGGCGCGGTCGCCGATGCCGGGCTGCAGCTCGCCGACATCGACGGTGTGCTGTGCGCCTATTCGTTCACCGAGCCGCATCTGATGCTGGCGTCGGTGTTCTGCGAGTTCCTCGGCATCCACCCCGGCACCTGCGCCGCGATCCAGGCCGGCGGCGCCAGCGCCTGCATCATGGTGATGCAGGCCGCGGCGCTGGTGGCCAGCGGACAGTGCCGGCACGTGCTGGTCGTCACCGGCGACAACCGGCTCACCGGCCTGTCGCGCGACGGTGCCGTCGCGGCGCTGGCCGAGGTCGGCCACCCGCAGTTCGAGCGCCCCTTCGGCATCAGCGTGCCGGCGTCGTACGCGCTGGTGGCCCAGCGCTACATGCACGAGTTCGGCACGACACCCGAACAGCTGGCGGCGATCGCGGTCGAACACCGCCGCCATGCCGGCCGCCACCCCAAGGCGCAGCAGCGTGAACCGATCACGGTCGAGCAAGTGCTGGCGTCGAAGATCATCGCGTCGCCGCTGCGTTTGCTCGACTGCTGCCTGATCAGCGACGGCGGCGCGGCGCTGGTGGTCAGCAGCCGCGCAGCGGCAGCCGACACGCGCGGCCCGGCGATCGAGATCCTCGGCGCCGGCCAGGGTCACACACACGAGCACATCGTCGCCGCGCCCAGCCTGGTCGATTTCGGCTGCAAGGCGTCGTCCGCAACCGCCTTCACCCGCGCAGGGATCAAGGCCAGCGACATCGACGTGGCGCTAATCTACGACTCGTTCACGATCACGCTGCTGGTCGAGCTGGAGTCGATCGGCTTCTTCGAGCGCGGTGAAGCCGGCCTCGCCGCCGCGCGCGGCGAGCTGGGCCTGGGCGGAAAGCTGCCGTGCAACACGCACGGCGGGCTGCTTTCCTACGCGCATTCGGGCGCGGCCGGCGGCATGTTCCACGCGGTCGAGGCGATGCATCAGCTGCGTGGCCGCGCCGACGCGCGCCAGGTGAGCGATGCGCGGCTCGCCTTCGTGCATGGCGACGGCGGCATCCTGTCTGCGCATTGCTCGCTGGTCCTGGGGAGGTCCTGATGAGTGCACGTCCCCTGCCCCGACCGAATGCCGACACCCGGCCGTTCTGGGAGGGCTGCGCCGCCGGCGAGCTGCGCTATCAGTGCTGCGGCCGTTGCGGCCAAGTGCAGCTGATCCCGCGTTCGCTGTGCGCCGGCTGCCAGTACACCGAGCTCGTCTGGAAACTCTCGGGCGGTATCGGCCGCATCCTCAGCCACACCACCGTTCACCGCGCGCCGACGCCGGCCTTCGCCAGCGAGTTGCCCTACGTGATCGCGCTGGTCGACATGGACGAGGGCTTCCGGCTGATGGTCCACGTGAAGGGCGGCGCGCAGCCCCCGCTGGCCATCGGCCAGCCGGTGCGCGTCGGCTTCGTCGAGGTCGAGGGCATGCAGCTGCCGATCGCGGAGCGCCTGGCATGAGCCAGGTCGCGGTGATCACCTTTGACGACTTCCGGCCCGGCACGGCACTGGGCGAAATCACCGAAATGGCGAGCGACATGCTGGCCGGGCGCTGGCAGCGCATCTTCGGCGCGCGTGCCGAAGACGGAGCCGGTGGCGCCGCCGAAGGGGCCAGCCTGGCCGTGGTGATGATGATGCGCGCCTACCTCGGCGTCGTCACGCCGCGCCCCCCCGGCAACGTGCACGCGCGCCAGCACTTCGCCTTGCAGGCGCCGCCGCGCCGCGGCGAAGCGGTGCGCAGCGTCGTGTCCTGCGCCGCCAAGGAGATGCGCCGCGGGCACCGCTACGTCGAACTGCTGGTGCAAGGCAGCGGTGACAGCGGTCGCGCGATCTACACCGGCCGCCTGTCGCTCGTCTGGGCCGCTTGAGATGAATCGCCACCCCTTGCAGACCGCCACGTTGAAGGTCGACGCCGCGACCATCCGCGCCTATGCGGAACTGACCGACGACTTCAACCCGATCCACCTCGACCCCGAGTTCGCGGCGACCACGCCACTGGGCGGCGTGATCGCGCACGGCACGCTGTCCGTCTGCCTGCTCTGGCAGGCGCTGTTCCGCAGCTTTGGCGAACGGGCCTTCGACGGTCTGGACCTCGACATCCGCTTCATCAAGCCGGTGCGCATCGGCGAAACGCTGCTCGCCGGCGGCGCGCCGGGCAGCGACGGGCACTACGACGTCTGGGTGCGCGCCGACGACGGCAGCGACCGTGTCGTCGGCACGTTGCGCCCCGCCACACCCGCTGAGCAGCCCCGCTGAGGACACGCATGGCCACACACAAGAACACCCCCGAGCCGGCCGACAGGCTGCGCTCGCTGTACCGCACGATGACGCTGGTGCGCCAGGTCGAGCAGGCGCTCAGCAAACTCTTCGCCGACGGCGAGGTGCCGGGCTTCATCCACCTGAGCATCGGACAGGAGGCCATCGCCGCCGGCGTGGCCGCCGCGCTGCAGCCGCAGGACTCCCTGGCCACCACCCACCGTGGCCACGGCCACGTGCTGGCGCGCGGCATGTCGGTCGAGGGTTTCTTCAAGGAGATCATGGGCCGCGAAGGCGGGCTGTGCCGCGGCCGTGGCGGATCGATGCACGTGGCCGACCTGAGCCTGGGCATCCTCGGCGCCAACGGCATCGTCGGCGCCGGCATCCCCATCGCGCTCGGCAGCGCGGTGGCGCACCAGGTGCGCAAGACCGGCGGCGTGG
>CAYUPF010000372.1:0-3022 GCA_964446545.1 uncultured Rubrivivax sp.
CCAGCTCGCCCATCTCGCGGAAGATCGCCGGATCGGTCTTCTCGTGGCGGAAGGCCTCGACCACGCGCGGAGCCAGGCGTTCCTGGCAATAGCTGCGCGCGGCATTGCGCACCGCGCGTTCATCCTCGCTCAGCTGCTGCTCCAGCAGCAGCGGGTTGTCCCAGTGGAAGCTCGCGTTCTTCTTGGCCATGGTCAGGGTCTCCGTTCATAGTTGATGCTGCACATCGCACCCCCGCGCCGCATGAACCGGGCGCGTCGAGCGACCGCTGCGGATCCGGCTTTGCCGGTCCGCCAGCGGTGCCCCCTCAAGGGGGAGCGCCGCAGGCGCTGCGGGGGTGGTTCACGTCAGTCGTCGTTGGCCGCATCGCGCGGCAGGAATTGCGTGCCTTCGGCCAGCGGCGCGAAACGGTAGGTGGCGGGCGTGCGGCTCAGCTTGATCGGCGAGGCGATGCCGCGGTAGCCGCCGGGCAGCTCCACCACCATGCGGCGGTGTGCCGTGTGCGGGTGCTGCAGCGCCGCGCTGACCGACAGCACCGGCGCGCAGGGCACGCCGGCGGCCACCAGCGCATCGGCCAGCTTCGGGCCGTCGTGCGCGGCCAGCAACGCTTCCAGCTCGGCCTTCAACGCCACCCGGTTCACCGAGCGCGCGCCGGCCGACGCAAAACGTTCGTCGGCCGACAGCGCCGGTGCGCCCAGGTGCTTGCACAAGATGGCGAACTGCCGGTCGTTGCCGACAGCCAGGAAGATCGACTCGGTGGCCGTGGCCATGCTGTCGTAGGGGTAGATGTTGGGGTGCGCATTGCCGGTGCGCTGCGGCGCGCGGCCGTCCAGGAACCAGTTGGCGCCGTGCGGGTGCAGCAGCGACAGGCCCGAGTCGTACAGCGCCGCCTCGATGAACTGGCCGCGGCCGCTGCGCCGCCGCTCGTGCAGCGCCAGCATCACGCCGAGTGCGGCATTCAAGCCGGTGACCATGTCGACCACCGGCAGGCCCACGCGCAGCGGTGCACCGCCGGCCTCGCCGTTGACGCTCATGATGCCGTTCAGCGCCTGCAGCGCGGCGTCGTAGCCGGGCAGGCCGCCCAATGGGCCGTCGGCACCGAAGCCGGAGACGCGGCAATGGATCAGCCGCGGGAAGCGCGCGGCCAGCGCCTCGTGGCCGATGCCCCATTTCTCCAGCGTGCCGGTCTTGAAGTTCTCGATCAGCACGTCGGCCTCGGCCAGCAGCGCCATCAGCACCCCACGGTCGTCTTCGGTCGCGAGGTCCAGGCGCATCAGCCGCTTGTTGCGGTTCAGCCCCAGGTAGTAGGAGGCCACGCCATCCCTGAAGGGCGGGCCCCAGCTGCGGGTGTCGTCGCCCTGCGGCGGCTCGACCTTCAGCACGTCGGCGCCATGGTCGCCGAGGATCTGGCCGCAGTAGGGCCCGCCGAGGATGCGCGACAGGTCGACGACGCGGATGCCGGCCAGCGCGCCGGTGTTCGGGTTGTGGTTCATGGCCGCCTCAATCGATCTCGGCGCCGGAGCTCTTCACCACGCCTCGCCATTTCACGACTTCGGCCTGGATGAACGCGCCGAGCTGGTCGGGCGAGGTCGAAGGCGCGAACTCCAGCCCCTGGGCGAGCAGCGTCTTGCGCACCTCGGGCTGCTTCAGCGCCTCGGCGAAGCCCTGGTTGAGTTTGTCGATCGCCTCCTTCGGCGTGCCCGCCGGCACCACCAGGCCGAAGAACACCGACACGTCGAAGCCGGCGACGCCCTGTTCGGCGATGGTCGGCACCTCGGGCAGCGCCTGCGAGCGCTCCTTCGTGGTCACGCCCAGCGGGCGCAGCTTGCCCGAGCGGATGTGCGGCAGCGCGGTCAGCACATCGGTGAAGGTCATCGCCACCTGGCCGCCGAGCAGGTCGTTCAGCGCCGGGCCGGTGCCCTTGTACGGGATGTGCGCAAAGTCGGTGCCCGCCAGGTTGTTGAACAGCACGCCCGCCAGGTGCGAGGATGCGCCGTTGCCCGAGGAGGCATAACTCAGCTTGCCCGGGTTGGCCTTGCCGTAGGCGATCAGTTCCTTGACGTTCTTCGCCGGAATGCTGGGGTTGACGACCAGCACGTTGGGCAGGTGGCCGATCTGCATCACCGGCGCGAAGCTCTTCACCGGGTCGTAGCCGATCTTCTTGTACAGGCTGACGTTGATCGCCAGCGGCCCCGAGGTGCCGAACAGCAGCGTGTGGCCGTCGCGCTCGGCACGCGCCACCGCCTCGGCACCGATGTTGCCGCCGGCGCCCGCCCGGTTCTCGACGATCACTGGCTGGCCCAGCTTGACGGCGGCGGCGAGCGTGCGCGCCATCGCGTCGGTCGGGCCACCGGGCGCGAAGGGCACCACCAAGCTGATCGGCTTGGTCGGGAACTCGGCCGCCGGGGCCGGGAAGGCAAAGGTCAGTGCGGCCGCAGCCGCGCTCCACAGAGCGAGGGTCTTCATGCGTGTCTCCAGTCGTTGTGTCAGAACAGGTTGACGCCGGCGACATCGTCGTCGTCGAGCGTGGGGTCGAGCAGCGTGAGCATCCACGCGGGTTCGAGGTCATCGCCGCCCAGCGGGTCCTGCGGCAGCACGCGCTGGCGCAGCACCAGCTGGGCCAGGCGCATGCGGCGCGCGGACTGCAAGCCGCCGGCCTCCCAGGCCATGGCGGTGGCGGTCGTCAGGTGGTACAGCGACGAGCCGACCTGGCGCGCCAGGGTTTCGCCGGCCGGCCCGGCCTCGGAGGCCGCGGCGGCACGCGCCACGGTGCGCGACAACGTGTCTTCGAAGACGCGGCGTGCATCGGCCTGCAGCGGGGTCTCGGCCAGCAGGCAGCGCAGGTGCTTGTCCAGTGCCGGCAGCGAGCCCTCGCGGCGGATCGCGCGAAGCACGTCCAGCGCGACGATGTTGCTGGTGCCTTCCCAGATCGAGCCCAGGTGCGCGTCGCGCACCAGGCGCGGGTCGGCCCAGTCCTCGATGTAGCCGCAGCCGCCGCGCACCTCCATCGCGTCGCCGGTGACC
>CAYUPF010000373.1:0-3016 GCA_964446545.1 uncultured Rubrivivax sp.
CGTTTCGTCCAGGGTTTCGCTGCAGGCGATATAGGTGCCCACCGGCATGATGCGCGACTGCAGTTGCGGCGCGATCCTCTGCAGGTAGACGTTGCCAGCCAGCAGCACGTGGCGCGCGGACAGCTCGCCCTGCGGCGTGCGCAGGCGCACGGTTGGGCCAGGCTGCAGCGACTGCACCGGCGTCTGCTCGTGCAATGTCACACCGGCCGCCGCGGCGGCGCTTGCCAGGCCCAGCGTGTACTTCAGCGGATGCAGGTGGCCCGAACGCGGATCGAACACGCCGCTGTGGAAGCGCCGACTGGCGATCCAGCCCGGCAGTTCCGCCGGTGCCACCGATTGCAGCGCGTAGCCGTAGACGCTGGCCAAACGCTCGGCCCAGGCCAGCAGCTCGCGGCCCTTGCGCGCGCTGGTTGCCAGGCCGAGGTAGCCGTCGCGCCAGTCGCAGTCGATGGCATGGCGGCGCATGCGTTCGCGCAGCAGCTCCAGCGCCTCGATTGACATGTCCCAGACGCGCCGCGCCTCGTCTAGCCCGAGTTGCCGTTCGATGGTGTCCTGGTCACAGGCCAGGCCGTGGATGGCCTGGCCACCGTTGCGCCCGCTGGCGCCCCAGCCCAGTTGCCGCGCTTCGAGCAGCGTGACCGAAAAACCGCGTTCGGCCAGGTCCAGCGCCGCCGAAAGGCCGGCCAGCCCGCCGCCGACCACTGCCACGTCGCAGGTCTGCGCGCCCTGCAGCGGCGGATGGGACTGCTCGCGCGCGGCCGTGGCGGCGTAGTAGGAATTGCGCGTCAGTTCGCGGTCGGCGCTCAGCAGGTCCATCGGGTCGGTAGGCGCTAGGCAAGCCCTCGTGCTGCGGGGTTCTTGGCGTGCGTGCTCAGGCCGCGCGCTGGATCGCGCCGCGCAGCGTGTCGACGATCTGGTCGATCTGTGCGCGCTCGATGATCAGCGGCGGCGAGATGGCGATGATGTCGCCGGTGTAGCGCAGCATCACGCCCTTGTCGTAGCAGTCGAGGAAGATGCCCAGCGCGCGCTTGGTCGGCTCGCCCGGTTGCGGCGTCAGCTCGACGCCGCCGACCAGCCCGAAGTTGCGGATGTCGATGACGTTGGGCAGGCCCTTCAGCGAATGCAGCGCTTCGCCGAAGTACGCCTGCAGCTGCGCGGCGCGCGTCAGCAGGCCTTCGTCGGCATAGGTTTCCAAGGTCGCCAGGCCGGCCGCGCAGGCCAGCGGGTGCGCCGAATAGGTGTAGCCGTGCGCGAACTCGATCATGTGTTCGGGGCCGGTCATGAACACGTCGTGGATGGACTGCTTGGCCAGCACCGCGCCCATCGGCACCGCACCGCCGGTCAGGCCCTTGGCCAGCGACATCAGGTCGGGGGTGACGCCGAAGGTGGTGGCGGCAAAGGGCGTGCCGGTGCGCCCGAAGCCGGTGATGACCTCGTCGAAGATCAGCAGGATGCCGTGCTTGTCGCAGATCTCGCGCAGCCGCTGCAGGTAGCCCTTGGGCGGGATCAGCACGCCGGTGGATCCTGCGATCGGCTCGACGATGACCGCGGCGATGGTCGACGCGTCGTGCAGCGCGATCACGCGTTCCAGGTCGTCGGCGATGTCGGCGCCGTGTTCGGGCTGGCCGACGCTGAAGGCGTTGCGCGCCGGGTCGTGGGTGTGGCGGATGTGGTCCACGCCCGCCAGCAGGGTGCCGAACATCTTGCGGTTGCCGGAAATGCCGCCGACCGAGATGCCGCCGAAGTTGACGCCGTGATAGCCGCGTTCGCGGCCGATCAGCCGGGTGCGCTGGCCTTCGCCGCGTGCGCGGTGGTAGGCGATGGCCATCTTCAACGCGGTTTCCACCGACTCGGAACCGGAGTTGGTGAAGAACACCTTGTTCATGCCGGCAGGCGCCAGGCCGGCGAGCTTCTCGGCCAGCTCGAAGGCCTTGGGGTGGGCCATCTGGAACGGCGGCGCGTAGTCCATCTCGGCGGCCTGCGCCTGGATGGCCTTGACCACCTTCGGCCGGTTGTGGCCGGCATTCACGCACCATAGCCCGGCCACGCCGTCCAGGATCTGCCGGCCCTGGTCGTCCCAGTAGTACATGCCGGAGGCCTTGGTCAGCAGGCGCGGCGCCTTCTTGAACTGGCGGCTGGCGGTGAAGGGCATCCAGAACGCGTCGAGATCGGGCTTCATGGGGCTTCCTTGGCGAGGTGTGGGATGGGCGACAGTCTAAACAGGAAGGGCTGCAATGTGCAGGCGCAATCGGCGCGGCGCCGCAGCGGCGCTGCAATATCATGCCAACGCAATCGGCCAGGACGACATCAAATGCGGAATCCCGCTGCGCCCGTGCAACTCGATTCGATAGACCGCGCCATTCTCGATGCGCTGCAGCGTGACGGGCGCCTGTCCAACGTGGAGCTGGCGCAGCGTGTGCATCTGTCGCCGTCGGCCTGCCTGCGGCGCGTCAAGCAGCTCGAGGAATCGGGCGTGATCGCGCAATACGTGGCGCTGCTCAACCCCAAGGCCGTGGGCCGCCACGGCACCAGCTTCACCATCATCAACCTGGAGAGCATGAACAACCGGCAGCTCGAGGCCTTCGAGCAGGCGGTGCGCGCGGCGCCCGAGATCCTGGACTGCTTCTACGTCGCCGGCTCCAACGACTACCTGCTGCGTTTCGCCTACCGCGATGCCGAGGATCTGGAGCGCTTCCATACCGAAGTGCTGATGCGCCTGCCCGGCGTGGCGCGCTCGAACTCGATGCTGGTGCTGCGCACGGTGAAGAAGACCACCGCGCTGGCGCTGTAGCGCGCATGTCCGAGGCGCGCGTCGACGGCTGGCTGCTTCAGAAGGCGTGATGCTTGTTCGCGAGCGAACGCATGGAAGGCGCAAGGTGATCGGCTATCGGCGCGAAGCCGAAGTCCAAGGGCCGCTTTGTGTGCAAGCAAGCCGAGCCCGGGCAGGCCGCGACGCTTCGCTGAGGCGGTAGTCTGCGCCACTGCCCTGCGGTGCTCGGTCCCATGGCCTCGTCGC
>CAYUPF010000374.1:0-2936 GCA_964446545.1 uncultured Rubrivivax sp.
CCTTCGAGGACAAAGCCTTGTCGGCGCAGGAGCGCGCGCTGGCGCGCGAGAAGTGGCTCTACGAACAGTTGCTGGACGCACTGCAGCCGCATCTGGCCGAGCTCTCCGCACTGGCCGAGGCGCTGGCCGCAGTCGATGCGCTGGCCGCGCTGGCCGAACGCGCGGCCACGCTCAACTGGTGCCGGCCGCAGTTCGTGCCGCAGCCCTGCATCGACATCGAGTCCGGCCGCCACCCGGTGGTGGAGATGCGGCTGCACGAGACCGGCGGCGGCGCCTTCATCGCCAACCATTGCCGGCTCGACGCGCGCACGCGCATGCTGATCATCACCGGCCCCAACATGGGCGGCAAGAGCACCTTCATGCGCCAGGTGGCGCTATGCGTGCTGCTCGCGGCGATGGGCTCCTTCGTGCCGGCGGCGGCCTGCCGGCTGGGGCCGATCGACGCCATCCACACGCGCATCGGCGCGGCCGACGACCTGGCCAACGCGCAGTCCACCTTCATGCTGGAGATGACCGAGGCCGCCGCCATCATCCACGGCGCCACCGACTGCAGCCTGGTGCTGATGGACGAGATCGGCCGCGGCACCAGCACCTTCGACGGCCTGGCGCTGGCCTCGGCCATCGCCGGCCACCTGCACGACCGCAACAAGAGCTTCACGCTGTTTGCCACGCACTACTTCGAGCTGACGGAATTCCCGGCGAAGCACGCGCAGGCCATCAACGTGCATGTGTCGGCGGTGGAAAGCGGCGAGCAGATCGTCTTCCTGCACGAGATCGAGGCCGGACCCGCCAGCCGCAGCTACGGCGTGCAGGTGGCGCGGCTGGCCGGCATGCCGGCGTCGCTGGTGCGCCAGGCGCGGCACACGCTCGAGGCGCTGGAAGCGCTGCAACACGCCGGCGACGCCCAGGTGGACCTGTTCGCGGCAGCGCCGGCGCCGGCCGCCGCACCACCAGCGTCGGCACTGCAGGCCGAGCTGGCCGCCATCGACCCTGATAGCCTCACGCCCCGGGAGGCGCTGGAGGCGCTGTACCGGCTGAAGAATCTGCACAAAGAGCAAAGCGCATGACCTACTGTGTTGGCATACGGCTGGACGCCGGGCTGGTGTTCATGTCCGACTCGCGCACCAACGCGGGCCTGGACCAGATCAGCACCTACCGCAAGATGATGATCTACGAGCGTCCGGGCGACCGCTTCATGGTCATGCTGTCGGCCGGCAACCTGAGCGTGTCGCAGTCGGTGCGCGAGATCCTGCAGGTGGAAAAGCTCGACCGCAGCGGCGACGAACCGCCGCTGAGCATCTGGAACGCGACCAGCATGTTCGAGGCCACGCGCGTGCTCGGTGCCGCGGTGCGCCGCGTCTACGAGCAGGACGGCCCGTCGCTGAAGGCCGCGGGCATCGACTTCAACGCCAGCATGATCTTCGGCGGCCAGATCAAGGGCGAGGCGATGCGCCTGTTCATGGTCTATTCGGCCGGCAACTTCATCGAGGCCACGCGCGAGACCTGCTTCTTCCAGGTGGGCGAAAGCAAATACGGCAAGCCCATCCTCGACCGCGTGCTGACCCCCGCCACGCCGCTGGACGAGGCTGCGAAGTGCGCGCTGGTGTCGATGGATTCGACGTTGAAGTCGAACCTGTCGGTGGGCCTGCCGCTGGACCTGCTGGTCTACCGGGAGGGCGAGTTCCGCAGCGACCACGTGGTCTGCATCGACGACAACAACCCCTACTTCCGCATGATCCGCAACACCTGGGGCCAGCGGCTGCACGAGGTCTTCGAGGGCATCGACGACCCGCGCTGGGACGGCGGAGACGCGGTGCATCCGCTGATGGTGCGCTCGCAGCGCTACGAGCCGATGCGCAAGATCACCCAACCCAACGAGAGGATCGTCTGATGGAAGAGCCACGGCTGACCTCGCTGTCGCACGGCGGCGGCTGCGGCTGCAAGATCGCGCCCGGCGTGCTGTCGCAGATCCTCAAGGGCAGCGTGGCGCTGCCGGTGCCGCCCGAACTGCTGGTGGGCATCGAGACCTCGGACGACGCCGCGGTGTACCGGCTCAACGACGAGCAGGCGCTGGTGGCGACCACCGACTTCTTCATGCCCATCGTCGACGACCCCTTCGACTTCGGGCGCATCGCCGCCACCAACGCGCTCAGCGACGTCTATGCGATGGGCGGCAAGCCGATCCTGGCGCTGGCGCTGGTGGGCATGCCGATCAACGTGCTGTCGACGCAGACCATTGGCCGCATCCTCGAAGGCGGCGCGTCGGTATGCCGCGCCGCCGGCATCCCGGTCGCGGGCGGCCACAGCATCGATTCGGTGGAGGCCATCTATGGCCTGGTGGCCCTCGGCCTGGTGCACCCGCAGCGCATCAAGCGCAACGCCGACGCCCGCCCCGGCGATCTGCTGGTGCTGGGCAAGCCGCTGGGCGTGGGCGTGATGAGCGCAGCGCTGAAGAAAGGCGCGCTTGGCGACGACGGCTACGCACGCATGATCGCCACCACCACGCGGCTGAACACGCCCGGGCCGGAACTGGCCGAGCTGGCGGGCGTACATGCGATGACCGACGTCACCGGCTTCGGCCTGGCCGGCCATGCGTTGGAGATGGCGCGCGGCGCGCGCTGCGATGTGCAGATCGACTGGGCGCAGGTGCCGCTGCTGGATGGCGTACGCGCGCTGGCGGCGCGCGGCATGGTCACCGGCGCGTCCGGCCGCAACTGGGCCGGTTATGGCGAACAGGTGTCATTGCCCGAAGGCTTCGCCGCCGAGGATCGCGCGCTGCTCACCGACCCGCAGACCAGCGGCGGCCTGCTCGTGGCCTGCGATGCGGCGGAACTGGACGCGGTGCTCGCGCTCTTCCGTCGCCACGACTTCAAGCAGGTGGCGGTGGTCGGGCGCGTGCTGGAGACTTCGTCCTCTCCCGAGGTCCACCTGTCATT
>CAYUPF010000375.1:0-2935 GCA_964446545.1 uncultured Rubrivivax sp.
ACGGCCTTGCCGCCGGGCTTGGCGACCGGCTCGTCGATCGGCCAGCCCAGCACCGCCGCCGCACCGCGCCTGAAGCTGTCCTCGACCTCGGAGGCGCAGGCCACGCCCGACTGCACGAAGCCCAGCGTGCGCGGCGTCCCGGTTGGCGCTTCGACGCCGCTGCGGTGCTCGTCGGCCAGCTCGATGATCGAATACTTGAAGCAGGCCCGCACCGGCGCCGGCAGCGCCGTGCTGGCGCGTCCCTTGACGAACAGCGTGCTGCCGCGCGCCTGCAGCGCCGACAACGCCGCCTGGTGCTGCTCGTCGGCCGCCATGAAGGCCGGCACCTCCAGCCACAGCTGCGGCGGTAGTGCGCCGGCCATGGCCCCGCGCAGCATGCTTTCGCTGGCCAGGTTCAGCAGCACCTGCCGGTTGCTGTCGGCCGGCCAGACTTCGGCCAGCGCCTGCAGCAGCGCCGCGGCATCGGGTTCGGCGTCGGGCCGCAGCGGAAAAGCCGTCAGCCGCGTGGCCAGCACCACGCGCTGCCGGTCGATCATCGGGCAATAGCCCAGCACCACCTGCCCCAGGACCGGATGTTCGTTCATTTGAGGTATTGAAACAGCGACATGCGCTGCACCAGCGCGTAGGTGCTCAATGCGGCTTCGTAGCCGGTCTGCTTGGCCTTGAAGTCCGACAGCGCCTGCACCATGTCCAGGTCCTCGGCCAGCGCGCGCTGCGTTTTCGCATCGAGCTGGATCTCGGACAGCCGGCCTTCCACCGTGTCGATGTGGTTCAGGCTTTCGCCGGCCAGCGCGCGCTGCAGGTTCAGGTTGCCGAAGACCGCGTCGACGTCGCGCAGCCCGCTGGCCACCGTCTGTGCCACCTGTGCGCTGCTGCGGTTGCCGGCCTGCAGCTCGTTGGCGACGCGGTCGAGCACGTCGAACACCGACAGCTCGGGCGCGGAAGGCGTCGCGTCGAAGCTGTCGCCGTCGGCGGGCACGCCCTTCACCGTCAGCGCCATGCCGTCGAACTCGATCGCCTGGCCGTCGACGTAGGGCACGTTGACCTGCGCGGTGGGCGCGCCGTTCATCAGCACCGAATAGGTGGTCACGCCGCCCGACACGCTGAAGCTGACACGGTAGTCGGCGCCGGTGAGCAGCGACGGATCGGTCACCGAACCGGCATCGACCCAGGCACCGCTGCCGTTGCCGGCGGCCGCGCGGGTGACGAACACGCCGTTGCCGCTGCGCGCGGCCAGCCATGCGGCCGCGCCGTCGTGGGTCATCGGCAGCAGCTCGCCGCCCTGTACCTCGGCCTGCCCGCCGGCGCCGCGGAAGCTGACGCCGCCGATGCCGTCGACGAAGGGCGGCTGCGCCGAGCCCTGGCCGCCGAACAGGTAGCCGCCGGCACCGTCGCCGCGGTTGGCAATGGACAACAGCTGCTCGCGCAGGCCGCGCAGGCGCGCCGCGTAGTTGGCGCGCTCGGCATCGGTGTAGCTGCCGTTGCCGGCGGCGACGAGCAGTTCGCGCACCTGCTGCATCGTCTCGATGGCCGTGCCCAGCGCGCCTTCGGCCTGCTGCATGGCATTGCGGCTGGCTTCGACGCCACGCTGGTCGGCCAGCGCGCGGGCGCTGGTGGCCAGCGCACGCTCCACGCGCGCGGCCGCCGTCGGGTCGTCGCTGGCGCGCGCCACGCGCTTGCCGCTGGTCATGCGGTCCTGCGCCTGCTGCAGCTCCTGCTGGCGGCGCTGCAGGTTGTCGACCGAGGTTTCGTAGGCGTTCGCGGTGGAGATGCGCATCATGTCAGCGTGCCGCGTCGAGCAGCGTGTCGAACACGGTCTGGGCGATCTGCAGGATCTTCGCCGCCGCCTGGTAGCTCTGCTGGTACTGGATCAGCCGCGCCGCCTCCTCGTCGAGGTTGACGCCGGTCTTGGAACTGAGCGTGCTCTGCGCCTGTGCCGCCACGGCTCCCGAGATCTGCGCGGCCGAAGCCGCCGACTGCACGCGCACGCCGACGCTGGACATCGCCGCGGCATAGGCATCGGTGATGGTGCTGCCGCCGCCGACACCACCGCCCGACAGTGCCACGCGGCCGACGAAGGCGGCATCGCGCAGCGCGGTGAAGGCCAGCGCGTTGCCGTTGTTCGAGGCCGGATACAGCGTCTTGCCGACACTGAAGGCATCGCCGCTGCGCGGCACGCCGCTCAGCTCGATCTCGAAGCCGTTCAGCGCGATCGGCGTGCCTGCGCTCCAGCTGCCGCTACCGCTGGACTGCAGCACGTTGCTGACGCTGTCGCGAAGCTCCCAGCTGTAGTCGCCGCTGTCGCTGCTGAAGCTGATGCTGGCGACCAGCTGCGGGTCGGCGGTGCTGCTGACCACGCGCAGCGCGGCCACGCTGGCGGTACCGGTGTTGGTCGACGCGGTGGCGGCACTCAGCGGCGAGGCCGCGGCAATGCCGTTGATGTTGTCGAGCACACGGCGCATGTCGTTGGCGGCGCGTGTCACCGGTTGCAGCAGGAAGCGGTCGGTGGCGGCCGGCGCCGGCACGCCGATGTCGATGCGCATGCCGTCGAGCACGTCGCCGCTGGCGATGCTGCGCACCAGGCCGTCGGACAGCCGCGTCAGCTGCCACACGCCGGGTGCGCCGCCGGGGTCGGCGCGCAGGCTGTATTCGCTGGCCTGCAGCTGCGAGGCATCGGCCACCGTCAGGCTGACCTGGCCGATGAACTGCCCGCTGCCGTCGACGGCGTTGTGCGCGTTGGGCACGGCCCGCGCCGCGCCGACGGCGAAGATCGGCACGCCGCTGCCCGGCGGGTCGCTCAGGTCCAGGCCCAGCGCCTGCTGCTCGTTGACCTTGCCGGCCAGCGCCGCCGCCAGCTGGCCGAGCTGGGTGCGCGCAGCCACCAGGTCCTCGTTCTGGAAGCGCAGCAGCCCGGCGACCGCGCCGCCGCCCAGTT
>CAYUPF010000376.1:0-2912 GCA_964446545.1 uncultured Rubrivivax sp.
ACCCGGTTGTGCGGTGCCTCGCCACGCTGCAGGCAGCGCCAGCCCTGCACGAACTGCATGGCGATGGTCTGCGGCGACGACTGCGCGGCAATGTGCGGTGTGATGCTGATGCCGCTCACGTCCCACAGCGGGTCGTCCGCCGGCAGCGGCTCGCGGCGCTGCACGTCCAGCGCCGCGCCGGCCAGGTGGCCCGAACGCACGGCGGCTATCAGGTCGGCCTCGACCACGTGCGCGCCGCGCGCGATGTTGATCAGGTAGCTGCCGCGCGGCATGGCCGCGAAGGCGCGGGCGTCGAGCAGCCCTTCGGTCTGCGGCGTCAGCGGCAGCGCGCACACGAGGATGTCGCTGCCGCCCAGCACCGCCTGCAGCGATTGCCCCGAATGGCGGCTGTAGCCGCTGACTTGGAAGCCCACCGCCTGCAGCAAGCGCGCCACGGCGCTGCCCATCGCACCCATGCCGAGCACGCCGACATGGCATCGCAGCGCGCCCATCGGCTGGCGCGTCCATTGGCGCAGGCGCTGTTGCGCCTCGTAGACCGGCAGACTGCGCGCGTGGCGCAGCGCCATCAGCGCGACGAACTGCGCAATGCCGTCGGCCTGCTCGGCATCGATGATGCGCGACACTTGCACCTGCGCCGGCAGCTCGGGCACCAGCAGCTTCTCGACCCCGGCGCCCACCGAACACACCCAGCGCAGGCGCGGCAAGCGTGTGGCTACACCATCGGGGAAGCGCCAGCCGAGCACCGCCTCCACGTCGGCCAAGGCCGCATCGTCCATGCCGGGCTGGTATTCCAGCAGCGGCAGATGCGGCTCGACGGCATGCACCGCCTCGGCGAACACGCGGGCGGGCAAAGGGTGGGTCAACAACAAGGTCTTCATGGGGTGATGTGGGTGCGGATGCGCAGCCCTTCGGCCACGGTGGGATAGCGCAGGCGCAGCTTGAGCTCACGCTTCAGGCGGCGATTGTCCAGGCGGCGCGATTCGCTCATGAAACTCAGCTGCAGCGGCGACAACTGCGACGCCGCCTCGGCGCGGCTGATGCGCGGCGGGCGTGGCAGCGCGCACAGATCGGCCGCCAGGTCGAAGTAGTCGCCCATGCGCAGCTCGCTGTCGTCGCAGACGTGCAGCACGCGCTGCGGCAGCGCATGGTGCAGCGCCGCCACGCAGGCGCGCGCCAGGTCGTCGGCGTGGATGTGGTTGGTGTAGACATCGTCCATCGCGCGCAGCACCGGCGTGCCGCGCTGCAGGCGTTCGCGCGGATGGCCGCCGTCGCGGTCGGCGGCGTAGATGCCGGGGATGCGCAGCAGCGACACCGTCACGCCGCTGCGCCGGCCCAGCCAGCGCCACTGCGCTTCGGCATCGACACGGCGGCGCGCGCGCGCGGTGGCGGGCTGCGCCGCGCGTGTCTCGTCGAAGCGAGCGCCACCGCAGTCGCCGTAGACACCACTGGTGCTGGCGTAGACGATGCGCCGCACACGGCCCGCCCGCGCCAGCGCCTGCAGCAGATGGCGGGTGCGCGTGTCGCGCTCGCCGCTGGGCGGCGGCGGCGCCAGGTGCAGCACTGCGTCGGCCAGGCCGCCCAACCGGCCCAGCGTCGCGGCCTGGTCCAGGTTGCCCAGCAGCGGCACGGCGCCGGCCTGGCGCAAGGCTTCTCGCCGCGACGGCGTCGAGGTCAAGGCCAGCACGCGCCAGCGACCGCGCAACAGCTTCAGCACGCGCAGGCCGACATCGCCGCAGCCGACGATCAGCAGGGCCGGTTGGCGTGCGCGGCGGTTGGGAAACGGAGTCATGGGGCGAGAGCCTTGCGGGCACAATGCGCCGGCAGTTTAAGTGCCGACCCCACAGCCATGAGTTTCACCATCCAGCTGGTGCCTGCGAACCGCAGTTTCGAGGTGCAGCGCGACGAACCGATCCTGTCGGCCGCCATCCGCCAGGGCATCGGCCTGCCCTACGGCTGCCGCGACGGCGCCTGCGGCTCGTGCAAGAGCCGACTGCTGGAAGGCCGCGTCATCCACGGCGCGCACCAGCTGCGCGCGCTGTCCACCGCCGAAGAGGACGCCGGCCTGATCCTGCCCTGCTGCGCCGCGGCGCAGACCGACTGCGTGATCGAGGCGCGCAGCGTGCCCGGCGCCGGCGAGTTCCCGGTGCTGAAGATGCCGGCGCGCGTGCTGAGCCTGCAGCGCGCGGCGACCGACGTGATGATCCTGAAGCTGCAGCTGCCGGCCAACCAGAACCTGCAGTACCGCGCCGGCCAGTTCGTCGAGATCATCCTGCGCGACGGCGGCCGGCGCAGCTATTCGATGGCCAATGCCTCGCACAACCTGGGCAGCCCGCCGGCGCTGGAGCTGCATCTGCGCCACATGGCCGGCGGCAAGTTCAGCGATCATGTGTTCGGCGCGATGAAGGAGAAGGAGATCCTGCGCATCGAAGGGCCCTTCGGCAGCTTCTTCCTGCGCGAGGACTCGACCAAGCCGATCGTGCTGCTGGCCGCGGGCACCGGCCTCGCGCCGATCAAGGCACTGATCGAACACATGCAGCTCAAGGCGATCAGCCGGCCGGCCGTGCTGTACTGGGGCTGCCGCCAACGGGCCGACCTGTACCTGCACGACTGGGCCGAGGCCATGGCCGCACAAATGCCCAAGCTGCGCTACGCGCCGGTGCTGTCCGAGAGCTTCGACGAAGGCTGGCAGGGCCGCAGCGGACTGGTGCACCAGGCGGTGATGGACGAGCTGCCGGACCTGTCCGGCCACCAGGTCTATGCCTGCGGCGCGCCGGTGATGGTGGAATCGGCACGCAACGACTTCGTCGCGCGCTGCAGCCTGCCGGCCGAGGAGTTCTACGCCGACGCTTTCACCTCCGAAGCCGACAAGCATCCGACCGTCTGACAAAAACCCACTTCACTGGAGACCGAAT
>CAYUPF010000377.1:0-2912 GCA_964446545.1 uncultured Rubrivivax sp.
TCGGTGGTGCGCTCGGGAATGAACTCCAGGTGCGTCTGCGTGCCCTGCATGAAGCCCTTGCCGGTGAGCCCGCCGGAGCCGATGGCGATCATGCCCTGGATGATGTGGAAGCCCTTGCCCAGCGGGTCCTTGGTTGGGTCGAGCAGCGTGCACACGCGGTGGCGCTGGTAGTCCTTCAGCACCGGCCACTGCACGCCGTCGGCGCAGATGGCGTCGGCGCTGAGCACGATGGCGCCGATGGCCAGGGCGCCCAGCAGCAGCACCGGCGCGATCAGCTTCCAGGACAGGCCGGCGAAGAAGATCACGTACAGCCCGGCAGCCAGCACCAGCAGCGAGGTGCCCAGGTCCGGCTGCTTCATGATCAGCCCCACCGGCAGCAGCAGCAGCACCCCCGCCACCAGGAAGTCGGTGATGCGCAACTGGCCTTCGCGGCGCTGGAACCACCAGGCCAGCATCAGCGGCATCGCGATCTTCATGATCTCGCTGGGCTGGATCACCATGCCGACGTTGAGCCAGCGCGTGGCGCCCTTCTTGGTGATGCCCACGCCCGGCAGCGCGGTGACGATCAGCAGCGCCACGCCCACCACGTACAGCGGCACGGCCAGGCTCTGCAGGCGCTGCGGCGGCACCTGCGCGGCGACGAACAGCACGCCCAGCGCGATCAGCATGTTGCGGCCATGGTCGACGAAGCGCGTGCCGTGGTCGAAGCCGGCCGAGTACATCGACACCAGCCCCAGCGCCGCCAGGCAGCCGATGGCCACCGCCAGCCACAGGTCGTAGCCGATGAACACCGGCTTCAGACGCTGCCACGGCGATGGGCGCTGCAGCACTGCGTTCATGGCATCGCCTTGTGCGCCAGTCGCAGCGGCGCCGCGGGTTCGGCGGCACCCAGCGCAGCGGCCGAGGCCGCACCCTGGCCCGGCAGCGGCACGTCGGCGGCGCGGCGCGGCGTGCCGACGGGCGCGACCGACTGGCCCTTGCGCGTGGCGGCGATGTCCTCCTCGCTGGGGTACTGGCCGAGCAGCACGAAGTCGAACACGCGCCGCGCGATCGGCGCCGCCGCCGCGGCGCCGAAGCCGGCGTTCTCCACGATCACCGCCACCGCGATGCTCGGCTCGGGCAACGGCGCCGCGGCGATGTACAGCGAGTGGTCGCGCTTGTGCTCGTCCAGCTTCGACGCGTCGTACTTCTGGTTCGCCCTGACGCCCACCGCCTGCGCGGTGCCGGTCTTGCCGACGCTCTTGTAGGGCGCACCGGCGAAGACGCGCGTCGAGGTGCCCTCCTGCGTCACGCCGTGCAGCGCGCGCATCAGCAGCTCGATGTGCTCGGGCTTGTAGGGCAGCGGCTCGAGCGCTTCGCTGGCCACCCGCCGCTTCTCGTGCGTGACCACGTCCTCGATCTCGCGCACCAGCCGCGGCTTGAAACGCTGGCCGCCGGACACCAGCGTGGCCGTGGCATTGGCCAGCTGCAGCGGCGTGAAGGCGTTGTAGCCCTGGCCGATGCCCAGCGAGATGGTTTCGCCGGCATACCAGCGCTGCTGCTCCGCTCGCTTGTAGTAGCGTTTCTTCCAGGCGGTGGAGGGCAGGATGCCGGTGGACTCACCTTCGACATCGATGCCGGTCTTGCGGCCGAAGCCCAGCGGCGACATCTGCTCGAACATCAGGTCCACGCCCATCTCGTTGGCCAGCGAGTAGTAGTAGACGTTGCTCGACTTGACGATCGAGCGGACCATGTCCACCGGCCCCAGGCCCCTGTCGCCGTGGCTGCGAAAGACGTGGTTGCCGAAGGCAAAGCTGGCGTTGTCCTGGATGATGGTGCCGGGCGCACGCTTGCCGCTGTTCAGCGCCGCCAGCGCCATGAAGGGCTTGTAGGTCGAGCCCGGCGGATAGGTGCCGCGCATCGCGCGGTTGAGCAGCGGCTTGTCGATCGATTCGTTGAGCTCGCGCCAGCTGTCGACATCGATGCCGTCGACGAACAGGTTGGGGTCGAAGGTGGGCTTGCTGACGAAGGCCAGCACTTCACCGGAGCGCGGGTCGATGGCCACCAGCGCGCCGCGGCGCTCGCCGAACAGCTCTTCGACCATGGCCTGCAGGCGGATGTCGATGGACAGCACCAGCGTGTTACCCGGCGTCGGCGCGTGGCTGCTCAGGCGCCGGATCGCGCGGCCGCCGGCGCTGGTCTCTACACGCTCGAAGCCGGTCTGGCCGTGCAGTTCGGCCTCGTAGCTCTGCTCCAGGCCGAGCTTGCCGATGTATTCGGTGCCCTTGTAGTTGGCCAGCTGCTCGTCCGGCCAGTCCTCCATCCTCGCCTTCTCGGCCTGGTTGATGCGGCCGATGTAGCCCAGCAGGTGGCTGCCGGTCTCGCCCAGCGGGTAGTTGCGGAACAGCCGCGCCTTCACGTCCACGCCGGGAAAGCGGAAGCGCTGCGCCATGAAGCGCGCCACCTCCTCGTCGCTGAGCTTGGTGCGCACCGGCAGGGATTCGAAGCTCTTGCCTTCTTCGAGCAGCCGCTTGAAGCGGCGCCGGTCGCGCGGGCCGATCTCGACGATCTCGGCCAAGCGGTCGATGGTGGCCTCCAGGTCCTCGACCTTCGAGGGCATGATCTCCAGCGTGTAGGCCGAGTAGTTGGTGGCCAGCACCTCGCCGTTGCGGTCGAGGATGCGGCCGCGGTTGGGCACGATCGGCAGCACCGCAGTGCGGTTGGTCTCGGCCTGCGCCGCCAGGTCCTCGTGGCGCACCACCTGCAGGTGCGCCAGCCGCGCGCCGAGCAGCGCGAAGCCCAGCAGCACGAAGGCGCCGGCCGCAAGCACGCGCAGCCGGAAGCGGTCCAGCTCGTTTGCGAGGTCCTTTAGCTCAGACATGGGCCCACCCCCGTAGCGGCCGTGGGCCGCGCCCCCTCGAGGGGGCGCCACC
>CAYUPF010000378.1:0-2912 GCA_964446545.1 uncultured Rubrivivax sp.
GTCGGCGTGCGCCCGAAGACCGCGGCGATGGCGCCGCGGCGCAAGGCGCGCTAACGGTCAAATCCGGCCGCGCGCAGCTTTTCGCAGTGTCAAGTGCAGCGTTCACGCCACACATGGCGTGGCGAAGCGGATTTCCAGGTTTGTGCCTATTCGTTGCGGCGCAACACGTGCCGTATGCTCCATTCGCGACGTCACGGCGCCCGGTCGTGGCGATCAGCAAAAAGATAACGTCGTTGGGGAACGCGGTCATGAGCCACTGTGAGTTGGGCTTCGTGCTCGAGTTGGTGTCGTCCACTCAAGATCTGCTCGATGCCTGTTCCGTGCGTGCACAAGCCTACGGGCATCACTTGCCGGACATGGGGCGCAAGCTGGCCGAACCCGATGAGCTCGACTTTGCCGCCGGGACCTCGGTGTTCGTGTGCCGCGACAAGGCCGAGGGTCGGGCCATGGGCACGATGCGCATCCAGTCCAACGCCTTCGGTCCGTTGATGATGGAGGGCAGCTTCGGCCTGCCCCCTTGGCTGCATGGTGCCAGCCGTGCCGAGATCACGCGCCTGGCCGTGCGGGTCGGTGCCGACCCGCTGATCCGCCTGAGCCTGTGGAAGGCCAGCTACCTCTACTGCATGGCGAACCGCCTGGACTGGATGGTCGTCGGTGCGCGCAACGAGGCACTGATTCGCAACTACCGTCGACTCGGCTTCGTCGATGTGTTCGGGCCGGAACAACTGATGCCGCTGGCGCACACCGGCGGCCTGCCGCACCGCATCATGGCCTTCGAGAACACGTCGGCCGAGCGGCGCTGGGGCGAGATGAGGCACCCGCTGTATCAGTTCGTCTTCGAAACCGTGCATGCCGACCTCGATGCCTGCACTTTGGCCCAAGGCGAGGGACGACCCGTCGACATGCCGGGTTTCCGGCTGCAACCGGCCTGGGCCTGAGCCCGGCCAGATCGCCGGGCCGCGTGCCCGGGCGCTGCCTCAACCGACGACGCTGGTGTCGCGCTGCGTCCAGCGCTGCAGTACGCGCAGCAGGTCTTCGCGCGTGTAGGGTTTGGACATGAAATCGTCCATGCCCGCATTCACGCACAGTTGCCGGTTGATGTCGGAGGTAGTTGCCGTCAGCGCGATCACCGGCAGCCGCTGCAGGCCCAGACTGCGCTCCTGGGCACGGATCTCGCGTGTCGCCGCCATGCCATCCATGATCGGCATACGGCAGTCCATCAGCACCAGGTCCGGCCGGTCGACGTCGCGCAGCGCATGGCGCACGGCCTGGCGGCCATCCCTCGCGCGTTCCGCGATCAGGCCGATGTGTTCCAGATAGGCGGTCGCGATCACCGCGTTCACGTCGTCGTCCTCGGCGATCAGCACGCGGCACGGAGAGCCCGTGGCATTAGCAAGCTGCGGCGATGCTGCGGGCTCGGTAGCAGCTTCTGGCGGCGTGGCGTCCGGCAGCAGCGCGGTGAACAGCGCGCAGGTGCCCACGCCCACGGTGCTGCGGATGCCGATGTCGCCGCCCATGGCCTGGGCGATGTCGCGCGCGATCGTCAGGCCCAGCCCGGTGCCCTCGAAGGGCCGCGACGCCGCGCCGCCCACCTGGCGGAAGGCCTCGAAGACGTGCACCAACTCGGAGGCCTCGATGCCAGGGCCGGTGTCCTGCACCTCGGCGCTGAGCCGGCCGGTCTCGGCGTCGCGCATCAAGGTCAGGGTGATCGACCCTTGCTGCGTGAACTTCACGGCATTGCCGAGCAGGTTGTGCAGCACCTGGCGCACACGCGCCGGGTCGCCGGTCACCCAGCAAGGCTGGTCCAGCTGCAGCGTCAAGGTGAAGCCCAGCCCTTTTTCGGTGGCGCGCACGATGTACAGGTCGGCCAGGTTCTGCACCATCGCACCGAGTTCGAAGCGCTCGCTGCGCATCGCGAACTGGCCGGCCTCGATGCGCGAGATGTCGAGCAGGTCGTTGATCAAGCCCAGCAGGTGCGTGCCCGAGGACTCGATCAGTTCGAGTCGGCGTGCCACGGCGCTGTCCTTCGCCTCCAGGTGCAGCAGCCGTGCCACGCCCAGGATGCCGTGCAGCGGCGTGCGCAGTTCGTGGCTGACGTTGCTGATGAACTGGGTTTTCACCGCGCTCTGGCGCAGCGCCAGCTTGAGCGCTTCGTCCTTCTCGACGGACAGTGCTTGGGCGCGCAGGCGCAGCATCAGCACGTCGACCAGCCGCTTCTCCGAGGCCACGGACGTGGCCAGCAGCAGACCCAGCAGCATCAGCAGCCCGGTGCCGCCAATCGTGCCCAGTTCGTCGCCGCGCGGGAGCAGTCCGAGTGCCGTCAGCGTCAGGATCGGCGCCACGTAGGCCGCGGTCGAGCGTTTGCTGAACTGCAGGCCGAAGGTGGCGACGCAGGACACGCAGGCCATCACGGCACTGACCAGTGCGGCCAGCGGCACGGGCGCCGAAACCAGCACGAAGGCTGCTGCACCCCAGACGATGCCATCGGCCAGCAGCCAGGCGTCGGTGGTGCGGCTCCAGCTCGTGCCGCCCGGACGGCCCAGCCGGTCGTAGCGCATGCTGAGGTAGATGCGGGCAGCCGCCACGCCGATCTTGACCACCAGCCAGCCGTCGACCAGCCAGGCCGGTACGGCCACGCCCCGCAGCTGCAGTGCCATGAAGACGGCGAAGGCCGTCGCCACCAGCGTGCCCAGCCGCGTGTGGCCGAGCACCATGTTCAGCTGTTCGTTGCCGACTTCGGTGCGCAGGGCTGGGTCGAGATTCAATCCGAAGCGCTCGCCGAAGCGGGAGGGCCGGAAAGGCCGGCTGGGCTCCACCTGCACTTGCAGCGAAGGGCTTCGAGCGCTCACGACTCGAACATCAAGGCGTCGAAACCCGAGGGCAGTTCGATGCGCAGCGCTTCGCAGGTGGAC
>CAYUPF010000379.1:0-2906 GCA_964446545.1 uncultured Rubrivivax sp.
GTCAGGAAGAGCTGGGCCGGCAGCGCGACGATGCACTCCACCAGGTCGGCCTCGACGATGCGCTGCCGGATTTCGCTTTCGCCGCCGGAACCCGACGAGAGCGAGCCGTTGGCCATGACGAAGCCGGCCACGCCGCCGCCACGGCCGTTGGACGGGGCCAGGTGGTGGATGAAGTGCTGGATCCAGGCGTAGTTGGCGTTGCCCAAAGGTGGGGCGCCGAAGCGCCAGCGCACGTCGTCGGCCAGCAGCTTGCCCGACCAGTCCGAGATGTTGAACGGCGGATTGGCGAGGATGTAGTCGGCCTTGAGGTCCGGATGCAGGTTGCGCAGGAAGCTGTCGGCCGGCTGCGCGCCGAGATTGGCCTCGATGCCGCGGATGGCAAGGTTCATGTGCGCCAGGCGCCAAGTGGTGGGGTTGGACTCCTGGCCGAAGATCGAGAGGTCGGTCTTTTGCCCGCCGTGCGCTTCCACGAAGCGCTCCGACTGCACGAACATGCCCGCCGAGCCGCAGCAGGGGTCGTACACGCGGCCCTCGTAGGGTTCGAGCATCTCGACCAGCAGGCGCACGATGCATCGCGGCGTGAAGAACTCGCCGCCGAGCTTGCCTTCGGCGGCGGCGAACTTGCTGAGGAAGTATTCGTAGACGCGGCCCAGCGTGTCGCGCGCCTTGGATCGGTCGCCCTTGAAGCCGATGTCGGCGATCAGGTCGATCAGGCCCTTCATCTTCTCCGGCGCGATGCCGCGGCGGGCGTAGTCGCGCGGCAGCTTGCCCTTGAGGTTGGGGTTGTCACGCTCGACGGCGAGGATGGCATCGTCGATCAACGTGGCGATGTCGGCGCGCGCGGCCTGGTTCTGCAGGTTCTGCCAGCGCGCTTCGGGCGGCACCCAGAACACCCGCTCCGCGGTGTACTCGTCGCGGTTCTCCAGCAGGCTGTCGAGCTGCGACCCGGTGATGCCGTCGGCTGCCAACTCGACTTTCAGCTCTTCGCGGCGGGCGTCGAAGGAGTCGGAGATGTACTTCAGGAAAAGCAAGCCGAGGACGACGTGCTTGTATTCAGCGGCATCGATCTGGCCGCGCAAGGCATCGGCCGCTTTCCAGAGGATCTCGGCGCGTGCAAGGTCTGTGTCGTGGGTGTCGGTGGTGGCCATCGGGGCTTCAGCGCAGTCTTGTCCTTGATCGTAGCTGGTGGCCTGGCCAGCGCTGGAGTTCGCATCACGGCGCGGTGAAGACGGTCAGCACCCCGGTGTAGCCGTAGAGATGATGCCGCGCCACCTCGCCGCCGGCGAAGAAGCCGGCCAGCGGCACGTCGCCCAGCGCGTGGCGGATGATCTGCGCCTCGGCCGATGGCGCGCCGAAATGCGGCCCGCCGCGGCCGCAGCAGCTGACGTACAGCGCGCCCAGCATTTGCCGCGGTGCGTCGTCGGCCGGCCAGGCGGCGCCGGGCCCGGCCGCTGCGCGCACGGTGTCGGTGTCCGGGCTCAGCTCCTCGCGGATCTCGCTGCAGATGCGCACCAGGTCGCGCCGCGCCGCCTGCACGTCGCGGCTGCAGAAGGCCAGACGCATGCCCACCTGCACGCTGTCGGCCACCGCCACCGCCTGGTGCGCCGGGTCGACGCCGACCAGATGGCGCACGCGCGTGTCGGTGCCGAACATCGCGCCGCGCGCCAGCATCGATTCGCTGGCGTCGCTCAGGCCGACGAGCGTGGCGCGCAGCCGCGGCAGCAGCTTGCGCGGCTCGTCCAGCGTCGTGCCCAGGTCGCGCAGCAGACAGCGCAGCGCCGGCTCGCCGTCGAGCTCGAGCACGCCGTTGTGCTGGGCCGCGGTGATCTCGCGCACCGGCCCGATCGGCTGGCAGCCCTGCGTGACACGCGACACCAGCGCCACGTCCTGCCTGAAGGCCACGCCGGACAGCGCGCCCTGCCACACGCCGTCGGCGACATGGCGCACGCCATTGCGCGACGCCGCCAGGCCGCCGAACAGGTAGCCCGAGGCGGTGCGCTGGCTCATCTCCAGCAGCAGCTCGGCCAGCTCGGGGGTGCCCGGGTCGGCATGCACCAGTGCGCTGAAGGCGTCGAAGCCGGCCAGCGGCCGAGCGCCGGAGAACACGCGGAACTGCTCGCGCGGCAGGCTCGCCAGCAGCAGCACCAGCGCCGGTTCGTCGAAGTACTCGACGCCGCTGGCGAGCACGCCCAGGCCCACGCTGCCGGCCCAGGCCACGCCCGGCCAGCGCTGGCGCAGCGCGGCCAGCAGCGCCTCGGCATGGGCGGCGTAGTGGTCGCTGAAGTAGACGAAGCCCAGCGTCGGCTCGGCCTGCACGCCGCTGTGCGCCTGCAGCTGCGTCGTCGCCATCGACAGCGCCATGCGCCAGTCGGGATGGCTGCCGTGGCCGGCGGCGAAGGCCTGCATGGCTTGGGCTCGCGCGCCGCTCAGCTGGCGCGTTTGCGCGGCGCCCTGGCGGCAGCCTTGGCAGGCGCCGCCTTTTTGCCCGGCGCGGCCGGTGGCTGCGCCGGCGCCGCCAGGTTGCGCGAGGCCAGCGCGCTGCTGTCCTGCATGGCCTTGGTGGCGAGTTCGGTGAACTGCTGCGTCAGCGCGCCCCACCATTGCATCGGGTCCACGCCGGCAGGCTTGGCTGGGTCTTCGGCCGGCGCTTCGCTGGGCGCGGTGGCCGCGGGCGGCGGTTCGGGCGGGGCCGGCGGCGGCGTGGCCGCAGCCGGGGCGGCCGGCGCCGTGGGCAGCGTCAGCGCGTTACGCAGGTCGGCCATCGGCAGGTTCATCGACTGCAGCGTCGACAGCGTCATGCGCTGCACTTCCAGCGCCTGCACCGTCATGCCGATCATGCGGGCGTTCTGCTCCAGCCAGAACTGCAGCGTCTTCAGCTCGCTGATGCGTTTTTCCAGCTCGTCGGG
>CAYUPF010000380.1:0-2895 GCA_964446545.1 uncultured Rubrivivax sp.
ATCAAGGTCGGTGCCGCCACCGAAGTCGAGATGAAGGAAAAGAAGGCGCGTGTCGAAGACGCCCTGCACGCCACGCGTGCGGCGGTGGAAGAAGGCATCGTCGCCGGGGGTGGTGTGGCGCTGCTGCGTGCCCGTACGGCCGTGGGCGCGCTCAAGGGCGACAACCACGACCAGGACGCCGGCATCAAGATCGTCATGCGCGCCTGCGAAGAGCCGATGCGCATCATCGTCGCCAATGCCGGCGACGAGCCGAGCGTGGTCGTGGCTGCGGTGGCTGCCGGCAAGGGCAACCACGGCTACAACGCCCAGGACGGCAACTACGGCGACATGATCGAGATGGGCATCCTCGACCCGACCAAGGTGACGCGCACTGCGCTGCAGAACGCAGCCTCGGTGGCATCGCTGATGCTCACCACCGAAGCCATGGTCGCCGAAGCGCCGAAGGAAGAGTCCGCCGGCATGGGCGGCGGCATGCCCGGTGGCATGGGCGGCATGGGTGGCATGGGCGGCATGGACATGTAAGTCCGCACCCGCTGGCGGGCCACCCGCCGGCGCCACGAAGCCCGCGCGCCTTTGCAGGCCGCGGGCTTTTTTGCGTCTGTCGCCGGCGGCCCCATCGAGGCGCGTGACATATACACGTGCACGCCGCGAGCGGCCGTTCGGACCCCCGATCCATGGGGATGGGAAGCCGTGGCAGCAGCCCTAAACTTTTGTCCGATCACACCGGTTCCGCCATGCCCACACCCAGCCAACTCATCGCCGCCGCCAATGGACAAGTGCAGTCTTCCGAGGGCTGGGTATTGCGTCCGCTGAGCACCGATCTGCTCGAATACATCGATGACCGCGCCGTCTGCCTGATCAACATCGGCAGCCCGACGCGCCAGGCCGTGCGGCCGATCTACGCCAGCGAGTCGACCTCCGAGCTGTTCCCGCACCTGCGCGAGCACCTGCGCATGGCGCTGCCCTATCTGAAAGGCAACTACGTCGTCGTCTGAGCTGCGGCGCCGGGCCGCGCCCAGGTGTAGAGCAGCGCGGCCACCTCGTCGACGCCAACCAGCTTCAGGGCCGAGAACAGGCTGACGCTGACGTCGGCATGCTCAGGACAGTTGTCGGCCAGCAGCGCCCGCGTCGCCTGGAGTGCCTGGGCCGCGACGCTGCGCGTGAGCTTGTCCGACTTGGTCAGCAGCACCAGCAGCCGCACCGCGCCGCCCGACAGACGCGGTGCCAGCAGTTGCAGCAGTTGATGGTCCAGGTCGGTGAAGCCCAGGCGCGAATCGATCATCAGCACCACGCCCGACAGGCTGCGGCGCTGCGCCAGGTATTGCGCCATCACCTCCTGCCAGCGCAGCTTGGCCGCGCGTTCCACCGCGGCGTAGCCGTAGCCGGGCAGGTCGACGAACAAGGCGTCGGGGGCGTCCTTCGGCCCCACCGCGAACAGGTTGATGTGCTGCGTGCGCCCGGGCGTGCGCGAGGCGAAGGCCAGGCGCTTCTGCTGCGCCAGCCGGTTGATGGCCGTCGACTTGCCCGCATTGCTGCGGCCGACGAAGGCGATCTCGATCAGATCGGTCGGCGGCAACTGGTCCAGCCGCGCGGCCGTGGTCAGGAAGCGTGCGCCGTGGGTCCAGGCGAGGGCCGCCTTCGCGGCGGACTTGTCCGCGCTGGCGGCGGTCGGGGCGGTAGCGGTCATCGGGCATTGTAAAATCAGCGGGTTTGTTCCCTAACACGACCAAAGCCCGGACATGAAGTCGCCACTGATGCTGTTGCTTGCCCTCGCCATTTCCGCCCCGGTGCTGGCAAGCGACGCCAAACCCGCACCCAAGGCCGACGCGGCCAAGGGGCAGGCCATCGCGACCCAGGTCTGCGCCGCCTGCCATGCCTTCGACGGCTCGCGCGGCCTGCCAGCCAACCCGATCCTGCAAGGGCAGCATCCGGAGTACCTGGTCAAACAGTTGCACGACTTCAAGTCCGGCGCGCGCAACAACGCCATCATGAAGGGCTTCGCGGCCACGCTGAGCGACCAGGACATGCGCGATGTGGCCGCGTTCTACGCCTCCAAGACCGCCAAGCCCGGCTTCGCCACCAACAAGGACACGCTGCTGCTCGGCGAGCGCATCTACCGCGGCGGCATCGCCGACCGCAGAATAGCCGCCTGTGCCGGCTGCCACAGCCCCAACGGTGCCGGCATCCCGGTGCAGTACCCGCGCATCGCCGGCCAGCACGGCGAATATTCCGAGGCTCAGTTGATCGCCTTCCGCTCCGGCCTGCGCGCCAACAGCCTGCCAATGGCGGGCGTCGCCGCCAAGTTGAACGACCGCGAGATCAAGGCGTTGGCCGACTACATGGCCGGGTTGCGCTGAAGCGCAGCGGCAGCGCCGGCACGAGCCTGTAAGAATCGCTCGGGGTCCACGAGCAACCGTGTCGGAGCCCATATGCACCTGCTGAAGGACCGGGGCTTTACCCCCCGCCGTGGCGACAGCGTCACACCCGAATCCGTCTACGCGCAGCGCCGCCAGTTCCTGATGCGGGCGGCCGCCGGCGCGGTGGCGGCGAGCTGGGCGTCGAGACAGGCCTTCGCGCAGACGGTCAGCGGCCCGGGCAAGCTGCGGCCGCTGCCGGGCGCCAAGAGCGCGGTCAGCGGCGCGCTGACGATGGAAAAACCCACGTCCTACACGGACGTGACGACCTACAACAATTTCTACGAATTCGGCACCGACAAGTCCGATCCGGCACGACATGCCGGCAGCCTGAAAACGCAGCCCTGGAGCGTCGTGGTCGAAGGCGAGGTCAAGAAGCCCGGCACCTGGGACCTGGATGCGCTGTTGAAGCTGGCGCCGATGGAAGAGCGCATCTACCGCATGCGCTGCGTCGAGGGCTGGTCGATGGTGATCCCGTGGG
>CAYUPF010000381.1:0-2875 GCA_964446545.1 uncultured Rubrivivax sp.
GCCAGCACCGTGCTGCTCATGATGATGCGCGTGACGCGGCCGTTGTCGGCGCCGTAGCGCTCGGCCAGCATGGCCACGTTGCTGGCGCTGGGCAGCGCCGCGGTCAAGGTGATGACCATGATCTGGAAGCCGCTCAGCGGTGCGCCCAGCGACACCGCCGCCACCGACAAGGTGAACACCAGCAGCGGGTGCAGGAACAGCTTCATCAGCGCCGCCGGCAGGTACAGCGCGACGGGGGTGCGCGTGTGCGCATGGCGGCCGGCGCGCCACAGCACCGCGCCGATGGTGAACAGCGCCACCGGCGACGCCGCATCGGCGAGCATGCGCACCACCACCTCGGGCGGGCCGGCCAGCTGGATGCCGGCCACCGAGAACACCGCGCCAGCGGCGATAGCCCAGGGCAGCGGGTTGCTCAAGGCGCCGCGCAGCGCGCGCGCCAATGCCGCGCGCGTGCCCAGGCCGGTGGCGTCGTGCATCTGCGCCAGCGCGATGCATAGCGAGGTGGTGACGAACAGGTCGGCCAGGATGGTGCAGATCATCGGCCCGGCGGCGGCCGGCCCCAGCAGTGCCACCAGCAGCGGCACGCCCATGAAGCCGGTGTTGGGGAACGAGGCCACCAGCGCGCCGAAGGCCGAATCCTTCAGGTGCACGCGCTCGCTCAGCGTGAAGGCGATGGCGGCAAACACCATCAGCAGCGCGCACAGCAGGTACACCCCCAGCAGCGCCGGGTTCAGCAGCTCCAGGATCGGCGTGTTCATGCCGAAGCGGAACAGCATGCACGGCAGCGCGAAGTACAGCACGAAGGCGTTCAGCCCCGGGATCGCGCTGTCCGGCAGCACGCCGCGCTGTGCCGCGATGTAGCCGCACAGCACCAGCGCGAAGAAGGGGACGGTGACGGCGAAGATGGCCTGCATGCTGGGCCGCAGTATCGCCGCGCGCCACAGCGCATAAGCTAGGCGCCTGTTGCTGCCCCCCTGGAGAACGCATGTCCGCATCCCGCCCCGGAATCTTTCGCCGCCTGTGGCGGCTGGTCGACGGCACGCGCCGGCTGCTGTTGAACCTGCTGTTCCTGGCGCTGATCGCCGCGCTGGTCTGGGCCTTCGTCACGCGCGGCCCGGCCGCGCTGCAGGACAAGACGGTGCTGGTGCTGAACCTGCGCGGCCCGGTGGTCGAGCAGTACAGCGGCAGCTGGCGCGACACCGCGCTCGGCCGCGCACGCGGCGACCAGCCCCGGCAGGTGCAGCTGCGCGATGTGCTCGATGTGCTCGACGCCGCCGCCAAGGACCCGCAGATCACGCAGCTGCTGCTGATCCTGGACGAGTTCAAGGGCGCCGGACTGGCCACGCTGCGCGAAATCTCGGCGGCACTGCAGCGCTTCAAGGCCTCGGGCAAGCCGGTGCTCGCCTGGGGCTCGCGCTTCGACCAGCGCCAGTACCACGTCGCCAGCGCGGCCAACGAAGTGTGGCTGCACCCGATGGGCATGGTGCAGCTCGAAGGCTTCGGCCGCTATCGCAACTACTACCGCGACGCGCTCGACAAGCTGGGCGTGACGGTGCACCTGGTGCGCGTGGGCACCTACAAGAGCTTCGGCGAGCCCTTCACCGAGAACGGCCCGTCGCCGGCCTCGGTCGAGGCCGAGAGCCTGCTCGTCAACGGCCTGTGGAGCAGCTACACCGATGCCGTCGAACAGGCGCGTCGTCTGGGCGCCGGCAGCATCATGCGCGGCATCGACGCGCTGCCGGGCAGCCTGGTGGCGCTGAACGGCGACCTGGCCCAGCTGGCGCTGCAGGCGAAGCTGGTCGACGCGCTGAAGACGCGCGATGAGTTGCGCCAGCAGATGATCGAGCGCGGCGCGCGCGACGACGAGTCGAAGAGCTTCCGCCAGGTGAGCTTCGACAACTACCTGGCGCGGCTGAAGCCCAAGCGCGACGGCGAGGCGCTGGCGGTGGTGGTGGCCGAAGGCGAGATCGGCGACGGCGAAGCGCCGCCCGGGCGCGTCGGCGGGCTGTCCACGGCGGCGCTGATCCGCAAGGCGCGCGAGGACGACGAGGTCAAGGCCCTGGTGCTGCGCGTCGACTCCCCCGGCGGCAGCGCCTTCGGCGCCGAGCTCATCCGCCGCGAACTGGAGCTGACGCGCGCCGCCGGCAAGCCGGTGGTGGTGTCGATGGGCGACATGGCGGCCTCGGGCGGCTACTGGATCGCCACCGCGGCCGACGAAGTCATCGCCGACGCGGCCACGATCACCGGCTCCATCGGCGTGTTCACGCTGCTGCCGACGGCCGAGCAGGCCATGGACAAGCTGGGCGTGCACACCGCCGGCGTCACCACCACCTGGCTGGGTGGCGCCTACGACCCGCGCCGCGCCATCGACCCGCGCTTCACCACGCTGCTGCAAAGCAGCGTGGGCCACATCTACGCCGAATTCATCGCCAAGGTGGCGGCGGCGCGCCAGCGCACGCCGCAGCAGATCGATGCCGTGGCGCAGGGACGGGTGTGGACCGGCGCGCAGGCGCTGGAGCGCGGCCTGGTCGACCGCCTCGGCAGCTACCGCGATGCGCTTGCGGCGGCGGCGCAACGTGGCAAGCTCGCCGGCGCGGACAGCGGCGACTTCCGCATCACCTACCTGGAGCGCGAGCCCGGGCGGCTGCAGCAACTGCTGGATCTGTTCGGCGGCACGGTCTTCGAGGGCCTGGCGCGCCGGTTCGAGCTGATGCTGCCCAGCGCGGGGCTGGCGGCTTCGGCCGAACTGCGCCAGGATCTGCAGTGGTTGAGCGAGTTGGCGCAGCAGCGCCAGCCCTTCGCACTGGCGCTGCACTGCCTGTGCAGCGATCCGTAGCGAGTGACGGGCAGGCCGTGTTTGCTGGGCGGTGCTAGT
>CAYUPF010000382.1:0-2856 GCA_964446545.1 uncultured Rubrivivax sp.
CGAATGTTCGAGGTGGTGGACGGTGATCATCGGCGGCAGCTGCGGGTGGCGGGGCCCGCATTGTGCGGCGGTCGAGCAACCGCCGCGGATCCGGCTCTGCCGGGCCGCCAGCGGTGCCCCCTTGAGGGGGAGCGCCGAAGGCGCTTCGGGGGTGGGTCAAATAGACATGCGCTGGCGCACGCCCTCGGCCGCCATGTCCTTGCCGCGGCCGCGCATCACCACCTCGCCGCGCTCCATCACCAGGTACTGGTCGGCCAGTTCCTCGGCGAAGTCGTAGAACTGCTCCACCAGCACGATGGCCATCGGCTGGCCGCCGCTCATGCCGCGGTCGGCCAGCCTGCGGATGACGCGGCCGATGTCCTTGATGATGCTCGGCTGGATGCCTTCGGTGGGCTCGTCCAGGACCAGCAGCTTCGGCCCGGCGGCCAGCGCGCGCGCGATCGCCAGCTGCTGCTGCTGGCCGCCGGACAGGTCGCCGCCGCGGCGGTGCAGCATCTGCTTGAGCACCGGGAACAGCTCGAACAGCTCCGGAGGGATCGGCGTGCGGCCCGGCTTGTAGGCCAGGCCCATGCGCAGGTTCTCCTCCACCGTCAGCCGGCCGAAGATCTCGCGGCCCTGCGGCACGTAGCCGACGCCCTTGCGCACGCGTTCGTACGATGTGTCCTTGTCCAGCGGCTGGCCGTCCAGCGCGATGCTGCCGGTGCGGATCGGGATCACGCCCATCAGGCTCTTCAGCAGCGTGGTCTTGCCCACGCCGTTGCGGCCCAGCACCACCGTCACCTCGCCCTGCTTCGCCTCGAAGGAGACGTTGCGCAAGATGTGCGATCCGCCGTAGTACTGGTTGACGCCTTCGACCTTGAGCATGTCAGCGGCCCAAATAGACTTCCACGACCTTCTCGTTGGCCTGCACGTCGGCCAGCGTGCCTTCGGCCAGCACGCTGCCTTCGTGCAGCACCGTGACCTTCTTGCTCGCCTTGCCTTCGGTCAGCTCGCCGATGAACTTCATGTCGTGTTCCACCACCACCAGCGAATGGCTGCCTTCCAGCGTCAGGAACAGCTCCGCGGTGCGTTCGGTCTCCTCGTCGGTCATGCCGGCCACCGGCTCGTCCAGCAGCAGCAGCTTCGGGTCCTGCATCAGCAGCATGCCGATCTCCAGCCACTGCTTCTGGCCGTGGCTCAAGAGCCCGGCGGTGCGCTGCGCGCTGTCCTTCAGGTGGATCAGCGTCAGGATCTCGCCGATGCGGTCGGCCTGCGCGCCCGTCAACTTGAACAGCACCGACGCGCCGACGCGGCGGTCGGCCTTCAGCGCCAGTTCCAGGTTCTGGAACACCGTCAGGTACTCGAAAACCGTGGGCTTCTGGAACTTGCGGCCGATGCCGGCCTGCACGATGTCGTTCTCGCGCAGGCGCAGCAGGTCGATGGTGCTGCCGAAGAAGGCCTTGCCGGCGTCGGGCCGGGTCTTGCCGGTGATCACGTCCATCATCGTCGTCTTGCCGGCGCCGTTGGGCCCGATGATGCAGCGCAGCTCGCCGACCATGATGGTCAGGCTGAGCGCGTTCAGCGCCTTGAAGCCGTCGAAGCTGACCGTGATGTCGTCCAGGTACAGCGCCACGCCCTGCGTGAAGTCGGGTTCGCCCAGTTTCAGCAAGCGCGCACGGGCGGCGACGCGGCCACCGGCTGCCTCGTACTGGGCCTGGCGCTGCATCAGGGCTTCGCGCGCACGCGAGCCGGCTTCCATCAGGTCGGGCGTCATGCCTGTTCGCCCTTGCCTTTGCCTGTCAGCTTGCGCACCATGCCGACGATGCCCTGCGGCAGGAACAAGGTCACCGCGATGAACAGCGCGCCCAGGAAGTACAGCCAGATCTCCGGAAAGGCCTGCGTGAACCAGCTCTTCGCGCCATTGACGAAGAAGGCGCCGACGATCGGCCCGATCAGCGTGCCACGCCCGCCCACTGCCGCCCAGATGGCGATCTCGATACTGGCCGCCGGCGACATCTCGCTGGGGTTGATGATGCCCACCTGCGGCACGTACAGCGCACCGGCAATGCCGCACATCACGGCCGACAGCGTCCAGATGCTCAGCTTGTAGGCCACCGGGTTGTAGCCGGTGAACATGACGCGGCTCTCGGCGTCGCGGATGGCCTGCAGCACGCGGCCGTACTTGGTGTGCACCAGCCAGCGCGCGAACACGAACATGCCGATCAGCGTGCAGCCGGTGATGACGAACAAGGTCATGCGCATGCCCGGCGTGGCGATCGGCTGGTCGAGGATGCGCTTGAAGTCGGTGAAGCCGTTGTTGCCGCCGAAGCCGGTCTCGTTGCGGAAGAACAGCAGCATCGCCGCGTAGGTGAGCGCCTGCGTGATGATCGAGAAGTACACGCCCTTGATGCGCGAGCGGAAGGCGAAGTAGCCGAAGACGAAGGCCAGCAGCCCCGGCACCAGCAGCACCAGCAGCATCTGCGCGACGAAGGAATCGGACAGCGCCCAGTGCCAGGGGAATTCCTTCCAGTTCAGGAACACCATGAAGTCGGGCATCGGCAGGCGGTACTGGCCGTCGCTGCCGATCTGGCGCATCAGGTACATGCCCATCATGTAGCCGCCGAGCGCGAAAAACAGGCCATGGCCCAGCGACAGGATGCCGGTGTAGCCCCAGATCAGGTCCATCGCCAGCGCACACATCGCGTAGCACATGATCTTGGCGACCAGCTGCACCAGATAGTCGGACATGTGGAACATGTGGCCGGCCGGCAGCACCAGGTTCAGCACCGGCACCCCCACCACCACGACCAGCAGCGCGGCGAACACCGCACTCCAGCTGCGCGCGCTCAGAATGCCCCGCGGTGGCAGCACCACCGG
>CAYUPF010000383.1:0-2833 GCA_964446545.1 uncultured Rubrivivax sp.
CGGTATCAGGCGCCAGGGTCGAGTTGCAAGGCCGGCATCAGCGCCTCGACCGCGGCCAGATCGCGCCACCGCGTCTCGCCATGGCGAGACGACAGCGACTGCAGTCTTTCCGCGTCGACACGTCCCACCAGCTTGGGCAGGTCGCTATAGCGCAGCCCTTGCCCGACCAGCCAGTCGATGGCGGTGTTGCGCAGTGCTTCCCAGCTCAGAGTCGCGGCCTGCGCCAACTGCGCGTCCAGCGCCGCACTGATGATCATCGAGGCGACGTCGGCGGCCGTCAGCGCCTGGCCGACAGCATCGTGCAGCACGATCTGATCGGCACCGCTGTCTTCGGGCAGCGTGTCCGGCAGCCAGGGTGGCATCGGTAGCCGGCGCGCCCAGGCGCCGGCCACCTGCAGCTGCAGCGAGCCGCGATCCAGGTCGCGAGGCCGGATCTGCAGCGCTTCGTCGACCGACAGGCCCATCAGGCCCAGCGCGCACAGCAACCGCGCAGGGCCGCTGCAGGCCATCAGCAGGGCGGTGGCCTCGGCCTGGCTCAACAACTGCAGCGGTGCCGCAAGCGCGGCTGCGGCGTGCGATGGTCCAGGCCCGCTGTCCAGCAGCGGCATCGCCTGCGTACCGGGCCCGGCCACTGCTGCCTGGCGCGGGTCCCAACCCGGTGTCAGCACCACGGTCGTGTTCGGCATCGGCATCGCGGCCGGCGCGGCGCGGTTGAACAGCTCGACGGTGCCCATGACCATCAGCGCCAAGGCGGCCGCGGCCGCCAACACCAGAGCACCGTCGCGCCAACGGTCCGGCCGGAACGGCAGCGAGGGCACGGTCGCGGGCTCGACCACCGTTACCGTGGCCACACGGCGCTGTTCATCGGCCTCGAGACGCGACACCTGTTCGAGCCGTTCGCGCCGCGCCTTGTCGACCTGGGCGAGATCGTCCTCCAGGATCTTCGCCTCGGCGAAGCGTGTGCTGGTCTTCGTCAGTGCGGGACGCGAGGCGCCCAGTTGCGCGCGCAGCCGCTCGACCTGCGCCTGCGCGCTGGCCTGCTCCTCCTGGGCGGCCTGCAGCGCCGCCTGCAGGCTGATGCTGCGCTGCTGCACGATCTGCTTGTCCAGTTCGACCAGCCGGGCCCGCATGGCGCGGGCGCGAGGGTCCATCGCCATGAAGTCGGGCGTGTAGGTGCGTTCCAGCTCCTTCAGGTCCTCGCGCACCTGGTGCGCCCGCGTCTCGAGGCCGGACAACGCCGGGTCGGCACGGGCCTGCGTGCTGCTCTTTCCCTGCTCGACGGCCTTGCTCACCGCCGCCAGGCGCGCCGCCGCCGCGGCCTCCTTCTCGACGGCGGTGTCCAGCGCCCGGTTCAGGCCCTTGGCGCGTGCCACGGCTTCGTTGTCGTCGCGTTCCGCGAGCACGCCCTCGCGCTGCCGGAAGGCATCCAGGCGCGCACGCCGTTCCGTGGCCGTGCGCTCCAGACGTGCCAATTCCTGCCTGGCCGCGGCGAGCTGCGCGTCCGCGTCCTTCTGCTGGCGCGAGGCGATCTCCTGCCGGATCACGTCGGGGAAGGCGTTCAGCATGTCGGCGAGCAAGCGCGGCTCGGTGCCGGTCGCGCGCAGCTCGACGACTTCGGAACCCGGGACCGGCAGCACCTGCAGCATCGATTGCAGCCGGCCTGCCGGGTCCGGGCCCAGCGCGTCGGCGGCCAGACCGGATGCGAGCAGGGCCTCCGACAGTTTCGCCAGCATCGGCCGGCTGTCGAAGAGCTGCAGCTTGGTCGCATACGCGCCGGACGCCGACAGGCCCGGCCGGCCGACTTCCGGCAGGTTGACCTGCAGGCGCGTGCTGGCGCGGAACTCCGCGGGACGGCTGAAGTTCCACGCCTGGCCGACGAGCAGGGCCGCGAGAAAAGTCAGGCCGAACACCAGCAGGCGGCGGCGGTTGCCGCGCCGCGCCGCAGCCTGGTCCGTGGGATCCGCGCCGCGGCCAGGGTCGCGCCAGCGCCGGGTCGTGTTCGGATCTTCGCTCATCGCCTGCAGTCCCATCAACGCGTCGCTCGCACCGGGTGACCGGCACATTGTGGACTCAAGCCCGCACGCGCGACGCTGCCGTCACCCCCGTGGGCCGGGGATGGCCTGCGCCGGCCGCGGCGCGCCTACATGCCCGCGTAGTTGGGCCCGCCGCCGCCCTCGGGGGTGACCCAGACGATATTCTGCGTCGGGTCCTTGATGTCGCAGGTCTTGCAGTGCACGCAGTTCTGCGCGTTGATCTGCAGCCGGTCGGAGTCGTCCTCGTTCTTCACGAACTCGTAGACGCCGGCCGGGCAGTAGCGCGCCTCCGGCCCGGCATAACGCGCCAGGTTGATGGCCACCGGCACGCCCGCGTCCTTCAGCGTCAGGTGCGCGGGCTGCTGTTCCTCGTGGTTGGTGTTGCTGATGAACACGCTGCTGAGCTTGTCGAAGGTCAGCTTGCCGTCGGGCTTGGGGTAGCTGATCGGCGTGCACTCGGCCGCCGGCTTCAGATACAGATGGTCGGCCTTGTCGCGGTGGATCGTCCACGGCGGCGACTTGATACCCAGCTTGGGCAGCAGCCATTGTTCGATGCCGGTCATCAGCGAGCCGACCACCAGCCCCTTCTTGAACCACTGCTTGAAGTTGCGCGAGCCTTCCAGCTCCTCGCGCAGCCAGCTGCGCTGGAAGCTGTCGGGGAAGTCGGCCAGCTCGTCGTGGCTGCGCCCGCTTTGCAGCGCGGCGAAGGCGGCTTCGGCGCAGAGCATGCCGGTCTTCATTGCCGCGTGGCTGCCCTTGATGCGGCTGGCGTTGAGGAAGCCGGCGTCGCAGCCGATCAG
>CAYUPF010000384.1:0-2833 GCA_964446545.1 uncultured Rubrivivax sp.
GGTGTTGGTGGCGCTTCAGGGACTCGAACCCCGGACCTGCGGATTATGATTCCGTCGCTCTAACCGACTGAGCTAAAGCGCCTGCAGCCCGCAATTATAGCGGCCGCCCTCTGCCCGTCTTCGCGGCCGGCGGCCTCGCCAGAACCCCATGTTCAGCTTCTTCAAGAAGAAGCCGCCTGCCCCCGCAGTGCCGGCCGATCCAGCGCTTGTCGCGCCTGCCATCGAGCAGGCCGCCCCGACCCCGCCGCCGCCGGTCGAGGCGGAGGTTGAAGCGTCTCCGCCGCCGACCCCAACGCCGGAGGCCGGCCGCGCCGGTTGGATGCAGCGTCTGCGCCAGGGCCTGCGCAAGACCAGCACCGGCATTGCGCAGGTCTTCACCGGCGTGCGCATCGACGAGGCGCTGTACGAGGAGTTGGAGAGCGCGCTGCTGCTCGCCGACACCGGCCTGCCGGCCACCGAATACCTGCTGACCGACCTGCGCCGCCGCGTCAAGGACAGCAAGGCCACCGACCCGGCAGGGGTCAAGGGCCTGCTGGTCGAGGCCGTCGCCGAGCTGCTGAAGCCGCTGGAATGTGCGCTGGAGGTCGGCCGCGAATCGCCGACGGTGATCATGGTGGTGGGCGTCAACGGCGCCGGCAAGACCACCAGCATCGGCAAGCTGACGCGCTGGCTGGCGCAGGCCGATCAGAAGGTGCTGCTGGCCGCGGCCGACACCTTCCGCGCCGCGGCGCGCGAGCAGCTGCTGGTGTGGGCCGGGCGCAACCAGGTGGAGATCGTCGCCCAGCAGGGCGGCGACCCGGCGGCCGTCAGCTTCGATGCGGTGGTCGCGGGCAAGGCGCGCGGCTGCGACGTGGTCATCGCCGACACCGCGGGCCGGCTGCCGACGCAGACCCACCTGATGGAAGAGCTGAAGAAGATCCGCCGCACCATCGCCAAGGCGCAGGCCGGCGCGCCGCACGAGGTGCTGTTGGTGGTGGACGGCAATACCGGGCAGAACGCGCTGGCGCAGGTCAAGGCCTTCGACGAGGCGCTGGGCCTGACAGGGTTGATCGTCACCAAGCTCGACGGCACCGCCAAGGGTGGCGTGCTCGCCGCCATCGCGCGCTGGGGCGCTCAGCAGGGCCGGGTGGTGCCGGTCTATTTCATCGGCGTCGGCGAGACGATGGAAGACCTGCAGACCTTCAGCGCGCTGGAATTCGCGCAGGCGCTGGTGGCCTGATCGGCTTCAGGCGGCCGCGCGCACCGCCTGCGGCGCCGGCTCCAGGTCGTCGAAGAAGGCCGAAGGCACCGGCTCGAACGAGGTGTCCTGCGCGATGGCGTCGCCGTGCAGCAGCAGCTCTTCCATCTCGGCCACCGGGATCAGCGGCATCGGCCGCGACGCGGTGGCCTTGGGCTGGCCGCCGGCCGAGCGTTCGAGCACGTTGCCGAGCAGCGAGCGCACTTCGGAGGCCGACGGCAGTCGGTCCTCGCTCCACACCTGCACCTCGATGCCGGCGGCCTTGAGCACGCGCGCCATGCGTTCGTGGCGGCGGCGGCTGCGCTCGGTCTGTTCGGCCGGACGCACGTCGATCACGGCGAGCACGCGCGAGCCGGCGTTGCACACCAGCAGGTCGGCGCTGAGGCTGCCCACGCGCTGCATCCAGTCGGCATGCGAATGGCGCGTCGGCACGCGCAGGAAGCGCGACAGCGGCACCTGCGCCAGCACCAGAAAGCCGGGCAGCGCGTTGCGCAGCAGGTCGTAGGCGCGGCGCTCGGCGATGGTCAGCACGCGCGCGGCTTCGGGTGGCCAGTCCTGCACGGTGTCCAGCGCGTCGCGCCGCGACGTGGCCTGCCGGGCGCCAGCCTGCCAGCGGTGCCACAGCAGCAGGCCCAGGATCAGCAGGGCCGCACAGAAGGCGAGGGCAGCGATCGGATCGGTCAATCCCATGGCGTCGAGGGTTGGGGGCGATGAAGTCTCGACACTAGGTCTGGCACCCCGGCCCGTCAACGCGCTGGGCAGCGACATTCGTATCCGGAGGTTTCAGGTGCGCCGCCGGCGCCGCACATGCCGGCCGGAAGTGTGCATTGCTGCGCGCTGCGCCTTCAGCGCGGGAAAGCGCCGCCCATGCGCTTCATCATCTTCATCAGCCCGCCGCCCTTCATCTTCTTCATCATGCCCTGCATCTGCTCGAACTGGTTGAGCATGCGGTTCACGTCCTGCACTTGTACGCCGGCACCGGCGGCGATGCGGCGCTTGCGGCTGGCCTTGATGAGATCGGGCTTGCGCCGCTCCAGCGGCGTCATCGAACAGATGATGCCTTCCATGCGCTTGACGTCGCGTTCGGCGCGGTCCATGTCGGCGCCGGCCGCCTTGGCGCTGAGCTGGCTGGGCAGCTTGTCCATCAGCCCGGCCAGGCCGCCCATGTTCTTCATCTGCGAGATCTGCGCGAGAAAGTCGTTCAGGTCGAAGTTGCCGCCGCTCTTGACCTTGTCGGCCAGCTTCTGCGCGACCTTGATGTCGACGTTGCTCTGCACCTGCTCGACCAGCGCGACGATATCGCCCATGCCCAGCACGCGCCCGGCGTGGCGCTCGGCGTCGAACAGCTCCAGGCCGTCGATCTTCTCGGACACGCCGGCAAACTTGATGGGTGCACCGCTCACCTGGCGCACCGACAGCGCCGCGCCGCCGCGCGAATCGCCATCCAGCTTGGTCAGCACCACGCCGGTCAGCGGCAGCGCGTCCTTGAAGGCCTTGGCGGTGTTGACCGCGTCCTGGCCCTGCATGGCATCGACGACGAACAGCGTCTCGATCGGCTTGAGCACCGCGTGCAGGTCGCGGATCTCGGCCATCAGC
>CAYUPF010000385.1:0-2827 GCA_964446545.1 uncultured Rubrivivax sp.
GGACGAGCAGCGCTTGGGAGATCTGCTGCGGCAGGGCCTGCTCGCGCCGGCCAAGCTGTCCCCCAAGGCGCGGCTGCCACGGCGCAAGCCGGTGGCGAAGATCGCCGATCTGCTGCGTGAGCTCGACGACAGCCGGGCCGAACGTTGATCTATCTGGACACGTCGGTCGTGTTGGCGCGCCTATTTGCCGAGGACCGCTCGCCGCCCGATGCGTTCTGGTCACGGACCTTCGTGGCCAGCCGCCTGCTCGAGTTCGAGGTCTTCAATCGTGTCCATGCCCGCGGAGTGGCAACGGTGTATGCCGATGACGCGCGCCAACTCGTAGATCGCGTGAACCTGGTCGAGATGTCGGCAGCCGTGCTCGGCCGCGCGCTGCGGCCCTTTGCGCGGCCGGTGCGCACGCTCGATGCGCTGCACTTGGCGACGATGGATTTTTTACGCGGCCAGGGCCTGGCGCCGGTTTTGGCGACCTACGACGAGCGCCTCGCGGCCGCGGCCGTCGCCGAGGGCTTTGCGCTGGCCGACTGTTAGCCGTTGACCGTCAGCGCGGCGTGCCTCGCTACCAGTGCACGCCGCTGAACACCTGCGCGAACAGCTTGCGCGCCAGGTCCACCGGTGACTTGGGCAGGTTCTTCATCTCCTCGGCCGCCTCGGCCTCGCTCAGCCCGCGTGCCGCGGCCGAATCGGGGAACAGGCGATAGGCCTGGTTCAGCACGAACTCGCTGACGCCCGGCGCCACCGCCTGCGCCACCGCGCCGGCCAGGCCCAGGCGGGTGGCCACGCGCTTGGGCTTGTCGATCACGGCGGTCATCACCAGCTCGGCGGCCTCGTCGGGCGACAGCGTCGGGAAGGCGTCGTACAGCTTGGTCGGCGCGATCATCGGCGTGCGCACCAGCGGCATGTTGATGGTGGTGAAGCGCACGTTGGCGTCGGCAAATTCTGGCGCGGCACACCACGAGAAGGCATCGAGCGCCGCCTTCGACGCGACGTAGGCCGAAAAGCGCGGCGGGCTGGCCAGCACGCCGATCGAACTGATGTTGATGACGTGGCCGCTCTTGCGTTCCAGCATCTTCGGCGCGAAGCCGAAGATCAGCCGCAGCGCGCCGAAGTAGTTGAGCTGCATCGTGCGCTCGAAGTCGTGGAAGCGGTCGAAGGAGAATTTCACCGAGCGGCGGATCGAGCGGCCGGCGTTGTTGACCAGGATGTCCACGTGCCGGTGCTCGGCCAGCACGGTCTGCACGAAGCGGTCGCAGTCGGCCATGTCGGAGATGTCGCAGGCATAGGCGAAGGCCTGGCCGCCCTGGCTGCGGATGAGCTGCACCGTCTCGTCCAGCTTCTGCGGCGTGCGCGCCGCCAGGATGACGGTGGCGCCGGCCTCGGCCAGCTTCAGCGCGCAGTCCTGTCCGATGCCCGAGGTCGCGCCGGTGACGACCACGTGCTTGTTGCGCACGCGCCGGCTCAGCAACCCGGCGCGGCGGGTGCGCAGCACCGCGCTGGTGACGGCGCCGGCCTTGCCCACCGGGCTGGCCTCGATGGCCTTGGCAACGGTCTCGGCCACCGACGGCTTGCGCGGCCGGGTCTTTGGCGCCGGGGCGGCCTCGGCGTCCGGCTTTGCCGTCTTGGCAGTCTTGCGGGCGGCGGGCCGGGCCTTGGCCGGTGCGGGCGTCTTGGCGCTCGTGGGGGTCTTGGTCACCATGCTTGTCTCCATCCGTGCGCGATGCAGGGCATCGGCAAACGCATTATCCGGGCCGCCAGCTCGCCGATCGGGTAGGCGAGGTCCTACGACGGCTCGCGGCGCGATCCCCTGCCACTGTCCGCCGCGGCGCGCGATCATGGGTCCATGAACAAAGCCAAACACCCTGTCGCCGCGACCGACGCGCCTGGCCGGGCGCCTCTGGCCCGACCGAAGCTGAAGCTGCCGCACGAGCGCGACGAATCCGTCGGCGCGGCCGGCCAGGCGCCACGCAAGGTGATGGAACAGGCGCGTCGCGACCTGGAAGCCGGCCAGGTCGATACCGACATGCGCGCCACGCCGGGGCTGGATGCGCAGCGCCGGCGCAGCCTCGTCAAATTAGGGTCGAACTGAGTCCCTGCGGAGCGAATCATGATGAGCAAACTTCTCGCCGTGCTGGCCGTCGGCTTTGCACTTGGACAATGGGCTGCCGCCCGACAACAGCACAGGCTCCGGAGCCGGCTCGACAACTCGCGCACGAAACCGGACGAGGTGAGCAACTGGGAAGGCGAAGGCGGCGCGCTGCCGGTCACCGGCGCGCAACTGGGCCCGGCGCCGCAGCAGCCGTAGCCTGCTTCCAGCGCTACTTGCCCAGCAAAAACTGCGGCAGCCAAGTGGCCAGCCCCGGCACGGCCATCACCAGGCACAGCATCAGCAGACCGAACAGCACGTAGGGCGTCACCGCGGCGTAGATCTGCTTGGTGGTGAAGTTCTTCGGTGCGACGCTGCGCATGGTGAACAGCAGCATGCCGAAGGGCGGCGTCAGCAGGCCCAGCTGCATGCAGATGAGATACATCACGCCGAACCACAGCGGGTCGAAGCCATAGTGCTGTACCAGCGGCATGTAGAAGGGCAGCGTGATCAACATGGTGCTCACCTGGTCGATGAAGCAGCCCAGCACCAGCAGGATCCCCATCATCACCAGCAGCACGCCGAAGGCCGACAGCCCCGAGCCCTGCACCAGCGTGATCAGGCCGTTGGTGCCGCCCGAAAAGCTGAGGATCTGCGAGAAGGTGGTCGCACCGACGACGATGAACAGGATCATCCCCGAGATGGCCGCGGTGCCGCGCAGCGAATCGAGCAGCGCGGCCCAGC
>CAYUPF010000386.1:0-2818 GCA_964446545.1 uncultured Rubrivivax sp.
TGCGCCGCAAGCCGTCAATTCAATCGAGGCACGTCAGCCTGGTTGAAGCAGCCTTCGTAGGTGGCGAGCAGCGAGACGTAGAACACGGTGGAGAACATCAACCCGGCCGGCATGGCGATGACGCCGGCCAGCTGGCGCGCGTCGAACAGACTGAAGAGCAGACCGACCAGCGCGCCGAAGACGGCGATCACGCCCACCCAGGCCAGCGAATACATCAGGAACGCGCCCTTGCAGCGCCACACCGCCAGCGTGCTGGAGAACAGCGCCTGGCCCACGCCCTGGCCCTGCCAGTAGACCAGCGCCGGCGCATGCCAGAAGGGCACCGACAGGCAGGCGGCCAGGCCGAAGCGCGTCACCAGGCCCCACATCAGGCGCGGGTCGGCGAGCACCGCCTCCATCTCCGCGCGCGCCTCCTCGCCCTTGGCCATCAGCACCTGCAGGCGGTCGAAGGCGCCGCCGTCGACCCACTCGCTCAGCGTCATGATCAGCACCGTGCACAACGCATAGGCGGCGCACAGCGACAGCAGCGCATTGCGGCGCGAGCGTTCGCCGCGCAGCGGCTCGATGAACAGGCCTGGGTGCACCGGCAGGTCGTTGCGCGCGGCGCGGCTGCCGAGCATGAAGCCCAGGCTCAGCAGCGGCAGCGACATCAGCATGACCACGCCGCCGACCACCGGCACGATCGTGGCCACCAGCGCCACCAGCAGGAAGGCGACGAACATGGCGGTGAAGGGCAGCGGGCGGCGCAGGAACAGCCGGAACGCATCGCGCGTCCATTGCACGCCTTCGCTGGGTGCGGCTTGTCGGATGGAAAGTGCCATGAATCCTTCAGTGAATGGGGTGCCAGGGCCGCTCGATGCGCTCGCGCAGCACGCGCTCGAAGTGGGTCGGGTCCTTGGCCTGCAGCAGCGCGGCGTCGCGCGGCAGGTGCAGGTCCCACAGCCGCGACAGCCAGAAGCGCAAGGCCGCGGCGCGCAGCAGCGCCGGCATCAGCCGCGCTTCAGCACCGTCAAAGGCGCGCACGCGCTGGTAGGCGTCGCAGAAGGCGACGGCCCGGTCTTCCAGCAAGCGGCCGCTGAGCGGGTCGATGCACCAGTCGTTCAGGCACACCGCCACGTCGAAGAGATAGCTGTCGATACCGGCGAAGAAGAAGTCGAACAGTCCGCTGAGCCGGTCCTGCCCGTCCACCTCGTCGAAGACCACGTTGTCACGGAACAGGTCGGCATGGATCGCGCCCTGCGGCAGCGCCGCGGCCGCGCTGGACGCAGCCACGTCGCGCTGGAAGGCCAGTTCGCCGCTGAGCAGCCGCGCGCGCTCATCGTCCAGGAAGGGCAGTACCTCGGGCACGGTGGCGATCCACCAGTCCAGGCCGCGCAGGTGCGGCTGGCGCAGCTCGAAGTCGGCGCCGGCCAGGTGCAGGCGCGCCAGCATCCCGCCCATCTGCTCGATGTGCGTCGCCTCGGGCACGCGCACATGCCGGCCCGGCAGCCGGTTCACCAGCGCCGCCGGCCGGCCGCACAGCTGGTGCAGGATCTGCCCGCCGGCATCGGCCTGCGGCTCGGGCACGGGGATGCCGTGCTGCGCCAGGTGCTGCATGTAGCGCAGGTAGAAGGGCAGCTGTTCGTTGCTCAGGCGCTCGAACAGCGTCAGCACCCATTCGCCCTGCTCGCTGCTGACGAAATAGTTGGTGTTCTCGATGCCGGCGCTGATGCCGTGCAGTGCGCTTACGCGCCCGCGGCCCAGGCTGCGCACGAAGGCGTCGGCCTGCTCGAAGCCCACTTCGGTGTAGACAGCCATGCGCGCCGGCGCGCCTTCTAAAAGGCCAGCACTTGCCAGAGCGAGCGACCCTCGGAACGGCGGTCCTGCGCCACGTCGCGCCCGTCAGTGGACGTGCCGATTTCGTAGGCCGGTGCGCCCGGCAGCTTGGAGCGCACCACGACGCGCCGCGTCTGGCCGCGCACGCGCAACTCCTCGATGCGCACCGATTGGTCCTCGCTCACCGTGCGCACGACCTTGGGCTCCCCGCCGCGCTGCGGCACGGCCTGCGACACATCGCCGTCGCGTGCCGCCGGTGATGGCGCCGCCGGGCTTTGCGCCCAGCAAGGGGCACAAAGGCAGAACGCGGCGGCAGCCCATCGGGAGTTCATCGCGCCATTCTAGGCTGCACCCCGCAGCAGCGCGGCCATGCCTCGGCCCAACCCCTGCATCGCCCGGGCCAGCTCGGCCGCGTCGACGTCCAGCGGCTGCACCCGCTCGGCGGCCACCAGCACGACGCTGCCCGACCAGGCGTCGGGTGCGCCCGGCAGGTACAGCACCACGCGGCCGTCGTCCAGGCGCTCGATGTCGAAGGCGATCAGCTCGTGGTCGTCGAAAGTCGCCATCACCGGCTTCAGCACGCGCTGCCCGAGCGCGCCGTGCAGGCCCTGCGACATCGCCTTGATGACCGAATAGCGCGGGTACAGCGTCTGCAGCCGCGCCTCGAAGCGCTCGGCGAAGGCCCGGCCCACCGCGACACGCGCCAGCAGCCCGGCGCCAAAACACAGCAGCAACAGCAAGGCCAGCGCCGCCACGCTGGCCAGCGTGACGCCGCCGATGCTCCTGTCGGGCAGCAGCGCCAGCAGCGGTTGCATGGCACGTGCCGTCAATGCCAGGCCCTGGCCCAGCACGTAGAGCACCACCATCAGCGGCAGCAGGAACACCACCCCGCCGATGAGCGTGGTGGCCAGGGGTCTGACGGACTGTTTCATGTCGTCTCGTGCAATGGCGGGCCGGCCAGCTTACCCGTGGCGTCGCGCTGCTGCCCGACAATCGGCGCATG
>CAYUPF010000387.1:0-2805 GCA_964446545.1 uncultured Rubrivivax sp.
GATCGATGCCAGCGCGGTACCACCGGGTGAGAACCAGGACGGCGAAGCGGTGCCGGAAGTCGTGCAGCCGAGGCCCGTGGCTCACACCTGACGCTCGCAGCCCTGTCTGGCGCGACAGGTCATAGAACGCTCGATGCACCCGGCTGCCGTCCAGCCGTGTGCCCCTGGTGGAGATGAATAGGTATGTCGAACCTCGCGAACCGAGGAACTCTTGTCTGCGCCGCAGGTACTCCACCAGCACGGCGCACGTCGTCGGGTGCAGCGGCACCAGCCGCGATCGGCCAAGCTTGGCTGCATGGATCGTCAGCACGGCCTGGTCCAAGTCGACATCGTCGATCTTCAGGTCCAAGGCCTCTGAGATGCGCAGCCCCGTGACGCTGAGTAGGCCGAGCAGGCAGTGGAACACCCAGGGCCGCAGCGCAGATGAGGGCCGGTCCGTCGATAGTCGCAGAGCCGCATCCAGCAGCCGTTGCACTTCTTCGTCGGAGTACAGGTAGGGCCTGGCGCGTGTGGAGCGATGCGGCAGCAGCTGTACAGGCGGAACCTCGGTCTGAGGATCGGCAGCGCTGCAGTAGCGCGCGAAGCCGCGCACGAAGCCCAGACGTCGAGCCCACTCCGCCGGCTGAACGTCAGCCTGCTGCGCCCACTCAAGCGCGGACTGCGCCGTGATGTGCGGCTCCTGCCGCGCCTGCAGGAAGCTCACGAAGCGTGGCAGCATGCGGCCGGCGTCGTGCATCTTGAAGCCCAGGCCCCGGCGCAGCGCCAGATAGTCCTGGAGCGAACTGTGCAGCGTGTTCATTGCGCACCTCCGGGCCACGGCAACGCCAACGGGCGCAGTGCATCGATGTCGACCCGGGCGTAGATCGACGTGGTCTGCGGGCTGCGGTGCCGCAGCACCTCGCCGATCTCGGCGAAGGAGGCGCCGCCGCGAAGCATGCGCACGGCCAGCGCGTGCCGGAACTGGTGCGAGCCACGGTGCGGCGAGTTGACGCCGGCTCGCGCCAACGCGTACTTCACGATCGAACCGATGGCGTCCGAGCCAGGCATGAAGCCGCTGATCGGTGCCGTCGAGCGCAGGAACAGGTGGCGATCGTTGCTGCTCGGCCGGCCGCGTTCCAGATACGCGGCAATGGCGCTACCGACGTCGTCGGGCATGGGCAGCAGACACTCGCGCCCGCCCTTGCTCCGAATTCGAACCTGTCCTTGGTTCCAGTCGCAGTCGTCGAGCTGCAGCGTGATGACTTCGTTGGCGCGCAGTCCAAGCCGCGCCAGGAGCAACAGGATAGCCCGGTCGCGCAACCCGATCGCCGTGCCGAGGTCGCAATTGTCGATTGCCCGCTCGGCGTGGTCGGGCGAGATCGCCCGTGGCAGCGCGGGCGTCGTCGCCCAAGTGGCCACGGCCGGCACGGCGGCGACAAGTTCACCGGCGACGTCGCCGCGGGTTTGACCGAAGCGCAGGAACGATCGCATGGCAGTGACGACGCACTTGAGGCCCGGCGGCGTCAAATGGGCCACCTGGCCTCGAATGAACTCGACGATGTCGGCGGCATCGACGGCGCGCAGGTCGACTGCGCCAGCGCTGAAGCGGTTCTCGAGGAACTGCCGCGCGGCGATCGTATAGCGCTCGATCGTCGGTGACGCCAGGCCTTGCTGCTCGCGCAAGTGACAGGCGAACGCAGCCACGAGATCTTCGACCGGGGTTGCACTTGCGATAGCTGGGGCGCACACGCCGTGGGATCGCAGGAAGCCCATCACTTGCTGGACGTCGTACTCTTCGCGTCGCCGGGTCTCAGGCCGGATCGGCCCGCGGCGGCGCCGGCGACGGCGCGCAAACCGTTGGACGTGGACCTCACTGAGATCGGCCGGATCAACCTCATGCTGGGCAAGCCAGCGGTCGAACGCTACGGCATGCAGCGCCTTGACGTACACCACGGCCGCGACGAACTGCTGGCGAATCAACAGATCGATGAAGGAACCAAGATGCTGAGAGACAGGGCCGGCGGCGTGACCCACGAGCGCGATGGCGCTTCCGAATGAACGATCCAAGATGCTCTCCTTGCGGGCGGTGTTGCCCGGAAGAGAGCATTCCTATGTCCGGCGCAGAACCAGACTTGTCGCGGTTGAAGCCGTTGAGGCGGCACGGCGGGACATAGGCCGTCACTGGCGATAGTCGAGCTTGGAATGACCAAGCAGCAGCTGTACCGCTCGCAGGTTCTTGGTCTTCTGGTTGATCAGCGCGGCCTTGGTGCGGCGCATAGAGTGCGTGCCGTACTGGGTCCAATCGAGCCCGATCTCACGCACCCAGCTGCGCAGCATCCGGGCGTACTGCCGCGTGCAGATGTGCGGTGAGCGGTGGATTCGACTGGGAAACAGCGGGTCCTCCGAACTCAACCGTGCTTCCCGGATCCACGTCTCAACCGCCGCTCGCGTCGGCGGTGTGATCTCGAACTGCACCGGTCGGCCGGTCTTGTGTTGCGTGATGATCGCGCGCGGCGCGACCTGACCACCATGCTGGATGTCGCGTACTTTCAGCGCGACGAGGTCACAGCCGCGCAGCTTGCTGTCAATACCCAGGTTCAGCAGCACCAAGTCGCGCGTGCGGTGCTCCTGCTGCATTCGCGCGCGCATCGCCCACACGTCCTTGGGCTTGAACGGCGACTTCTGCCCCACGAGCTTGCCCTTGTTCCAAGGCACGCGCTGCGGACGGACGGTTTGGTTGGCTTCCATGATGAACTCCAATCGATTCGGCGGCGAGGCGCCGCCGCCAGGGCGCCAGCACCGGAGCCGGCGCTGGATGTCCATCAT
>CAYUPF010000388.1:0-2803 GCA_964446545.1 uncultured Rubrivivax sp.
AACGTGTGAAGAAGCATCGCGATGCCTTGCGCGCCGCGGGCCTGCGGCCGGTGCAGATCTGGGTGCCCGACACGCGCAGTCCGGGCTTCGCGGCCGAATGCCGGCGGCAGTCGCGCCTCGTCGCGCGGGCGGCAGAGCACGAGGCCGACACGCTGCGCTGGCTGGAGCAGGTCGCCGACACCGACAGCTGGCGTTGAGCTTCGGCCGGGCCGGGTGGCATGAAACGCGGCGATCTGTTGAGCGTGGCGCTGCAGGGCGATCTGGGCAAGCCGCGGCCGGCGTTGGTGATCCAGTCGGAGCTCTTCTCCGCGCACCCTTCGGTCACGGTGCTGCCCGTGACCAGCAGCTTGCACGCCGCCCCACTTCTTCGCATCGGCATCGAGCCGAACACCCGCAACGGCCTGCGCCAGCCCTCACAGGTGATGGTGGACAAGCCGCAGTCGGTTCCGCGCTCGCGGCTGGGCCCGGTGTTCGGGCGCGTGGACGACGAAACGATGCTGGCCGTGAACCGGGCGCTCGCGGTTTTCCTGGGCCTGGCCTGAAGCCGCGCGCATGAACGAAGCCGAAACCCGCGCCGAGCACATCGACCCGGCCCTGAAGGCCGCGGGCTGGGGCGTGGTGGAAGGCAGCCGCGTGCTGCGCGAGCACGGCATCACGCTGGGCCGGCTGCAGGGCGGCGGCCAAGGCGGACGGGCCAAGGCCGAGGTCGCCGACTACGTGCTCGTGTATCGCAACACCAAACTGGCCGTGATCGAGGCCAAGGCCTGGGACAAGCCGCTCACCGAAGGCGTAGCCCAGGCCAAACACTATGCCGCCAAGCTGGCAGTGCGCCACAGCTACGCCACCAACGGCCAGGCCATCTACGGCATCGACATGGCCACCGGTGCCGAAGGCGAGCTGGCCGGCTACCCGAGCCCGGATGAACTGTGGGCGCTGACCTTCGCCCAGCCCAACGCCTGGCGCGAGCGCTTTGCCGCCGTGCCCTTCGAGGACAAGGGCGGCAGCTGGCAGGGCCGCTACTACCAGGACATTGCCATCGCCCGCGTGCTGGAGGCCATCGCGGCCGGCCCGAAACCCACGAACACGCGCATCCTGCTGACGCTGGCCACGGGCACCGGCAAGACCTTCATCGCCTTCCAGCTGGCCTGGAAGCTGTTCCACAGCCGCTGGAACCTGGCCGACTGGAAGAGCGGCGCGGAACCCTCTCGGCGCCCGCGCATCCTGTTCCTGGCCGACCGCAACATCCTGGCCGACCAGGCCTACAACGCCTTCTCGGCCTTCGCCGACGATGCGCTGGTGCGCATCGCGCCCGACGACATCCGCCGAAAGGGCCGGGTGCCGAAGAACGGCAGCATCTTCTTCACCATCTTCCAGACCTTCATGAGCGGCCCGCCGGTGGATGGGCAGCCCGCGCCCTACTTCGGCGAATACCCGGCCGACTTCTTCGACTTCATCGTCATCGACGAATGCCACCGCGGCGGCGCCAACGACGAAGGCAGCTGGCGCGCCATCCTCGACTACTTCGCGCCCGCCGTACAACTGGGGCTGACGGCCACGCCCAAGCGAAGGATCAACGCCGACACCTACGCCTACTTCGGCGAGCCGGTGTTCACCTACTCGCTGAAGGAGGGCATCAACGACGGCTTTCTGACGCCGTTCAAGGTCAAGCAGATCGCCACCACGCTGGACGAGTACGTCTACACACCCGACGACATGGTGGTGCAGGGCGACATCGACGCCGGCCGGCGCTACGAAGAGAAGGACTTCAACCGCATCATCGAAATCAAGGAGCGCGAGGCCTACCGCGTCAAGCTGCTGATGGCCATGATCGACCCGCGCGAGAAGACCCTGGTGTTCTGCGCCACGCAGACCCACGCGCTGGCGGTGCGCGACCTGATCAACCAGCTCAAGACCAGCACGGACCCGCTCTATTGCGTGCGCGTGACGGCCAACGACGGCGCCCTGGGCGAGCAATACCTGCGCGACTTCCAGGACAACGAGAAGACCATTCCGACGGTGCTGACCACGTCGCAGAAGCTCTCCACCGGCGTGGATGCACGCAACGTGCGCAACATCGTGCTGCTGCGGCCGGTGGCTTCGATGATCGAGTTCAAGCAGATCATCGGCCGCGGCACGCGCCTGTACGACGGCAAGGACCACTTCACGATCTACGACTTCGTGAAGGCGCATCACCACTTCAGCGATCCGGAGTGGGATGGCGAGCCCCTGGCTCCGGATTCAGCACCGGCACCGCGGCCAGCGCGCGACGGCGTGCCGGTGGCGGAAGAACCGGCGCCACCGCCGTACGCCGAACCGCCCCCGGCCCGCATCAAGGTCAAGCTGGCCGACGGCAAGGAGCGCGCGATCCAGCACATGACGGCCACCACCTTCTGGAGCGCCGACGGGCGGCCGATGTCCGCAGCGCAGTTTCTCGAATCGCTCTTCGGTGCGCTGCCCGAGTTCTTCAGGAACGAAGATCAGCTGCGCGAGCTCTGGGGCGACCCGGACACCCGAAAGAAGCTGCTGGCCGAGCTGGCGGAGCGCGGTTTCGGCAAGGAACCGCTGGCGCAGATGCAGAAGATCATCGAGGCCGAGAACAGCGACCTCTTCGATGTGCTGGCCTATGTCGCCTTTGCCGCGGCGCCGCAGTCCAGGCAACAGCGGGCCGAGCGCGCGCGGCAGCTGGCTTCGCACGAGTTCAGCGACAAGCAGCAGGCGTTCATCGACTTCGTGCTGTCCCAGTACGTGCGGCAAGGCGTCGACGAACTGGACCAGGAAAAGCTCTCGCCGCTGTTGCGCCTGA
>CAYUPF010000389.1:0-2791 GCA_964446545.1 uncultured Rubrivivax sp.
GCTTCCTTGACCGGCATCGACCATTCGCCGGTGAAGATGACGCGCGTGGTGATGCTCGGGTCGACGCTGCGTGCGCCCATCGTGAAGGCGTTGATGTTGCGCAGCACCTGCGGAATCGGCTTGGCGGCGATGAAGCCCAGCTTCTTGGTCTTGCTGGTATGGCCGGCGACGATGCCCGCCAGATACTGGCATTCGTCGATGTAGCCGAAGTAGCTGCTGGCGTTCTTCGGGTGCTTGCCTTCGGTCCACATGCCGCCGCAATGGGCGAAGCGCACCTTCGGGTACTTCTCGGCCACCTTCAGCATGTGCGGGTCGAAGTAGCCGAAGCTGGTGGCGAAGATCAGCCCGGCCTTGTCCTGGTTGATCATCGCCTCCATCGTCTTCTGCACCGCGGCGGTCTCGGGCACGTTCTCTTCCTCGACCACCTTCACGCCGGGCAGCTTCTTCGCCGCGGCGGCCGCCTGGGCCTGCGCCTGGTTGTAGCCGAAGTCGCTGCGCGGGCCGACGTAGATCACGCCCATCGTCACCGGCGCCTGCGCCAGCGCGCTGCGCAGCGCGCCCGGCAGCGCCAGCGAGGCGCCCGCGAGAGCACCGCCGGCCAGCAGGCGGCGGCGCGGAAGGGTCGAACGGTCTTGGCTCATGGTCAGGGCTCCTCGTGTGAAGTGAAGAAGATCAGGCAGACATCAAGCTGACGTGCGCGGCCACCACCAACCAGCGCCCGTCGATGCGACACCAGGTCTGGCTCTGGCGGCCGATGCGGTCGCCGCCGTCGCGGCGGAACTCGGTCATCGCGGTGCCGAAGTCGCCGCCGTAGGTGGTGATGACGGTGTGCTGCAGCGTGCGCGCCAAGCCGCTGGCCGAGCGCGCCTGGCGGAAGGCGCGGATCGCGTCGATGCCGTAGAGGTTTTCGTTGACGCCGTAGCGCACGGTCTGCGCGCTGTCCCAGAACAGCTGGTCGAGCAGCTCGACGCGGTTGTGGACCAGCGCGTCTTCGTAGCGCGCAAAGGCGGAGCGCAGTTCGGCCAGCACCTCGGGGCGGTTGACGTCCATGCTCATTGGGGCACCTCAGGTCCTGCGGCCGGTCCCGCCCAGCGGGGGCATGCGCGTTTGGGGCGGCCCGGCACGCTCATAGCCCCTTCGCCACCGGCGCGCTGCACAGGCCGTCGGCCTGCAGCTGTGCGGCCACGCGCAAGGCATGGTCCTCGCGCCAGGGCGCGGCAATCAGCTGCACGCCCACCGGCAGGTGCGGATGCGCGGCGCTCATGCCCCACAGCGGCACCGTCACCACCGGCAAGCCGATACAGGAAATGGGTTGCGTCAGCAAGCCCATGCTGGCGCGCGAAGGCAGGCGGCGCTCGCCGATCTGCAGCCATTCGGTGCCGATCAGCGGCGCCACGCAGGGCGTGGCCGGCGCGATCAGCACGTCGACGGTCTCGAACGCCCGCGCGACGCGGCGCGCGAACCACTGGCGCACACGCTGCGCCTGCTGCACCCAGGCGGCCGGCAGCAGCGCGCCGGCCAGGAAGCGGTCGCGCGACAGCGGCTCGAAGTCCTGCGCGCGCCGGCGCAGGTCCGGCAGGTGCAGCGCCGCGCCCTCGGCATTGGTGATGAGGAAGGCCGCGGCGCGTGCACGCTCCACCTCGGGCAGCTCGACCAGCCGCGTCGTGCCCAGCGCCTGCGCCACCGCATCGACGGCGTCGGTGGCCTCGGCCAGCGCCATCTCACGGAACCAGCCGCCGAGCACCGCGATGCGCAAGCCCGGCGCGCCCTGTTCCAGCAGCTGCAGCGTCGGTTGCAGCGGCCGCTGCGCGCAGGCCGGGTCGTCGCTGGCCGGTCCGAGCAGCGGGCCTTGCATCGCGTCGTAGCACAGCGCCAGGTCCTGCACGCTGCGCGCGAACGGGCCCAGATGGTCAAGGCTGGCGACGAAGGGGTAGCTGCCGACGCGCGGCAGCCGGCCGAAGGTGGGCTTCAGGCCGAACACGCCGCACAGCGAAGAAGGCACGCGGATCGAGCCGTTGGTGTCGGAACCCAGGCTGACCGGCACCTGGCCGGCCGCCACCGCCGCGGCCGAGCCGCCGCTGGAGCCGCCGCAGATGCGCGTCAGGTCGTGCGGGTTGCGCGTCGGGCCGTAGTGGGTGTTTTCGGTGGAGAAACCGTAGGCGTATTCGTCCATGTGCAGCGCGCCGACCAGCACCGCGCCGTGCGCTTCCAGACGCCGCACCAGCAGCGCGTCGCGCCTGGCCGGCGCGGCCTCGCGCTCGATCTTCGAGCCGGCCAGCGTGGGCAGCCCGGCCACGTCGAACAGGTTCTTCACCGCGAAGGGCACGCCGGCCAGCGGCATCTTGTGGCGCTGCGGATGCAGGTCGATCAGTTCGGCGCGCTTCAGCGCGCGTTCGGCCAGGCGCGCGCTGAAGGCGTTGATCCGGTCGTCGGTGGCCTCGATGCGCGCCAGGCAGCTATCGGCCACGCTGCGCGCGCTGAGCGTGCCGTCGCGCACGCGCGCGGCGATCGAGGCGGCGGCGTCCATGCTGCTCATGAGACATCGCCCTGCGGCGGCAGCGCGTGGAAGACGCTGCCCGATTCGTCGTGTGTCTCCAGCGGCAGGCCCTGCACCAGTTCGGCCATGCTCGCGGCCAGCGCGAAGAACTGCAGCACGCCGGGGCGGTGCTCGGCGGCGATCTTCAGCCCCAGCGTGGCTGCGGCGGCGTCGACGTAGGCAGCGTGGTCCATGCTCAGGCCTTGTAGAGCTGCCGGTAGTCGGGCTGCAGATGGAACCAGTACATGTAGCCCA
>CAYUPF010000390.1:0-2760 GCA_964446545.1 uncultured Rubrivivax sp.
TGGCACAGGTGGCCGCCTTTCGGGTCGGGGTGGCCCTGGATGATCAGGATGCGCTGGCTGGGCATGGTCAATCTCCGGCGGTGTCGCGCCGGAATGATCTGCGCGCCGCGCCCGCGCCGGCTTGCGCTGCCTCAAGCCACGACGAAGGATGCGGCGGCGGTGGCGATCAGCACGCCCTGGTCGTTGACCAGCCGCATCTGCGTCGAGCCGATGCGCCCGCCCAGGCGCGTGACCTCGGCATGGCCGATGAAGTGCTTGCCGATGCCCTGGCGCAGGAAGTCCACGCGCAGGTCGATGGTGCCCATGCGGCCGAAGCGGTGCATCACCTGGTCGGCGCTTTCGTCGCAGTATTTTTCACCCAGCGCCACCATCAGCGCCATGCCGGCCAGCGCGTCGAGCGAGGCGCTGATCACGCCGCCGTGCAGCCGCCCGTAGCTGTAGTGGCCGATGAGTTCGGGCCGCATGTCCAGGCGCATGCGCACATCGCCCGGCTGCAGCGATTCGACCTTCAGGCCCAGCACCTGGTTGAAGCTGATGCGGCGTTCCCACAGCTCGGTCATCGCGGCATCGAAGCTGGCTTGTTCGGCGGCGCTGCGCCGTCCCAGAGGGTGGTGGATCGTCATGGCGGCGATGTTAGGCTAGGGTGTGCCACGCCTTGAACGCTTCGACCGCCTGGACGCGCTGCGCGGCGGGGCCATCGTCTGGATGGCGCTGTTCCACCTGGCCTTCGACCTCAACCACTTCGACTGGCTTCAGCCCAGGCAGAACTTCTACACCGACCCGCTGTGGACCGTGCAGCGCAGCTGCATCGTCAGCCTGTTCCTGTTCGTCGCCGGGCTGTCGCTGGCGGTGGCGCTGCATGCCGGCCAGAGCTGGCCGAAGTTCTGGCGGCGCTGGGCGCAGATTGCCGGCTGCGCGCTGCTGGTGAGCATCGGCTCGGCCTTCATGTTCCCCAAGAGCTGGATCAGCTTCGGCGTGCTGCACGGCATTGCCGTGATGCTGGTGCTGGGCCGGCTGGCCGCGCCGCTGCAGCGTTGGCTGTGGCCGCTGGGCGCGCTGTGCATCGCCTTGCCGGCCTTCGTGCAGCACCCGTTCTTCGATGCGCGCTGGAGCAACTGGGTCGGCCTGGTCACGCACAAGCCGGTGACCGAGGACTTCGTGCCCGTGCTGCCCTGGCTGGGCGTGATGCTGTTCGGGCTGGCGGCCGGGCAGTGGCTGCTGCGCGCGCGGCCCGGCTGGCTGGGCGGCCCGCTGCCGGCGCCGGCGCGGCCGCTGGCGGCGCTGGGCCGCTGGTCGCTGAGCTTCTACATGCTGCACCAGCCGGTGCTGATCGGGCTGCTGATGGCGGTGCAGGCGCTGCGCGGTTGATGGCCGGCTTGCAGCCGCGTGCAACGGCGGGCGCCGCCGTGCCCGGGTTCCCGGCCGCGCTGTGGCTGATCCCGGGCGTGTCCGGTTGAACTCGGTGCGCCAATAACTGGATACGCCGTCACAATTCCGCCCCTAACACGCTGTGGCGATGTTATGCGTCACCTTTGCGCCCTAAAACAGGTAGAGCCAGGACACATTGCCGTGGAAACAATCAAATCCCTTACAGCGCGCGTTCACGAACTCGAGGCTCGCGTCAATCAATTGGAAAGGGAGGTGGAGTTTCTTCGCCTTCACCCCACGCTGGCCCAAGGGTTGAAAGGCGAGCGCTTCATCTGCGAAATCACGGCTGGTGTGGCAACGAAGCTCAACGCGCAGTTTGACATTACGGTCAAAGGGCGCATAAAGCTTGAGGTCAAGTTCAGCAAGTTGCACTCTCCAGAAAAAACAGCGCTTTCCACGCGACGGTGGTCTTGGAGCAAGCCTCGGGGCTGGCTTGACAAAGGCAAGGACTACGATTTCCTGTTGTTGGTTGGTGAAAAGGATCATCGCTTTACTGCTCAGTATCTCGACGATGTGCCGTACGTGGTCTTTCTCGTTCCGGCTGCAAAGGTGCCAGCAATCGAGGTCAGCGGTAAGACTATTGGCGCAAACGTCAACTTAACCACCAATTTTCGAACTGTTCGCTCTCCATCCGGTCGGTGTTTGATTGAACACATGGTGCCATACGCCCTAGTCGGCGAAATCATCGAAACGAAGTTGGCCGCATGAGTCAATCTGGCTCTAACCAGCCGCTTGCAGCGGACGTGCCGCAAGCGGCTCGCCGCTGAAGGGCGACGTTAGGCGTCACGAATGTGCGACACAACCGTGCTTGGCCGAATTCGTCAGTGGTACGAGGGCGAGTTCGTGCCGTATGAGAACGATCCGCGCTCGCAGGTGGTGCTGATCGGCGGCTGGCAGAAGCGGCACTGGACCGCGAAAGCTGCCAGAGCATTGGTCGAGTTCCATCGAAGGCATTGGCAGTGGATCTGGAGCACCATCATTGCCACTGGTAGCCTTGTGGCGGCTGTCCTGGCACTCAAGTGACCGCCTCGCCGAATCTGTACCGCGCCTGTATCCAATCGCCCTAACCGAACGGAAAATCGATCATGAAGCCAAACCTCATTACAACCGTCACCTTCAACGATGAAGGCAGCCTCCACGACCTTCTCCATTCAACTGAAGCGAGCGCTGTCGAGTCTCGTGCATCCCTTGCGTCCCGCCTCAAACAGGGCGAAGGTCTTGTCGCCGCCGTCCCAGGACTTCCCGCCCGCGCGATCGTTCTCTGGTCGGCAATAGATCCTAGTCAGAAGGGCATGGCAAGCGGCGATGAGCTCGTTTTGTTGAGTTTCGCCT
>CAYUPF010000391.1:0-2736 GCA_964446545.1 uncultured Rubrivivax sp.
CGCACCAGCGGCGACGACAGCAGCAGCAGCGCATCGGGGTCGCGCCGCATGCCGCCGGCGAGTTCCTGCTCGAACTCGCCCTCGTCGCGCACCACCAGCGTGTCGACCTGGAACTGCAGCCTGCCCGCCGCGTTCTTGGCGGCGGCCAGCTGCCACGGGCCGGTGCTCGAATCCCACAGCAGGTTGACCTTCTGCGCCTTCGGCAGCACTTCGCGCAGCAACTCGAACCACCGGCCGGTGATCGCCGGCTGGTCGAGGAACAGGCCGGTGACGTTGGTGCGCGGGTGCTCCAGCGAGCGCACCAGCCCGCTGCGCAAGGGGTCGGTCTCCAGGTCGAGCGCGACGATCGGCACGCTGCTGGTGGCATGCACCGCGGCATCCAGCGCCGCCGGCCCGGCGCAGAACAGCACGGCCGGCTTGAGCCTCGCCAGGTGGCGCGCCAGGCCCGGCAGGTCGCGCGGGTTGCCGTCGGCCGAGCGGAAGGCGAAGGCGACGTCCTGCCCTTCGACGAAGCCCAGTTCGCGCAGGCCCTGGCGCAGGTAGTCCAGCGCGTGCAGCCCGGTGGACACCAGCACCGCGACCAGCGGCACCGACGCGGACTGGGCCTGCGTTTGCCGTGCGAGCACGGCCAGCACAACGGCGCAGAGCCACCGGCGCCGCGGCATCGCGGCCATTGAAGCGCGACCCGGGTCCAGGCTGTCGCGCGCAGGGGCAAAGCGCTTCGACGACGGGTTCATGCCCTCTCCCCCGTGCAACTCAGCCCGGAGCATGCGGGCTTGCTGCACTGCGCCCAAAGCGTACTCCGGCCGCGTCGGCGCCGCAAACCCTAGTTCGCGCTCCTCATCAATCGGCAGGAGGCGCCGGCCGGCCGACGGCGTCCAGCCGTTCCTCGATGCGCCGCACGTCCTGCGACAGCCGCGCCGCCACCAAGCCGATGAGGTGGAAGCCGAAGGACGGGTTCTGCAGGTACAGCTGCTTCAGCGTCAGCTCGTCGATCATCAGTACGGTGCAGTCGCCCACGCAGCGGGCACTGAGCGTGCGCCGCCGGTCGGGCGCGAAGAAGGCGATCTCGCCGAAGATCTTGCCCGGCTCCAGCCGCAGGCCGATCTCGGTGAGCTCGATATTTCCCTCCACCAGGCAGTACAGATGGTCGGCCAGGTCGCCCTTGCGGAACAGCAGCGTGCCGGCCTTCAGCCGACGCGACTTCATGTGCGGGCGCAGCCACAGCCCGCTCAGGTCGCCGGCCGCCTCGGCCGCGCGCACGCGCCGCGTCAGCCGCATCATCTGGCGCGCGCGGTACACGTTGATGGGCAGCAGCACCACCGACACGAACAGCGTCAGGTATTGAGGATGCAGCGCGCCGAAGACGAGGAAACCGACGTTGCCGGCCACCGCCAGCCAGCGCAGCGGGATCATCGTGCGCACGAAGGCCGAGCCGATGACGAAGGAGGCGGCCAGGCCGCCGGCCAGGTAGGCGACGAGCTCGCGCGGCGAGGCCAGCATGGCCTGCAGCTGCGACTGCAGCAGCGCCAGCAACTCGGCAAGCGGGCCCATCGCCTCAGAGCCTGTGGAGTATTCCGGCGCGTCCGAGCCGGCGCTTCAGGCGGTGTCGATCGAGGCGCAAAGCACAGCCGTAGCCCCCGCTACGGCGAGCATTTGCAACGACGAGCGGCGCCGTCCGGGGCGTACGAGCGGGCGTGGCGGGTTGCTTCACAGACTCTCAGGCGGGCTCGGGCAGCGAGGATCCCAGGCCCGGCCGTGCGGCAGCGACGGGGCTCATTCGATCACCTGGTCGGTCTGCAGCAGCAGATCGTTGGCGACGGCCAGGCCCTGTGCGCGTGCCGTCTTCAGGTTCAGCACCAGCTCGAAGCGTGTGGGCTGCTCCACCGGCAGTGTCGCCGGGTCGGCGCCCTTGAGCAGTCGGTCCACGTGCCGGGCGCTCAGGCGTGCGCTCTCGCCGAGGTTCTCGCCGTAGCTGATGAGGCCGCCGCTGCGCGGGAACTCGCTCGCGCCGTACAGCGCCGGCAGCCGGTACTGCTGCGCCAGCGCGACCAGTTGGGCACGGTTGATGACGCTGATCGGGTCGTCGGGCAGCATGAACACGCCGCGCGCGCCGGCCGCCGCCAGGCGTGCGAAGGCCGGCGCCAGGTCCTCGCCGCGCGGGTTCTGGGCGCTGCGCAGTTCGACGCGGCGCAGTTCCAGCCGCAGCGCCTGGCCGGCGCGCTGTGCGTCGCGCCACAAGGCCTCCTGCGCCGGGTTGTCGACGTTGACCAGCACCGCGATCGGGTCGGCACGCGGCGCCGCGCGCTGGAACAGGCTCAGCATCTTGGGCACGATGTCGTTGGACTGGCTGGAGCGGCCGGTGACGTTGGTGCCCGGATGGGCCAGCGACTGGACGAACCGTGCTCCCACCGGGTCGGCGACCGCCACCATGACGATGGGGATGCGCTGCGTGGCACTGCGCGCGGCACGCGTCGACGGCGTGCAGGTGGTGACGATCGCATCGAAGTTGCGCGCTGCGAACTCCTGCGCGAAGCCCGGCAGACGGCTCACCTGGCTGTCGGCATAGCGCCTTTCGAGCAGCAGGTTGCGGCCCTCGACGTAGCCGAGCTCGTTCAAGCCCTGCACGAGCCGGTGCTCGACGTCGTCGCGCTGCTCGGCCGAGCCGAGCACCAGCAGGCCCACCTGCGGCGGCGCCTGCGACAGTACCGGCCGGGCCGCAAGCGCCGCGCCCAG
>CAYUPF010000392.1:0-2717 GCA_964446545.1 uncultured Rubrivivax sp.
GCAAAGGACTGCACCGCCGCCGCGCGCTGCGACTGCTGGCGCCACAGCAGCCCCGGCGTGCGGATGGGGGTCGGGCTTTCGATCGGGATCATCTGCAAGGCGCTGATGCCCGCGGGCACGGCATTGATGGCGACGATGGCGCCGATGGGCATGCGCAGCACCAGGCCGAGCATCGGCGCGATGGTCGACATCTCGGCCACCACCACCGGCTGCGCGCCGCTGGCCTTGAAACATTCGTCGAGCATGGCGCGCGTGGAGAAGTAGCCGGGCATCAGCACCAACCGCTGCTCGTGCAGCTCGACCATGCGGATGCGCTTGCGCCCGGCCAGCGGGTGTGCGTCCGACACCGCCAGCACCATCTCCTCGTTGTACAGCGGCTCGAACCACAGCTCGGTGGGCCCGGTGGGCCGGTAGGCGATGCCGATGTCGAGTTCGCGCGCCTGCAGCCGCTCGCCGATCTGGTCGGCGGGCAGCTCCTCAACACGCACCTGCACGCCCGGATGGCGCGTCAGGAACAGCGCCACGCATTCGGGAATCAGGCCAATGTTGAAGGTGTGCGTGGTGCCGATGCGCACCTGCCCGCTCAGGCCGCGGCTGCTGGGCTTGAGCGTGGCGATGCCGTGGTCCACCTCCTGCAGCGCGCGTGTCGCGAAGCCCAGGAACAGCTCGCCGGCCTCGGTGGTGACCACCTTGCGGCCGATGCGGTCGAACAGCGTCTGGCCCAGTTCTTCCTCCAACTGGCGGATCTGGTGCGACAGCGTCGACTGCGTTACGTGCACACGCTGCGCGGCGCGCGTGAAGCTCAGGTACTCGGCCAGCGCCACGAAGTAGCGCAGGTGACGCAGTTCCATGAAAACCCCAGTGTCGAATCGATGTTGTCGATGATATCCATGGGAATTCATCATTTCCGTGGGAACGCGCTTGTCTCTAAGCTGCGCGCCGGATCGGTCGAATCAGGAGACAGAATGTCCAGCTACAACCAGGACAAGCTGACGCAGGACGTGGTCGACGCGTTTGCCGGCACGCCCGACGCGCGGCTGCGCGTATTGATGACATCACTGGTCAAGCATGTGCACGCCTTTGCCCGCGAGGTCGATCTGACGCCCGAGGAATGGCTGGCCGGGCTGAAGTTCCTGACCGCCACCGGCCAGATCTCCACCGACAAGCGGCCCGAGTTCATCCTGCTGTCCGACACGCTGGGGCTGTCGATGATGGTGGTGGCGCTGGCCCAGGCGCGCGCCAGTGGTCAGCCGCAGGGTGCGATGGCGGCCACCGAAGCCACGGTCGAAGGCCCGTTCTTCTGGCCGGGCGCGCCGGACATGCCGCTGGGCGCCGACATCGCCGAAGGCGTGCCCGGCGAGCCGACGCTGTACATGGGCCGCGTCACCGACGTCGACGGCAAGCCGCTGGCCGGTGCGCTGCTCGATGTCTGGTCGGGCGACGGCGACGGCAAATACGACGTGCAGCTGTCCGCCGAGCCGACGATGAAGGCGCGCGGCCGCCTGCGCACCGACAGCGAGGGCCGCTACTGGTTCTGGTCGATCCGGCCCAACTACTACCCGGTGCCCGACGACGGCCCGGTGGGCGACATGCTGCGCGCCACCGGCCGCAACATCAACCGCCCCGGCCATATCCACATGATGGTCTCGGCCGCGGGGCACGTGCCGCTGACCACGCACATCTTCGTCGCCGGCAGCCCCTTCATCGACGAGGACGTGGTCTTCGGCAAGCGCGACAGCCTGGTGGTGGACTTCGAATCGCACCCGCCGGGCCGCGCGGTCGACGGGCGCGAGATGAAGCAGCCGTATCACTCCGCGAGTTTCGATTTCCGCCTGGCGCCGGTCCCGGCTTCCGCCTGAAAGGATCGCCATGAAGATCGGCAAGGCCACCGTGCCGCGCACGGCCATCTGCACCTCCGACGAACACACCATCGTCGTGCGTGGCCGCGACCTGTCGAAGGAGCTGATCGGCAAGATCGGCTTCGTCGAGCACTTCTTCCTGCTGCTGACCGGCCAGTTGCCCAGCGCCGGCCAGGCGGCGGTGCTGAATGCCACGCTGGTGGCGATTGCCGAGCATGGCCTGGTGCCCAGCGTGCAGGCCGCGCGCATGACCTTCGCCGCCGCGCCCGATGCGCTGCAGGGCGCGGTGGCCTCGGGCATCCTGGGCTGCGGCTCGGTGGTGCTGGGTTCGTCGGAAACGGCCGGGCGCATGTATGCCGAGATCGCCGCGCGCATGGACCAGCGGGTCCAGGGCAGCGACATCGACGAGGCGGCGCTGGCGGTGATGAAGGACTGGCGCGCCGCCGGCAAGTCGATCCCCGGCTACGGCCACCCGCTGCACAAGGAGCGCGACGCGCGTGTCGATGCGCTCTTCGACGTGGCGCGCGCGGCCGGCACGGATCTGGGCTTCGTCGCCATCGCCGAGGCCGCCGAGCGCGTGCTGCCGCAGCTGCTGGGCAAGGCGCTGAAGCTCAACGTCTCGGGCGCGATCCCTGCCGTGCTGCTGGGCGCGGGCTTCCCGGTGGAGGCGCTGAAGGGCGTGCCGATCCTGGCGCGCACCGCCGGCCTGATCGCGCACCTGTTCGAGGAGATGCGCCAGCCCAGCGGCTTCGCGCTGTCGTACCAGGCGACGCGCGAGATGGTCTACGACGGCGAGGTGCCCGCCGGCTTTGGGGCCCAGCCATGAGCGCGCACAGCCGCTCCGAAGCGCTCATCCCG
>CAYUPF010000393.1:0-2704 GCA_964446545.1 uncultured Rubrivivax sp.
ACCGCCAGCACCACCAGGGCCCAGGCGGCGACACGCGGCGCGCGGCGCAGGGAACGCATCGGACAATGGTGCCACCAACCGGAACCCCCAATGAAACTCGCCACCTACAAGGACGGTTCGCGCGACGGCCAGCTGGCCGTCGTCTCGCGCGACCTGCAAAGCGCCCATTTCGCCAGCGGCATCGCCACGCGATTGCAGCAGCTGCTGGACGACTGGAACTTCCTGTCGCCGCAGCTCGAGGACCTGTACCAGACGCTGAACCAGGGCAAGGCGCGCCATGCCTTCGCCTTCGACCCGAAGCTGTGCATGGCGCCGTTGCCGCGCGCCTACCAGTGGGCCGACGGCTCGGCCTATCCCAACCACATCGATCTGCTCAGCCGCGCGCGCGGCGCCGAGGCGCCGGCCAACTTCATGGACGACCCGCGGATCTACCAGGGCGGCAGCGACGACCTGCTCGGCGCCTGCGACGACGCGGTCTTCGCCGACAGCGCCTGGGGCATCGATTTCGAGGCCGAGCTGGCGGTGGTCACCGGCGACGTCGCCATCGGCACCGGTGCCGACGCCGCGCTGGACAGCGTGCGATTGCTGATGCTGGCCAACGACTGGAGCCTGCGCCACCTGGTGCCCGCGGAGCTGGCCAAGCAGTTCGGCTTTCTGCAGAGCAAGCCGGCCACCACCTTCGCGCCGGTGGCGGCCACACCCGACGAACTGGGCGCCGCCTGGCGCGGTGGTCGGGTGCACCGGCCGGTGGACATCGCCTGGAACGGCAAGCCTGTGGCCCACATCGACGCCGGCGCCGAGATGAGCCTGCACTTCGGCCAGCTGATCGCGCACATCGCCCGCACGCGCCGGCTGCGTGCCGGCAGCATCGTCGGCAGCGGCACGGTCAGCCAGCGCGATCCGGCCGCCGGCTACGGCTGCATCGCCGAAAAGCGCGCGCGCGAGATCATCGACAGCGGCAGCGCCAGCACCGGCTACATGGGCTTCGGCGACCGCCTGCGCATCGAGCTGCTGGGCGAGGACGGCCAGAGCGTGTTCGGCGCCATCGACCAGCGCGTCGCGCCGCTGGCCGCCGACCGCGCATGAGCGCGCCGGGCCGCTCCCAAGCGCTCATCCCGGAGCACGCAGTGCGCAGGGTCGTCCAGTGAACGAGCTGCCCTCCGGGCTGAAGGTGGCCACGGTGTGGCTGCTGGCCGGCCTGGCCGTGTTCCTGGGCGTGCAGGCCTTCCTGTCGCAGCAGCGCAGCACGCGCTTCGAAAGCAGCGGCGACCAGGTGCAGATCCGCCGCGGCGCCGACGGCCACTACCACTGGCCGGGCACGGTCAACGGCCACGCGGTGGATTTCCTGGTCGACACCGGCGCCACGCGCAGCGCGCTGCCGTCATCGCTGGCGCAGCGGCTGCAGCTGCCGGTGGAGGGCCGCATGCAGTCGCAGACCGCCGGCGGCACCGTGCAAGGCCAGATGGTGCGCGCCGACCTGGAGCTGCAGGGCGGCGTGCGCGTCGAGCGGCTGCGCATCGCCGCGCTGCCGGCGCTGGGCTCGCCGCTGCTGGGCATGGACGTGCTCGGCAAACTGCACTGGCGCCAGTCCGACGGCGTGCTGCACATCGACCTGCGCGCCGGGCCATGAAATCGCGCCTCGCGGCGTTGGGGCTGGCGCTGGCGGCCAATGCCTTCGCCGACACCCACTGCCCACCACCGCCGGCCCAGCCCAGTGCGGCGCAACAGCAGGCGGCGCAACGCGACGCGCGCGACCACGGCCTGTTGTGGCGCATCAGCAAGCACGGCCGCGAGTCCTGGCTGTTCGGCACGTTGCACGTCGGCCGGCTCGAATGGAGCGTGCCGGGCCCGTTGCTGCGTCAGGCGCTGACGGGCAGCGAGGTACTGGCGCTGGAAATCGACCCCGCCGACCCCGCGCTGGCCGCGCAGTTGCGCGAAGCCATGCGCAACGTGCCCGAACCAGACCCGGCGCTGCGCCAGCGACTGCAACACCAGGCGACTGAAGCCTGCCTGCCCGCCGCCGCGCTGCAGGGCCTGCCGCCGATGCTGCAGCTGATGACCTTGACGCTGCTGCAGGCGCGGCGCGATGCGCTCGACGCCAGTTTCGGCCAGGAGCAGATGCTGGCCGCGACCGCGCGTGCTTCGGGCTTGCGCATCGTCGCGCTGGAAAGCGTCGAACAGCAGATCGAACTGCTGCTGCCGGCCGATGCGGCGCTGATGCATGGGCTGCTGGAAGCGGCGTTGGACCAGCTCGAAACCGGCCGCAGCCGCGCGCTGATGCGCCGCCTGGCGCAGGCCTGGGCGGACGGCGACCTGCAGACGCTGGAGCGCTACGAACAATGGTGCGAATGCGCCGACAGCGAGGCGCAGCGTGCCTGGCTGCGCCGGCTCAACGACGCGCGCAATGCGCCGCTGGCCGCGCGCATCGACGCGCTGCATGCGGCCGGGCACAAGGTCTTCGCCGCGGTCGGCGCGCTGCACATGACCGGCCCGCAGGCCTTGCCCCGGCTGCTGCAAGAGCGCGGCTACACCGTGCAGCGGCTGCGCTTCTAGCCCCTTGCGCACGCCGCTGCGGGGCGCACAATGGTTCACCACCCGGCCACGAACAAAGGAGCGACATGATCGACACCAACGCGTTCACCAAGCTGGTTCCCGGCTTTGACTTCCTCAACAACCTGATGCAGGGTGCCGCCGGCCAGGCGGC
>CAYUPF010000394.1:0-2678 GCA_964446545.1 uncultured Rubrivivax sp.
CTGCGGCTGGCGGACTACAAGCTCGTCGCCTTCGACATGGATTCCACGCTGATCAACATCGAATGCGTGGACGAGATCGCCGACGTGGCCGGCCGCAAGGCGGAAGTGGCCGCGATCACCGAAGCCGCGATGCGCGGCGAAATCGCCGACTACAAGGACAGCCTGCGCCGCCGCGTCGCGCTGCTGGCCGGCGTGAGCGAATCAGCGCTGCAGCAGGTGTACGACCAGCGGCTGCAGCTGAACCCGGGCGTGGCGGAATTCGTGCGCGCCTGCCAGGCGGCGGGGCTGAAGACGCTGTTGATCAGCGGCGGCTTCAGCTTCTTCAGCGAGCGCATCCGCCAGCACCTGAAGCTGGACTTCGCGCGCGCCAACACGCTGGGCGTGGCCAACGGGCGCCTGACCGGCACATTGTTCGACCGGCCCTGGGGCGACATCGTCGACGGTGCCGAGAAGAAGCGTGTGCTGCTCGAGGTGTGCGAGCTGATGGGCATCTCCACCGAACAGGCCATCGCCGTGGGTGACGGCGCGAACGACCTGCCGATGATGATGGCTGCAGGCCTGTCGATCGCCTACCACCCGAAGCCGGCGGTGCGCGAGAAGGCGCTGGTCTCGATCATGTCCGGCGGCATGGAGCGCGCGCTCCAGATCCTGCGCTGAAGCGTCAGCGCTGGGGCGGCAGCGGTTTCGGCTTGCCCGGGCCGAGCACGCCCGCGGCGCGCGCGTTCAGGTAGGCGTACAGGTCCAGCACATGCGGTGCCACCTCGTCGTCGGCGTCCCAGGCCGGCATCAGCGGCTGGCCCTGCAACTGGCGCTCGCGCTTCATCAGCAACTCGAGCAGCGCCTCGCGCTCGGCCTCGCGGTCGGCCAGTGCGCCATCGGGCATCGGCACGATGCGGTAGCTGCTGAGCACCTTGGCGGCAAAGCCGCGCGGCGTGTGGTTGCCGATGCGCTCGACCAGGTTCGGCGCGACATCGGTGCCGGTGCCGCCGACGCCGTGGCAGACGTAGCAGGCGGTGTGGTACAGCTTCCAGCCGGCGTAGGTGCCGGCATCGACCCGGCCGTCGATGACGACGAAATCGCCCGGCATCGGCTGGTCGCGCGGCTGCGCCAGCGCCGGCATGGCCGCGGTCAGCAGCCCCAGCAAGAACTGGCGCAAAGGGATCCATGCCATCGCATCATTCTGGACGGCCGCACCACCCGCCGACTTGCGCCGCATCAACGCCCTGGCTTTCCTGCTTCCGCCATCCACCCGCGGCGTCTTAGCATGTGCGCTGCCTGTTCACCGCCAAGAGGAGACCCCGCCATGAGTTCACCCACCAAGTTCGTGCTCGACGAAGGCAAGATGCCGACGCACTGGTACAACATTGCCGCCGACCTGCCGGTGCCGGCCGCGCCGGTGCTGCACCCGGGCACGCTGCAACCGGTGGGCCCGGACGACCTGGCGCCGCTGTTTCCGATGGAACTGATCCTGCAGGAGGTGTCCACCGAACGCGAGATCCCCATTCCCGAGCCGGTGCGCGAGGTCTTCCGCCTGTGGCGGCCCAGCCCGCTGATCCGTGCGCACCGGCTGGAAAAGGCGCTCGGCACGCCGGCCAAGATCTACTACAAGTACGAAGGCGTCTCGCCCGCCGGCAGCCACAAGCCCAACACCGCCGTGCCGCAGGCCTGGTACAACGCGCAGGCCGGCGTGAAGAAGCTGAGCACCGAAACCGGTGCCGGCCAGTGGGGTTCGTCGCTGGCCTTTGCCGGCAGCCTGTTCGGGCTGGAGGTCAAGGTCTTCCAGGTGCGTGTGTCTTACGACCAGAAGCCCTATCGCCGCGCGCTGATGGAAACCTACGGCGCCACCTGCGTGGCGTCGCCGTCGAACGAAACCCACTCCGGCCGCGCCATCCTGGCGCAGCGCGCCGACCATCCGGGCTCGCTGGGCATTGCCATCAGCGAGGCGGTGGAAGTGGCCGCGACCAACGACGACACCAAGTACGCGCTCGGCTCGGTGCTGAACCATGTGCTGCTGCACCAGACCATCGTCGGCCAGGAAGCGATGCTGCAGCTGGAGATGGCCGGCGACGACCCGGACGTGATCGTCGGTTGCACGGGGGGCGGCAGCAATTTCGCCGGCATCAGCTTCCCGTTCATCGGCCAGCAATTGCGCGGCGGCAGGAAGCGGCGCATCGTCGCGGTGGAGCCGGCAGCCTGCCCGTCGCTGACGCGCGGCAAGTTCGCCTACGACTTCGGCGACACCGCGCACCTGACGCCGTTGACCAAGATGCACACCCTGGGCAGCACCTTCACCCCGCCGGGCTTCCATGCCGGCGGGCTGCGCTATCACGGCATGGCGCCGCTGGTCAGCCACCTGAAGGAGCTGAACCTGATCGAGGCCACCGCGTACCACCAGAACGCCTGCTTCGAAGCCGGCGTGTTGTTCGCCCGCGCCGAAGGCATCGTGCCCGCGCCGGAAGCCAACCATGCCGTCAAGGGCGCGATCGTCGAGGCGCTGCGCTGCAAGGCGCAGGGGCGCAGCGAGGTGATCCTGTTCAATCTGTGCGGCCACGGCCACTTCGACATGACGGCCTACCAGAACTACTTCGCCGGCAAGCTGAGCGACCAGTCTTACGACGAAGCGGAGCTGGCGATGGCGCTGTCGGGGCTGCCGTCGGTGCCGGCTTGATCAACGCGGG
>CAYUPF010000395.1:0-2677 GCA_964446545.1 uncultured Rubrivivax sp.
CGAGTTCCGCCGGCTGGTCGGCAGCCTGGACGGCCGGCTGGCGACGGTGCCGGTGACCTCGCGCTGAGAGGGTGAACGAACCGGCGCGGGCGTGTTGGGTTCATTCACAGCTTGCAAGCCTAGAAGTTCAGCCGCAGCCCCACCATCAGCCCGCGTCCGGGCAGCGGCGCCAGCGGCCGCACCGTGGCAATCGTGGTGGCGTTGTAGCCCAGCTGATTGCCGACGTTGTTCAGGCGCAGGAACAACAAGCCGTCGGCGCCGCGCATGCGCAGCGTCCAGCTCGCCGCCAGGTTGACGAGGGTGTAGGCCGGCGTCGCCGGATCGTCCGCCGGCACGCGGTCCTGGGTCGCGGCATGGACGGCTTCGGCGCGCGCCGTCCAGTCGCCGAGGCTCCAGTTCAGGCCCAGCGTCACGCGCGTCGGCGGAATGCGCGGCAGCGGCTGGCCGCTGGCCTCGTTGGTAGCGCGCATCAGGTCGAGCTTGCCGTCCAGGTCCAGCGTCTGGCCCTTGTCGAGCAAGCGCCAGCTGCCTTCCAGCTCCATCCCGTACAGCCGCGCCGGCACGCTCGTGAACTGGTAGACCGGCACCGAGCCCTCGTCGGTGTGCACCTCCTGGCCGGTGCCGAGCAGCGCGATGTAGTTGGAGAAATCGCTGCCGAAGGCACCGACCTTGAAGCGGTGGGCGCCGTCCTTCCAGGCGATGGCCAGGTCCAGGTTGCTGCCCTTTTCGATGCCCATGTCCGGGTTGCCGGCCTCGTAGGCGCCTGTTGCGACATGCAGGCCGTTGGCGTACAGCTCGTAGAAGGTCGGCGCGCGTTCGGTGTAGGCCAGGTTGCCGCTCAGCTGCCACTGCGGCGCCAGCTTGACCATGCCGCCCAGCGCGGCGCTGAAGGGCGTGAACGAGCGTGACTGCGCCGGTCCGAACTGCGTCTGCCCGGCGGCATCGCCGTCCGAGGCGACGCGCGCGTGGCCGACGCGTGCGCCGAAGCTGAGCTTGGCGTCGCCCAGCGTCCATTCCTCGAGCGCGAACAGGGCGAACTGCCGCGTCGAGGTGCTGGGCACGAAGGCCTCCTCGCCCAGCGCCGAGAAGTCGGTATCCTCGGCTTGCAGGCCGAAGACACCGCCCAGGTTGCCGTCGCCCAGCGTCAGCTGGGCATGCTCGGCCTGCAGCCGCAGATCGGAGCCGCGGTTCTTGAAGGTGGTGGCGACCTCGCCGCCGCCTTCGATCTCCTGGTGCTGGTAGTCGGAGACCAGCCACTGCCCGCTGACGGCGCCGATCGCGCCGCGCAGGTCGCGCACCTCGCCGGCCAGCGTCAGCTTGTTCAAGGCCATGTCGATGCTCACGTCGGGCTCGGCGACCACGCCGTAGACGCTGTGGTAGGTGTCGAGCGACGCGCCCAGATAGCCCCTGTCCCAGACCATCGAGCCGCCCAGCGCGCCGCCGTAGCTCTTGCTGGCCGAGTTGAGGATGGTGTCGGCGCGTTCGGTGCCGCCGTCTTCCAGCGGGCGCGAGTACCAGGGAACCTTCATGTCGTCGGTCTGGCGCCAGAAGCCGTCGGCATGCACGACGAAACCCGGGCCACCGCTTTCCACCAGCGCGGATGCACCGCGTTCGGTGGCCGGCCCGCCATAGCGCAGTTCGGCCGTGCCGCTGACGCCGTCGAGCGCGGCCTTGGGAATGCGGTTGTCGATGGCATTGACCACGCCGCCGACGGCCGAGCCGCCGTACAGCAAGGCGGCCGGGCCGCGCAGCACCTCGATGCGCTCGATCACCAGCGGGTCGATGGGCACCGCGTGGTCGTAGCTCAGCGCCGAGGCGTCCAGCGGCACGCCGGAATTGCTGAGTACGCGGATGCGGTCACCGTCCTGGCCGCGGATCATCGGCCGGTTGGCATTGGGGCCGAAGTAGCTGGACGACAGGCCGGGCAGGCCGTCCAGCGTTTCGCCCAGCGTGCTGCCTCGCTTCAGCACCAGTTCGTTGCCGGAGAGCACGCTGGTGGGTGCGGCGATGTCGGCCGAACGCAGCGGGTTGCCGGTGACGATGACGCTGGATGCGCTCGGCGCAGTGGCGGGGGTTCCTTGGGCCAGCAGCAAGCCGGGGCTGAAGACAAGGGCGGCAGCAGAGGCGCGCGAGCGACGGCGCCGCGAAGGGATGGATTTCATGGGTGGTTCCGGTGACGACGCACGTGCACCCGCTGCGATGGCGGCCGCGGTGTCGTGCGAGGGAAAGCGGTGGCCGTGGTGCGGACGGCCGGCGGGCGGACTCAGGCCGTCCGGGGTGGGCCGCGGGCCAGATAGCCCGCGGCCTGGGCGGCCACCTTTGGCGCCTGCAGGGCCGCCGCGGGCGCTTGCGCCGGCGGCATGGCGCCGGGCTCGACGAAGCCGAAGCCTACGCCGTCGGCATGGCTCAGCTGGTCGAAGATCTGGCAGTCGCCCGCATCATGGTGCTGGGCGAACAGCGCCTCGAGCACGCCGCGGGCATGCTCCGTTTGGTGCACATGTGCCCGCGGCGGACCGTCGGCATGGTGCACGCGGTGCAGCAGCCCCAGCGCCTGCGTCAACAGCAGCGCGCAGACCAGCAGGCCGGCCAGCGGTCGGCGCAAGGGCAGGGGGACGAGGCGGCGGTGCATGCGGTGGCTGTAAGGCCCGGCAGTCTAACGACTGTGGGCCCGCATAAT
>CAYUPF010000396.1:0-2659 GCA_964446545.1 uncultured Rubrivivax sp.
CCTAACAAGGTCATTGCCCCGGCTTCAGCGCTGCTCTGGCGGCAGGCCAGCAATGGCGGCCGCCAACGCAACATGCGTCGCGGCATCCACCGGCCGGTGCCTGGCGACCGTCGAGGCGGGGTACTTGCCCAGGTAGTTGCCACCCTTCCAGTCGCGCACCGGGCGCACCGGGCGCGGCGTGAAGCCGCCGCCGCAGTTGGGGCAGACGTTGGCAAGCACGGCTTCCACGCAGCCAGCGCAGAAGGTGCATTCGAAGCTGCAGATGCGCGCTTCGGTCGAGGCCGGCGGCAGCGCCTTGTTGCAGTGTTCGCAGGTGGGTCTGAGTTCCAGCATCGTCGTTCTCCAGGCGCGAGTGCGGCCAAGCTGGGACAATTGTCGGCTGCCCTGCCCAAGACCGTGTCAACCGCCTCCCCGATCACCCCGCCGCGCGACGCCAGGCCGCTGACCGGCTATCGCCCCTACTGGGCCAAGCGCTTCGGCCCGGCGCCGATGCTGCCGATGAGCCGCGCCGAGATGGAGGCGTTGGGCTGGGACAGCTGCGACATCGTCATCGTCAGCGGCGACGCCTATGTCGACCACCCGAGCTTCGGCATGGCGGTGATCGGCCGCGTGCTCGAGGCGCAGGGCTTTCGCGTCGGCATCATCGCGCAGCCCGACTGGAGCAGCGCCGAGCCCTTCAAGGCGCTGGGCAAACCGAATCTGTTCTTCGGCGTCACCGCCGGCAACATGGATTCGATGATCAACCGCTACACGGCCGACCGCAAGCTGCGCAGCGACGATGCCTACACGCCGGGAGACGTGGCCGGCGGGCGGCCCGACCGTGCCTCGCTGGTGTATGCGCAGCGCTGCCGCGAGGCCTTCAACGAGGTGCCGATCGTGCTCGGCGGCATCGAGGCCAGCCTGCGCCGTATCGCGCACTACGACTACTGGCAGGACAAGGTGCGGCGCTCGATCCTGGTCGACAGCAAGGCCGACCTGCTGCTGTACGGCAACGCCGAGCGCGCCATCGTCGAGATCGCGCACCGGCTGGCGCGGCGCGAGCCGGTTCATGGCATCACCGATGTGCGCGGCACCGCGTTCATGGTGCGCAGCGCGCCCGAAGGCTTCTCGGAGATCGACTCGACCGAGGTCGACCGGCCGGGCCGCATCGACGAGCACATCAACCCCTACCAGAGCACCACCGAGCAGGCGGCGAGCCAGGGCGCCAGCTGCGCCCGGGAGGAGGGCGGCACCTCGGCGACCGCGGTGGTGGCGATGCCGCCGAGCCGGCGCGTCGTGATGCCGCTGCGCGGCAAGACCGTGATCCGCCTGCCGGCCTACGAGCAGGTGAAGAGCGACCCGGTGCTGTACGCGCACGCCAGCCGCGTGCTGCACCTGGAGACCAACCCGGGCAATGCGAGGGCGCTGGTGCAGCGCCATGGTGACGACAGAACGGCGCGCGACGTCTGGCTGAACCCGCCGCCGATCCCGCTGACGACGGCGGAGATGGACCATGTCTTCGACCTGCCCTATGCCCGCGCCCCGCACCCCAGCTACGGCGACGCGCGCATCCCGGCCTGGGAGATGATCCGCTTCAGCGTCAACATCATGCGCGGCTGCTTCGGCGGCTGCACCTTCTGCTCGATCACCGAGCACGAGGGCCGCATCATCCAGAGCCGCAGCGAGGACAGCGTGATGCGCGAGATCGAGGACATCCGCGATCGGGTCAAGGGCTTCACCGGCGTCATCAGCGACCTGGGCGGGCCCACGGCCAACATGTACCGCATCGGCTGCAAGAGCCCGCAGATCGAGGCCGCCTGCCGCAAGCCCAGTTGCGTCTACCCCGGCATCTGTCCGAACCTGAACACCGACCATGCGCCGCTGATCCACATGTACCGGCGTGCACGCACGCTCAAGGGCGTGAAGAAGATCCTCGTCGCCTCGGGACTGCGCTACGACCTGGCGCTGAAGTCGCCCGAGTACATCAAGGAGCTGGCCACGCACCACGTCGGCGGCTACCTGAAGATCGCGCCCGAGCACACCGAAGGCGGGCCGCTGAGCAAGATGATGAAGCCGGGCATCGGCAGCTACGACCGCTTCAAGCAGCTGTTCGACAAGTTCAGCGCCGAGGCTGGCAAGCAGCAGTTCCTGATCCCGTATTTCATCGCCGCGCACCCGGGCACCAGCGACGAGGACATGATGCACCTGGCGCTGTGGCTGAAGAAGAACGGCTTTCGCGCCGACCAGGTGCAGACCTTCTACCCCAGCCCGATGGCCACGGCCACGGCGATGTACCACTCGGGCCGCAACCCGTTGAAGGGCATCAGCCGCGACCCGCAGCGCGGCGAGAAGGTGGACATCGTGCGCGGCGAGCGCCGCCGCCGCCTGCACAAGGCCTTCCTGCGCTACCACGACGCCAACAACTGGCCGCTGCTGCGCGAGGCGCTGCAGGCGATGGGCCGTGCCGACCTGATCGGCAACGGCAAGCAGCACCTGATCCCCAGCTTCCAGCCGTTGACGGCTGGGGGCTACAGCAGCGCCCGGCGCAAGAACTCCACGCCCGTCGCGCCCCCGCCCGGGCGCTTGCTGACGCAGCACACCGGGCTGCCACCGCGTGACGTGGGCGTCGGCGTGCGCCCGAAGACCGCGGCGATGGCGCCGCGGCGCAAGGCGCGCTAAC
>CAYUPF010000397.1:0-2632 GCA_964446545.1 uncultured Rubrivivax sp.
CGCTTCGATGCCCAGCTGCGCAGCGCCGATGCGCGGCGCGGCATCCGCGACCTGGAGGCCGTCGACGCGCTGGCCGTTCGCGCCGGCCTGAAGCTGCTCGATGACCGCGCCATGCCGGCCAACAACCGCTGCCTCAGCTGGCAACGGGTGGCGCTGCGCTAGACTCCGCCCCGCTTGCACCAGGTGCCATCCCCTCCCGCTCGGAGCGGATGGTTAAACGGGAAGCCGGTGCGGCGGGGAAGTTTTTCATTCCCCGCCCATTCCGGCGCTGCCCCCGCAACGGTCGGCGAGGTGCGATCGGCAATGCAGCCACTGGGTGATGAACCTGGGAAGGCGCCGATCGCTTCGAATCAGCCGCAAGCTGAATCGGCACTCGCAAGCCCGGATACCGGCCTGATGCACGGGGAGCTGGCGTTGCGGAGGGCGGCGCGGGCACGTGCGTTTTCGCCTGCGCGGCGCGCCGTGTCGATCGCCTCTCGTTGCCCGGCCGTGTCTTCAGAACAAGGCCGCACGGGGTGTGCGGATGCGAAAGGTCCAAGTGTCTTCAATCTTCAAACTGCGTCCGGCGCGGCTGCTGTTCGGCTGCGCCCTGTTTCCTGTCGTTTCTTCGTGCTGGGCCCAGGCCGAGGCCAACCCGGGGTCCACCGTGCAGGTCATCGGCACGCGCGCGCCCACCGCGCTCGACCGTGTCGTCGCCGACGTGGTGGTCATCGACCGCGACCGCATCCGCGCCAGCAGCGCCGATTCGCTGGAAGACCTGCTGCGCCGCGAGGGCGGCATGCAGCTGTCGCGCAACGGCGGGCCGGGGCAGAGCGCCAGCGTGATGATCCGCGGCAGTGCCGCCAGCAACACGCTGGTGCTGATCGACGGCGTGCGCATCGGCTCGGCCACGCTGGGCCAGACCGACCTGGCCGCCATCAGCCTGGCCCAGGTGGAACGCATCGAGATCATGCGCGGCCCGGGCTCCAGCCTGTATGGCGCCGATGCCATCGGCGGCGTGGTCAACATCGTCACGCGCCGCGGCGACGGTGCGCCTTATCTGCGCGGCAGCATCGCCGGCGGCAACCATGCCTCGGGCGAAGGCTATGTCGCCGTCAGCGGCTCGCAGGACCGCTTCGACTACGCGCTCAGCCTCAGCGGCGAGACCAGCGACGGCGTCTCGGCGGTGCGGCCCGGCGACCAGTTCGGCATCTACAACCCCGACGACGACGGCTTCACGCGCTATGGCTTGTCGCTGGCCGGCGGCTTCAGCTGGCAGCAAGGGCAGCGCATCGGCCTGAGCTACAGCGGCAGCCGGCTGCGTTCGCAGTTCGACAGCGCCGAGTACCCGCCGCCGACCTTCGCGCCCGACCCGTCGCCGGACTTCCGCAACCGGCTGACCACGCAGCTGACGACGCTGCAATACGACGGCGTGATCACCAGCGAATGGGCGGCGCTGCTGCGCGCGTCCTACCAGACCGAGCAGCTGGAATCCGGCGCCAACGTCGTCAGCACCTACGACACCACGCGCCGCCAGTTCACCGCGCAGACCACCTGGACGCCGAGCGCGCAGCACCAGTGGGTGGGGGCCATCGACCTGCTCACCGAGTCGATCCACAGCAGCGAATACGACGCGCCCGAGCGCGACAACACCGGGCTGATCGTCGGCTACACCGGGCGTTTCGGCGCGCAGAAGCTGCAGGCCGACCTGCGCTGGGACCACAACTCGGTCTACGACAACCAGACCACCGGCAAGCTCGGCTGGGGCATGGACCTCGCGCCGGGCTGGGCGGTGCGTGCGGTGGCCGGCACGGCCTTCCGCGCGCCGACCTTCAACGACCTGTACTTTCCCGATTTCGGCGTCGCGACGCTGAAGCCCGAGCGCTCGCGCAGCATCGAGGCCGGCATCGACTACCGCGCCGAGACGAACTCGGTGGCAGCCACCGCCTACTACAACAAGGTGTCGGACCTGATCGGCTACCAGCCCGACCCGAACCAGTGCCCGCCGGGCATGAACTTCGGCTGCGCCGGCAACACCTCGCGCGCGCTGCTGCAGGGCATCACCCTGCAGGGCCTGCAGCAGTGGGGCAACTTCCAGTTCACGCTGGCGCTGGACTGGCTCAATGCCAAGGACCGCGACACCGACCAGACGCTGAACCGGCGCGCCGCCAACCAGCAGACCTTCGCCGTCGACTGGAACGAGGGTCCGTGGCAGCTGGGCGGCACGGTGCTGCGCGTCAGCCAGCGGCCCGACGCCGGCGTGCTGCTGCCGGCCTACAGCCTGCTGAACCTGAACGCGCGCTGGCGCTTCGAGCGCTTCTGGCAGATCGAGGCGCGGCTGCAGAACGCGCTGGACAAGGACTACCAGCCGGCGCGCGACTATCAGGACGTGGGGCGGCAGTTCTGGATCGGGCTGCGTTACGACGGCAAGGGGCTCTGAGCGGCGCAAGGACCGCGTCCATCCGCCCCTTGCAGTGCGCCGGCGTGCAGTTCGAAGCGCTGCAGCGTACGCAGCGGCCCGCCGACGACCGCGGTGTCGTAGCACATCCAGGCCAATTGCGTCACCGGCACGGCGATCTCCGGCAGCGACTGCAGCGCACGCAGCCGCTGCTGGATCTCGTGCATCGGCCATGCGCCGCGGTACAGCCCCGCA
>CAYUPF010000398.1:0-2615 GCA_964446545.1 uncultured Rubrivivax sp.
ACGGATAACTTCTTAGTGCCAGGATCATCGGCGTCGGGCCGGGGCACTGGTACTCCATCTCGAAGCCGACGTGGATCTGCATGTCGAGCTTTGCCTTCGGTTTCAGAGCTGCGGCACACCGCAGGACGGCGTGGCGCCGCGGTGGGGTAGGGATGCGTTGCGTCCCGTTTGCGACTCTGGGCGCGTCTGCCGGGCGCGTCTGTTCGATAGCGCACACTGGCAGCCTGGTGCGCCCTCATACGACACATGTGGAGTTGCGCACGATCCTCACGTGCAATGGGGTGGCCGCAACGCGCTCATCCCAACCACTGCCGCAGTCGTGCGTAAACGTCGCCGTGGCTCAGCAGTTCCAGGTGGCTCATGCCGTAGCCGATCCATTGCCGTCCTTCGGCAAAGGCCAGCGTACGCGCAGGATCGGGGTGGCGGCCGAGTGCGCTGTCCAGCGGCACGATACCGTCGCCCAGCAGGCGGTCTTTGACATCGCCGCGTCGCTGGCCGATGCTCGCTGCCACCGCGTAGCAGCGCACCTGGTCCGGCAGCGGCACGTGTTGTCGACGGTCCGCACCGCGCGCGAAGCGGTCGCGGCCGACCCAGTCTTCGTCGACCAGGTTGCCGTGGCGCAGATCGGTGATGCCGGCACTGCGCACCTTGCCCAGGCGTGCGAACGGTGCGGCGTACGGTGTCGCGCCGAGCACGATGTCGACCCAGTTGCCGGCCCGCTCGAGCGGTGCACCGTGGTGCGGCGTGCCCAGGAACACCAGGTCATCCAGGCGTGTGGGCCAGCGATGACCCGCCAGCGCGGCGCAGTACAGGGCACTGCGTGCCAGCAGGCCGCCCATGCTGTGGCCGACCACCACGAGCCGCTCCACCGGATGCGGCCACCGGTCGAGCAACAGCTCGAGCTGCTGCGCCAGCGCGCGCCCGTTGATCGAGATATGCAGGCCGCTGTTGTAGTGCAGGTAGACCGGCGTGAAGCCGAGGTCATGCGCCAGCGCGGCGCCGTGGTCGTGGCCGCCGCGCAGCCATTGCAGATCGCTCATGCACAGGCCATGCAGCAGCACCAGCAGGCGCCCGCCGGCGTCCGGCAGGCTGCTCGTCAGCGCCGAGGTCTCCAGCACCAGGGGGCGCCCGCTGCGGCGAAATGCCATCGGCGTGGCCAGTGGATTGGCGGTGGCAGCAAGGTAGTCGCCCAGCACGCCATTCAACGCGGCGACGATGGCAGCGCGCTCCACGTTCGTATCGTCCCCGCTGAGGGCCGGCGTCAACAAACCGAGCAGCGCATCGATGCTGCCGCCCACCACGCGTGTGGCACCGCGGATGGTCTTGTAGACGAGGCCGCTGATGCCGCCGGTGCGCCCGTCACGCGACGGCGTGCCCAGGCCCGGAAGGCGGGCGATGCGCTCGTGCACCGCTTCCACCAGGTCGGTCAGCCCGGCGGTGGCGTCGGTGGCGATGCGCACTGCGCCACGCAGGTCGGACGTTCGTAGCGGCGCACGCCTGCTCATCTTGGGTCCATGTCTGCGCCAGACTCGGGATGTAGCCGCCGGGAAGGAGATCGAGATCGCATCGATGCAACTCAACGCACTGGCCTGTTGCGCCTATTGCTTCTGCGCCACGACCTTGCCCTCGGCATTGATGAACACCCGATAGCGATTGCCGTCCCTGCATGTGGCGACGTGATCGTCGTCGTTCAGCCGCGTGGCCGAGACCACCTGGCCACAGGGCAGGCCGAGCAGCGCGATCACCGAGGTGAGGTCCTTCAGCAGCGCGGCATCCTCTGCCGCGCGCGCCGGCAGCGACGAAAGCGCCGTGAGCAAGGCGGCAAGGATCCAGGTGTTCGCGCGGTCATTCAAGGGATATCTCCTTCGGGCCAGCTAGACCGCCGCGAACTTTGCGGGATCGGACAGAATGCCCCAGATGGCCTCGCGCGAGCCTGCGATGGCGCCGGCCAGCGGCGGGTCGGCGTCCTGCAGCAGCGCCAGCACCTTGAGCACCAGCATGTCATAGGAGCGCCGCAAGTCGGCCAGCGAGGTCTTCAGCTTGCCCTGGTGGAACGCCCGAAAGCGATCCAGCAGCTCGTCGATCTGATTCTTCAGCGTGAGCTTGGTGAATACGCCGATCGCCTGGGTCTCCTTGAGTCGGGCCTCGAGCGATTTCAGGTCCAGTGGCGCCGCGGCTTGCGGTCTTGCCGGAGCCGCGGCGGGTGTCTGGCTCTTCGCGGGCGGCGCCGCAGCGGCCTTGGCCGCGCCCTGAACGGGTGAGGCCGGCGGCACGACACTGGGCTGTGTTGCCTTGTCCGCGGTGCTTGTGCGTTCCGCAGTCGCCGCCATGGGCGCGGCCTGCGGCGACGCCTCGGGCTGCGGCGCGTGCTCGATGCCGGCGCAAGCCGCGATCAGCAGCACGCCAACCGCTGCGCCCATCCGCAACGGCGCCTTCACCGCTTCGGCCACACGCAGCAGTGCCGGCCACTGGGTCATCCTGGGCGGCAGGGCTTGGCTGCCAGGCAGGTCTGCGCAGTTCATTCGGGAAGGCTTGGCTCGTGCTCGACGATGGGTCGACGCCAAGCGAGATTGCAACGCGACGCAAGGAGAGTAGCAGAGACGGGTGCCGCCATC
>CAYUPF010000399.1:0-2591 GCA_964446545.1 uncultured Rubrivivax sp.
ACCGTGATCGAACTGATGGTCGTGGTGGCGCTGCTCGGCGTGCTGGTCGCGCTGGCGGCGCCATCGATGCGCGACATGATCTCCGTGCAGCGCGTGCGCGGCGTCAATGCCGAGTTGGTCACCGACCTGCAGTACGCGCGCAGCGAGGCCGCGCGGCGCAATCGGGATGTGAGCGTGGGTTTTCAGTCGGACAGCACGATGACGTGCTATGTCGTCTACGTCGACATCGTTGTTTCGGCGGGCGCGCCAGCCGCTGGCGCACCGGTCAGCGCGCCTGCCAGCGCCTGCGATTGCACCCTCACACCCGTATGCAGCGGCGGGCCGCAGGAGATCAAGACGGTGCAGTTGCCGCTGTCGAACGGCGTGGTGCTCGACACGTCCAGCTACGGCCCGCTGGTGGTCTTCTCTCGCACATCGGGCTCGCTGATGCCCGTCGTTCCGGGCGAAACGGCTCCCAACGCCTTTGAGGTCGTCGTCACCGGAACCCCGCGCGGCAAGTTGCGCACGCAGGTTGGCCGGTCCGGGCGGCCCACCGTTTGCTCGCCCGACGGGTCCATCTCCGGTACCCCTTCATGCTGAAGCCAGCACGGGCGATCCAGCGCCCACCACACGGGCTGTCGATCGTCGAGCTGATGGTCGGCGTGGCGGTGGGCCTGTTCGTCGTCGCCGCGGCGTCGATGCTGGTGGCCACGCAGCTCTCGGACAACCGGCGGCTGACGCTTGAGACGCAGGTGCAGCAGGATCTGCGCGCCACCGCCGACATCATCACGCGCGAGCTGCGCCGCTCGGGACATTGGGCCAAGGCGCGCGACGGCGTGGCGCAGCCAGGCAAAGTCAACCCCTACCGGGTGGTCAAGAAGGCCGATGGCACCACTTTTAACAACAGCAGCGCCTTCGTGGACGGCGAGGTTTCGACCGGCGTGCAGATGAGCTATTCGCGCAGCGGCGACGAGACGGCCGAGAACAACATAGTCGACACCGCCGAGCAGCTGGGCTTCATGCTCAACAACGGCATCATCAAGACCCGATTGGGCAACGGTGGCTGGCAGGACCTGACGGACGGCGCCACGCTGAACGTCACCACCTTCACGCTGACGATGAACGTGCAGCCGATCTGGCTCGAATGCCCCAAGCCCTGCCCGAACCCGCTGGTCGAGTGCCGCCCGCAGCTGCAGGTGCGCGACATCATCATCGACATCACTGGCCAGGCCACCCACGACAGCAGCGTGCAGCGCAGCCTGCGCAGCAACGTGCGGCTGCGCAACGACGCGGTCATTGCCGGCAGCTGCCCCGCTTGACATGACTACGCCGCGCACCCCCCGCCCGGCCGCACAACGCGGCGCCGCCGCGCTGATCGTGGTGATGTTGCTGTTTTTCCTCGTCTCGTTGGTGGCCGCCTATGCCGCGCGCAACCTGCTCTTCGAGCAGAAGACCTCGGCCAACCAGTACCGCGCGACGCAGGCCTTCGAGGCCGCCGAAGCCGGGCTCGAATGGGCGCTGGCCATGCTGAACGGTGGGCGCATCGACGCCAGCTGCAACCCGCTGGTGCCACCGGACGTGTCGCAGAACAGCTTCAGGCAGCGCTATCTGAACATCGACATCGACGGCAACTACACACCTCGGGTCCGGCCCTTGGGCAGCGGCACCACGCACGAGCGGCCCAGTTGCGTGCAATCCGGCACCGGCTGGAGCTGCAGCTGCCCGAGCGGCACCGCGCCCACGCCCACACTGCCCGCCGGTGGCGAAATCCATCCGGCCTTCCGCGTGTGCTTCGAGGAGGTTGGCCCGCCGACGGGCAGCCCACCGGGCACCCCACCGCAGCCCGGCGTCGTGCGCGTGGTCTCCACCGGCGGCACGAACTTCGCCACCGTCGATCGGCCTTGCGACGAAGCCGGCGAAGGCACGGGGGGCGAAGCCGCCGCCAGCGTCAGCGTGGTGGTCGCGCTGAGCAGCGCGCTGGCCGCGCCGCCGAGTGCGGCGTTGACGGCAGGACAAAACGTCGATCTGACAGGAGGGAATACGGCCCTGGTGAACGCGGACGCACTATCCAGCGGCCTGACGACGCATGTTGGCGCGGGACTGGCCACCGCGGGTGGAGTCTTGACGCGGCATACGCTTCCGGGAACCCCTGTGTCCAGTTCGAGCCTCATCGACCCGCAGCTCGGTGGTCTCACGCCAGTGCAGCTGTTCATGTCGCAATTCCGTATGCCCATGGCTACGTACAAAGGACAACCGGCCACCGTTGTCGTTGATTGCTCGTCCGACTGCGCCAACAGGCTGCAGCAAGCGGTACAGGGCAATCCTGGGCGCATCATCTGGGTCGAGGGAGACATGCAGTTGAGCACCAACGTCAACCTCGGCTCGGACGATGAGCCCGCCATGATCGTGGTCGACCGTGATGCGCAGATTCAAGGCGGCAACGTGAATGTGGTTGGTTTTCTGTCTGGCCAACAAGACGTCTCGATCAGCGGCGGGAGCCTGAACGTCCGTGGGGCGGTTGCGGCGGCGCGCGACGTGGCGATCAGCGGGGGCACCGTCACGATCGAATACAACCCTGCGCACCCGACGCAGCCGGCGCTGATCCCGCCGGT
>CAYUPF010000400.1:0-2558 GCA_964446545.1 uncultured Rubrivivax sp.
CTAGGATGCGCCGATGAGCTCTCCCCGCCAATGGAACCTGGGCACCAAGCTGGCCCTGGTGGCCACGCCCTTCCTCGTGCTCACGCTGCTGGCCATCGCCGCCACGCTGTGGGTGTCGTGGCAGCTGGAAGGCGGCGCAGCCGCGGTCAACGAGGCTGGCCGCATGCGCATGCAGACCTATCGGCTGTCACTGTCGCTGGCCACCGCCGACGTGGCCAGCCGCCCGCAGCAGCTGAAGGCCTTCGAGCACAGCCTGGCGCTGCTGCGCAGCGGCGACCCGGAGCGCCCGCTGTTCGTACCCTGGGACGACACGGTGCGCGCGCGCTTCGCGACGGTCGAACAGGACTGGGCCACCTTCGTGCAGCACTGGAGCAGCACCCCGTCCCAACCCGAGGTGGCCGAGTTGCGCCTGCAAGCGACCGCCTTCGTCGATCACATCGACGCGCTGGTCAGCGCCATCGAAGCCCACATGTCGCGCTGGACCGCGCTGCAGCACCTGCTGCAGACGGCAGTGCTGACGCTGGTGGTGGCTGCCGGCGCCGCGTTGCTGCTCACCGGCTACCGCTTCGTGCTCGAACCGGTGTCGCAGCTCAAGCGCGCCATCGAAAGGCTGCAGAGCGGCGACTTCGGCGCGCGCATCCTGCCCGGCAGCAACGACGAGTTCGGCACGCTGGCCGCCGGCTTCAACCAGCTCGCCGAACAGCTGCAGTCGATGTACCGCAGCCTCGAGGCCAAGGTGGCCGAGAAGACGTCGCAGCTGCAGGAAAAGGGCGAGCGCCTGCAGGCGCTGTACGACGTGAGCACGCTCATCGTCGGCGCCACCACGCTGGAAGAACTGGCCAAGGGCTTCACGCAACGCATCGCGCGTGTCGCCCATGCCGACGCGGTCGCGCTGCGCTGGTCGGACGAGGGCAACGAGCGCTACCTGCTGCTGGCCAGCCAGGGCCTGCCGCAAGGCATGATCGAGCACGAGCAATGCCTGAAGGCCGGCGACTGCCATTGCGGCACGCCGCAGGCCGCGCCCGGCATGCGCATCATCCCGGTGCAGGCGCTGCCGCAGGGCAACCTGGGGCATTGCACGCGCGCCGACTTCGAGACCGTGGTGTCGCTGCCGATCCGCCTGCATGACCGCACGATGGGCGAGCTGGACCTGTTCTACAACGCCCAGGTGGCGCCGTCGCAGGCCGAGCGCTCGCTGCTGGAGGCACTGGTCGCGCACCTGAGCGCGGCGATGGAGAACCTGCGCCTGGACAGCCTGGCCAAGGAAGCCGCCGTGTCGCAGGAGCGTGTCCTGCTGGCGCGCGAGCTGCACGATTCGATCGCGCAATCGCTGGCCTTCCTGAAGATCCAGGTGCAGCTGATGCGCGACGCGCTGGCCAGCGGCAACGCGCAGCGCGTGCAATCGGTGCTGGCCGAGATCGACACCGGCGTGCGCGAAAGCTACGGCGACGTGCGCGAGCTGCTGCTGCACTTCCGCACCCGCGCCAACGGCGAGCACATCGAGCCGGCGCTGCAGACCACGCTGCGCAAGTTCGAGCACCACAGCGGCATCAAGGCCAGCCTGCAGATGCACGGCCAGGGTCTGCCGCTGACGCCCGACCTGCAGATCCAGGTGCTGCATATCCTGCAGGAAGCGCTGTCCAACGTGCGCAAGCATGCGCACGCCAGCCACGTGTGGCTGGACGTGCAGCAGCAGCCGCGCTGGCGCTTCGAGGTGCGCGACGACGGCATCGGCTTCCATGCCGAGGACCCCGGCCGCAGCGAGACGCACGTGGGGCTGCGCATCATGGCCGAGCGCGCCGAGCGCATCGGCGCCACGCTCGAGCTGATCTCCACGCCCGGGCACGGCAGCTCGGTGGTGCTGCAGCTGGCGCCCGTGGCGGCCCACGCCACGCGCGAAGAGGCGGTGAGCGCATGAACGCAGCGGTGCGCATCCTGGTGGTGGACGACCACACGTTGTTCCGCCGCGGCCTGACCGCACTGCTGGCGCGCGACGCGTCGCTGCAGGTGGTGGGCGATGCGGCCGACGCCGGCGAGGCACAGCGCCGCGCGGCCGAGCTGCAGCCCGACCTGATCCTGCTGGACAACCACCTGCCCGGCGTGAACGGCGTCGACGCGCTGCCGGCACTGCGCCAGGCCGCGCCGGCGGCGCGCATCATGATGCTGACCGTCAGCGAAGACGAGGCCGACCTGGCCGCCGCGCTGCGCGGCGGTGCCTGCGGCTACCTGCTGAAGACCATCGAAGGCGACGCGCTGGTCACCGCCATCCAGCGCGCGATGCGCGGCGCCAGCGTGGTGGCCGAGGAGATGACCGGCAAGCTGGTGGCCGCCTACCGCGGCGCCGCCGCGCCGCCGGCCGGTGCCGAAGCGAGCGCGCCGGCATCACCGATCGAACAGCTGTCGCCACGCGAGCGCGACATCCTGCGCGGCATCGCGCGCGGTGCAAGCAACAAGGAGATCGCACGCGAGCTGGGCATCGCCGAGACCACGGTGAAGATCCACGTCCAGCACGTGCTGCGCAAGCTGGGCTTCAGCTCGCGCGTGCAGGCGGCGGTGGC
>CAYUPF010000401.1:0-2552 GCA_964446545.1 uncultured Rubrivivax sp.
GCCGCGGCTGGTGCTGCTGATCGACGTCAGCCGCTCGATGGCGGCCTACAGCTTCTTCTACCTGCGGCTGGCGCGCGCGCTCGGCGCCGAGCTGCACGACGTGCAGAGCTACATCTTCCACACCCGCATCACCGCGGTGACGCAGGCGCTGCAGGACGCCGACCCGTGGCGCGCGCAGGAGCGGCTGCAGCTGCTGGCGCAGGGCTGGGCCGGCGGCACGCGCATCGGCGAGAGCCTGGCGCAGTTCCAGCGCGAACATGCGCCGCGTGCGCTGCATTCGCGCACCGCCATCGTGATCATGAGCGACGGCTACGACACCGGCGACCCGGCGCAGCTGTCCGCCGCGCTGGCCGCGCTGCGCCGCCGCGCGCGGCGCATCGTCTGGCTCAACCCGCTGTGCAGCCGCCCCGGCTACGCGCCCGTCAGCCTGGGCATGCAGGCGGCACTGCCGCACCTGGACCTGCTGGCGCCGGGCCACGATCTGCGCAGCATCGAGGCGGTGCTGCCGCAGCTGTTGCGCTCGCTGCACTGAAGGAGGACGACGATGGGCTGCATCCTCAAGGGCAACAGCGGCCTCTATGCGCGCATGACGGTGGGCGCGGTGCTGCTGGCAGCCGGCGCCGGCTCGCGCCTGGGCGGCCGGCCGAAGGCCATCCTCGAACTCGGCGGCGTGCCGCTGATCCTGCGCCAGCTGATCGCGCTGTCCGGCGCCGGCGTCGACGAGGTGGTGGTGGTGCTCGGCCACCATGCCGACGCGGTCGAGGCCGCGGTGCGCGCCTTCCCGATCACGCTGGTGCACAACCCCGCGCCCGACGACGGCCAGGCCTCGTCGGTGCGCACCGGGCTGCGTGCGCTGTCGCCGCGCATCGATGCCGTGATCGTCGCGCTGGCCGACCAGCCGCTGATCGACGCGCAGGACATGGTCGCGCTGATCGGCGCCTACAAGAAGCGGCCCGAGGGCACGGCGATGGTCGTGCCGCGCATCGCCGGCGAGCCGGGCAACCCGGTGATCTTCGACGCCGCGCTGCGCGAGGCCTGGCTGGATGGCAGCGCCAACCTGGCCTGCCGGCAATGGCGTGAGAAGCACCCCGAGCGCGTGCACTGGCTCGACACCGACAACCGCCGCTACAAGGTGGACATCGACACGCCCGAGGACCTGCAGCGCTTCGAGGCCAGCACCGGGCATGCGCTGCGCTGGCCCGTGAGCATGGCGACGCCATGACGCTGCGCCTGAGCCTGGCGCGCTGTGCCGCCTGGGCCTTGCTGCTGTCGGGCTGGGTGGGGCTGGGCAGCTTTGCCTTTGTACTGGCGCCCGACGTCATCAGCGGCTTTGCGCTGGTGGCGCTGTGGCTGCTGCTGCTGGGCGCGGCCGCATCGGTGCCGACGCGCGACGAGCCGCGCGCCTGGATACGCCGCCTGGCGCTGGCCGGCTGCGCGGCGCTGATCGTCAGTGCGCTGGCACTGGCGCCGCGCGGCGGCGGCCTGCCGGCGCTGGGCCTGGCCCTGGCCGCCTGGGCTGCGCTGACGGCGCTGGCCTCGGGCGTGGTGCGCAGCCTGCGCCAGCAACAACCGACGGCACCGCTACCACCCATCGGCGCGGCCGCGCTGGGCGCGCTGTGTGCCACGCTCGCGCTCGGCGACCCGGGCAATCTGCATGCCCTGGCGCAACGCCTGGGCCTGCTGGTCGCGCTGGCTTCGCTGCTGCTCGTGCTGCTGCAACCGGCCGAGGCGCGGCGCGCGCCGTTGCGCCGCTGCCGCGCCGGGCTCTTCGATTGTTCGCTGCCGGCCTGGCCCGCAGGCTCGTGGCGCGACCCGCTGCAGTGGCCCACGCTGCTGGCCGGGCTGGCGATGCTGCCGATGATGGCGACCTTGCCGCTGATGGTGGCCTGGTGCCGCGGCGAAGCCATCGCGCCGCAGGCCATCGTCGCGCTGCATCTGGCCGCGATGTTCGCTCCGGCGCTGCTGCTGCAGCGCAGGCTCGCCACCTGGTCGCTGCGCAAGCTGTCGGCGGTGTGCGCCTGTTGCCTGGTGGCCGGCGGCGCGCTGGTGCTGTGGGCCGACGCGCCGTGGAACCTGTTGGGGCTGGCCGCCGCACATGGTGCCGCCTGGGGGCTGGCATGGGCGGGACAGCTGTGGGCGCCCGACCGCCGCAGCCGCGCCGGCGCCTCGCCCTGGCGCGCCGCCTTGGGCTACGCGCTGCTGACGCTGGCCGTCGGCGCCGTGGTAGCGCGCTTCGGCGTGCAGGGCGTGGCCGGCGTGCATGTCGCGCTCGGTCTGGTGGCCGGCGTCGCGTGGCTGGCGGGCCCGTGTTTGGGCGCCTGGGCGCAGGCCCAGCTCTGGCGTGTCAAGCGCCACGGCGGCTGAGCCTCGATCACCGGGCTCGGTCCGCTCGTCGAACTCGACGCCGCGACATGGACCGGGGGCCTTGCCAACGACAACGGCCCTCTGAGGGCCGTTGTGTGCGGGATCACTTGGGGCTGATAGAGATTGAACGCTTCAATGTGAGCCGCGCCAGTGCTTGCTCTCCTGTTTGTTCGTAAGCGGCCAGCGAA
>CAYUPF010000402.1:0-2546 GCA_964446545.1 uncultured Rubrivivax sp.
CTAGGGCGCGACCTCGCCTTCGCCCAGCACCGTCGGCGCGTACGCAAACAGTGAGGGCAGCCCGCCGGTGTGCAGGAACAGCACACGTTCGTCGGCTTTGAAGAAGCCCGCGCGCGCCAGGCCGATCAGCCCGGCCATGGTCTTGCCGGTGTACACCGGGTCAAGCAGCAGGTTCTCGCTGCGCGCCAGCCATTGCACTGCCTCGACCATGCGCGCGTTCGGCAGCGAATACTTCGGCTGCCAGTAGCCGCCCACCGCGCGCACCGCTTCGCGCGGCACCGTCAGGCCCAGGCCCAGCAGATCGGCCACGGCCTGCGCCTCGCGGTACACCAGCGGCTCCTGATCGGCCGGGTCGCGGCTGACGCCGATGCCGACGATCGGCAGATCGATGTGGTTGCCCAGGAAGCCGGCCACCAGCCCGCCGTGCGTGCCCGAACTGCCCGAAGCGACGACCAGGCGCTCGAAGTGCAGGCCGATCTCGAAGCATTGCTGCTGCAGCTCCTGGGCGCAGGCGACGTAGCCCAGGCCGCCGAGCGCATTCGAGCCTCCGCCGGGGATGACGTAGGCCTTGCCGCCTGCACGCGCCACCTCGTCGGCCGTTTCCTGCATCGCCGCGGCCATGTCGCTGCCCGCCGGGACCACCGTGAGTGCCTCGACGCCGAGCAGCCGGAACATGAAGTGGTTGCCGCCGGCATCATCCCGAAAGCTGTGCGGTACGCGCTCCTCGATGACGAAGCGGCATTTCAGGCCCTCCTTGGCCGCCGCGGCCAGCGTGATGCGGCAATGGTTGGACTGCGGCGCGCCGCAGGTGACCAGCGTGTCGGCCCCCTGGGCCAGTGCATCGGCGACCAGGAATTCGAGCTTGCGCGTCTTGTTGCCGCCCGGGAACAGCCCCAGCAGGTCGTCGCGCTTGACCCAGACCTGCGGCCCGACGCCGCCGGGGCAACTGGCCGCCAGCGCCGCGCTGAAGCGCGGCAGCGGCTCGATCGGCGTGGCAGCGTGCGTGTAGCGGCGGCGCGGGAAGCGTGACAGGTCCATGCCGCTCGGCTCAGCGATTCTTCAACGACTTGCGCAGCGCCATCAGCCGCGGCAGCAGCAGCACGACGACGATCACCACCAGCAGGAACAACGACATCGGCCGGTCGACGAACACGCCCCACTTGCCTTCGCCGATGGACAACGCGTTGCGCATCTGCGCCTCGGCGAGCGGGCCGAGGATCATGCCCACGACCACCGGCGCGGTGGGGAAGCTGAAGCGGCGCATGACCACACCGAGCAAGCCGATGCCGTACAGCAGCACCAGGTCGAAGGCCGACTGGCGCATGCCGTAGACGCCCACGGTGGCGAAGATCAGGATGCCGGCGTACAGATAGGTCTTCGGGATCTTCAGCAGCTTGACCCACAGGCCGACCATCGGCAGGTTCAGCACCAGCAGCATGACGTTGCCGATGTACAGCGACGCGATCAGCGCCCACACCAGCGCCGCGTTGCTGTCGAACAGCTGCGGCCCCGGCTGGATGCCGTAGTTCTGGAACGCCCCCAGCAGGATGGCGGTGGTGTTCGACGTGGGGATGCCCAGCGTCAGCAGCGGGATCAGCGTGGCCGTGATGGCAGCGTTGTTGGCGGCCTCCGGCCCGGCCACGCCTTCGATGGCGCCGGTGCTGCCGAACTCGTGCTTGTGCTTGGACAGCTTCTTCTCGGTGGCATAGCTCAGGAAGGTGGGGATCTCGCTGCCGCCGGCCGGGATCACGCCGAAGGGCGTGCCGATGGCCGTGGCGCGCAGCCAGGCCGGCCACGAACGGCGCCACTCGCCGCGAGTCATGTGCACCTTGGTCAGCTTGTTCTGCGTCTCGACGACACGGCCTTCGTAGAGCACCGCATACAGCGCCTCGGCCACCGCGAACAGGCCCACCGCGACCAGCACCACCTCCAGCCCGTCCATCATCTCGGGCACGCCGAAGGTGTAGCGCGCCTGGCCGGAAATCTGGTCGATGCCCACCAGCCCCATCGCCAGGCCCACGCCCAGCGCCGTCAGCCCGCGCAGCGTGCTCTGGCCCAGCACCGCGCTGACGGTGCAGAAGGCCAGCACCATCAGCAGGAAGTATTCCGGCGGCCCCAGGCGCACCGCGTATTCGGCCACCACCGGCGCGAAGAAGGTCACCACCAGGGTGGCGATGGAGCCCGCCACGAAGGAGCCGATGGCCGCAGTGGCCAGCGCGGCGCCGGCGCGCCCGTGCTTGGCCATCTTGTTGCCTTCCATCGCCGTGACCATCGAACCCGCCTCGCCCGGCGTGTTGAGCAGGATCGCGGTGGTCGAGCCGCCGTACATCGCACCGTAGTAGATGCCGGCAAAAAAGATCATCGACGCCGTGGCTTCGACCTTCAGCGTGATCGGCAGCAGCATCGCCACCGCGGTGGCCGGACCGATGCCGGGCAGCACACCCACTGCCGTGCCGATGGTGCAGCCGAGCAGGCACCACAGCAGATTGACCGGCGTGCCCGCCGTGATGAAGCCCTGCATCAGCTGGTTCAGCGTGTCCATCTAG
>CAYUPF010000403.1:0-2511 GCA_964446545.1 uncultured Rubrivivax sp.
AGCCACGACCTGCGCCAGCCGCTGCATGCGATGGGCCTGTTCGCCGAGGCGCTGCGCCAGCGCACGCACGACCCGGAGGTGGCTTCGCTGGTGAACAGCATCAACGAATCGGTGGATGCGCTCGAAGGCCTGTTCGGCGAGCTGCTGGACATCACGCGCATCGACACCGGCGGTGTCGACGTCGACCCGGCGCCGGTGGCGATGCGTGAGCTGTTCGCGCGGCTGCGCCTGCACTTTGAACCCACCGCCTTCGAGAAGGGCCTGGCCCTGAGCTTCCATGGCGCGAGCCACGTGGCCTTTGCCGACCCGGTGCTGCTGGAACGCATCCTGCGCAACCTGGTCAGCAACGCCATCCGCTACACCGACGACGGCGGCGTGCTGGTCAGCTGCCGCCGACGCGGGGAGAAGCTGCTGATGCAGGTGTGGGACAGCGGCATCGGCATCACCGAGGCGACGCTGCCGCGCATCTTCGACGAGTTCTACCAGGTGCAGAGCCAGCGCCCGCTGCAAGCGCACCAGCGCAAGGGCCTGGGCCTGGGGCTGGCGATCGTCGCGCGGCTGGCCGCGCTGCTGGAAGCGCCGATCAATGTGCGCTCGCGTGTCGGCCATGGCACGGTGTTCAGCTTCGAGGTGCCGCCGGGCAAGGCGGTGCGTGCGCTGGAGCCGGCGGCCGCGCCACAACGCGCGCCGCTGGGCCTGACGCTGCAGGGACGGCTGATCCTGGTGGTGGAGGACGAGGCCGCGGTGCGCGAGGGCCTGGTGGTGCTGCTCAAGGCCTGGGGCGCCAGCGTGGTGGATTTCGACACGATCACCAGCCTGCAGGCCTGGCTGGGCGCCTCACCTGGCGTGGTGCCGGATCTGCTGCTGGTGGACTACCGGCTGCCGCAGGGCCACACCGGGCTGGATGCGCTGGCCGCCGCGCGCCGCCAGTGGCCCGGACGGCGGTTGCCGGCCATCGTCATCACCGGCAGCACCATCGGCGGCCACGAAGCCGAGGCCGCCGAGCACGACTTCCACCTGCTGATCAAGCCGGTGCTGCCGAACAAACTGCGCGCGATGATCGCCTTCAAGCTGGGCGTGCGCGGCTGAGCCTCTACCAGCGGCCGGCGGGCGCGCTGGGCCGCTGTTCGGCCGGCGGCAGTTTCGACACCAGGCACTGCGCCGAGGCCTGCGTGCGCGGATCGCCGAAGTAGTTGCTGATGTCGTTCAGGTAGACCTGCGGCGTGGTCTTCAAGTAGTACAGGCGCGAGGTGGCATCGAACCACTGGTCGTACAGGTCGAGCGCGTAATCCGGCGCTGTGTAGTTGACGGTGACCACCTGCGAGCCCACCACCAGCGGTGCACAGTCCACCGCCACCTGGTTGATGAAGCCGTTGAAGCCGGTGGCCTTGATGTTCTGCATGGCATCCGGCGCACAGCCGGCCAGCATGGCGGTGGCCAGCGCTGCCATCACGATCGTTCTCATGGTGTCGATTCCCTCCGCCGCCGCTACTGTAGCGGGGCCGTGGCCGCGTACCGGCCGGCCACCGGGTACTGCGCATCGGTGTAGCCGGGCGTCGACGCGTGCCCGGCTGCGACCAGGCCGCAGACGAAGGCCTCGTCTTCGGCGTCGAAGGGCCGGCCCAGCGCGTCCAGGTAGTCCTGCCATTGGGCCAGCGTGCGCGGCCCGCCAATGAGGCCGTGCACCAGGCGGTTGTTCCACACCCAGCCGAGTGCCAGGCACGTGGGCGTGATGTTCTTGCGCGCGGCATGGGCCGCGAACTGCTGCGCCAGTTGCAGCGACTCGGGGCGGAACTCGGTCTGCAGCATGCGCCGGTCGTTGCGCGCGGCGCGCGAGCCTTCGGGCGGCGGTGCATCGGGCGCGTACTTGCCGCTGAGCACGCCGCGCGCCAGCGGGCTGTAGGCCACCACGCCCACGCCGTAGTGCGCGCACACGGGCAACACTTCGACCTCGATCTGCCGCGACATCGCGTTGTAGGGCGGCTGGCAGACGATGGGCTGCGGCACGCCCATCGCACGGCACAGCTCCACCATGCGCGCGATGCGCCAGGCGCGGAAGTTGGACACGCCGAAGTAGCGCACCTTGCCGCTGGCGATGAGCTGCGCCATCGTCGCCACCGACTCTTCCATCGGCGTGCTCTCGTCGTCGCGGTGCATGTACAGCAGGTCGATCCAGTCGGTGCCCAGGCGCTGCAGGCTGGCGTCCAGCGCGGCCAGCATGTGGCGGCGCGACAGTCCGCGCTGATTGGGCCCGGGTCCGGTGGGGTTGGCCAGCTTGGTGGCCAGCACCCAGTGGCTGCGCTCGGCCGCGATCAACCGGCCGGTGATGCGTTCGGACTCGCCGCCGGCATAGACATCGGCGGTGTCGATGGCGTTGAGGCCGGCCTCGCGCGACGCGGCGACGATGCGCGCGGCCTCGGCCGCGTCGGTGCGGTCGCCGAACATCATCGTGCCCAGCCACAGGCGCGAGACCTTCAGGCCGCTGGCGCCGAGCGCGGGGGTGTCGGTGGC
>CAYUPF010000404.1:0-2451 GCA_964446545.1 uncultured Rubrivivax sp.
CCGCGCCACCCGCGCACGTCCCCAGGTGCACTGTCCGCAGCTCAGAGCGTGAGAGGCATTCGGCCGTGCCCGAAAGGCGCGCCAAAACGCCCCCGATCTAGGCGCAAAGCGCAGCCATAGCTCGGGCTATGGCGAGCATTTGCAACGACGAGCGGGGGCGTTTTGGCGTGCAAGGCGGGCATGGGCGAATGCCTCTCACGCTCTCAGGCCGAAAGCACGAAGTGCAGGGCCAGCGCCAATGCCACCGCGGCCAGCAGGAAGTTCAGCCACACACCCAGCTGCGTCCAGTAGCCGCGCGGGATCTCCTTCTCGCCCAGCCCGCGCACCACGCTGCGGAACTGCAGCGCCGACAGCACCGCCACCGCGGCGCCCATCAGCAGCAGCGCCACGCCCAGCCACAGCGAAAAGCCGCGCTGCGACGCCGACAGCGCCTGGCCGCTGACCATGCGCAGGAACAGGCCGAAGCGCTCGACCACGAAGCCGAAGCCCATCAGCGCGATCGCCGTGCGCTGCCAGGCCAGCAGCGTGCGCTCGGCGGCGAACAGGACGCGCGGATCGTCGAGGTAGGACATCAGGGCGAGCATAGCGCCAGGCCGCAGCCGCAACGCTGGACCGAGGCCGGTCCGGGGCGTAGGATCATCGCCCCCCGCTGCCGCGGGCGCGGCAGTCACCACCACGCTTGCCGGAGGTTCCATGGCCTACCACCTCGAAGGACGATTGCTCGAAGTCTGCAACTGCAACGTGCTGTGCCCCTGCTGGATCGGCGAGGACCCGGACAACGGCACCTGCGACACCATCGTCTGCTGGCGCGTCGACAAGGGCGCGGTCGACGGCGTCGATGTCGGCGGCCTGACGGTGGCCGCGGTGGCCCACGTGCCCGGCAACATCCTGCAGGGCAATTGGACGGCCGCCATCTTCGTCGACGACAACGCGTCCAAGGCCCAGGAAGACGCGCTGCTCAAGGTCTACACCGGCGCCGCCGGCGGGCCGGTGGCCGACCTGGCCAAGCTGATCGGCACCGTGGTCTCGGTCGAGCGCGCACCGATCCGCTTCGACGTGCAGGGCGGCCACGGCACGCTGCAGATCGGCAGCGACTACTACGCCGAGCTCGAGCCCTACCTCAGCGCCAGCGGCGCCAAGACCACGCTCACCGACACGGTGTTTTCCACCGTGCCCGGCGCGCCGGTGTTCGTCGGCAAGGCGCCGGTGTACCGCTCGAAGAACCCGGCGCTGGGCATCGACCTGAACCTGAAGAACCACAACGCGCTGCAGAGCACCTTCGTCTTCGACGCCTGAGCGCTTGCCGGGCCGGCTGCAATGCCCGCCGTTGCGCCCCACCGCCGGGTCTTCGTGCCGGTGCTGCTGGCCCTGGTCGTGCTGGCCTGGGCGGCGCTGGCCGCGATCGACGCGAGCCCCTATGCGCGCTACCTCGAACATGGCGATTTTGTCGCGGCAGGCCCGATCGCCGAATGGTGCCGCAGCCTGCCCGGCGGCACGCTGCTGCTGCCGGCCGCGTTCCAGGCCACCGCCTGGGTGCTGATGATCGCGGCGATGATGCTGCCCAGCGCGCTGCCGCTGGTCACGGCCTTCGACCGGCTGGCATCGGCACGCGCCGACCGCTCGCGGCTGCTGGTGCTGCTGGTGGCGGGCTACGTGGTGGTGTGGGCGGCCTTCGGCCTGGTCGCGCATGGGCTGCATGCCGCGCTGCTGGCCGCGGCGCAGCAGCTGCCCGGACTGGCGGCCAAGGCCTGGGCCGTCGGCGCGGCGACGCTGGCGCTGGCCGGCGCCTTCCAGTTCAGCCGCTTCAAGCACCTGTGCCTGGACAAGTGCCGCACGCCGCTGGGCTTCATCATCGAACACTGGCGCGGCCGGCGCCAGGCCTGGCAGGCCTTCGCGCTGGGCGCGCACCACGGCCTGTTCTGCGTCGGCTGCTGCTGGGCGCTGATGCTGCTGATGTTCGTCGTCGGTGCCGGCAACCTCGGCTGGATGCTGCTGCTGGCCGCGCTGATGGCGGTGGAGAAGAACCTCGCCTGGGGGCGGCGCATCAGCGCGCCGCTGGGCTGGGCGCTGCTGGTCGCCGCGGCGGCATTGGTACTGTTGCGGGCCTGACGCCGCCAGCACGCTGCGCTATCGTTGCAGCCCGCATTCGGCAATCGAAAGAGGCAACGATGGGCAAGATGATCGAGTTCAAGCGCCCCGACGGGCAAGGCGTGCAGGGCTATCTGGCCGAGCCGGCCAACGCGACCGGTGCGCCGGGCGTGGTGGTGATCCAGGAATGGTGGGGTCTGAACGCGCAGATCAAGGGCGTGGCCGAGCGCTACGCCGAAGCCGGCTACGTGGCACTGGTGCCCGACCTGTACCGCGGCAAGAGCACGGTCGAGGCGGCCGAGGCCGAACACCTGATGACCAACCTGAACTTCGGCGACGCCGCCGGCCAGGACGTGCGCGGCG
>CAYUPF010000405.1:0-2442 GCA_964446545.1 uncultured Rubrivivax sp.
TAGGCCAGCTCGGGGCCGTCGTCGTCGAGGCGGCGCACGCTGTCCGGCCCCTTGGCTTGCAGCCACCACTGCAGGCCGTGCCGCGCGCCGAAGTCGCGCAGCCGCTTCAGGTCGGCCTCGCTCAGCGGTTCCAGATGGCGCAGCACCAGCGCCGTGACCTCGTCGCCGACGGCCAGCTCGATCTGTGGCAGCCGGTCGCGCTGGTCCATCGCACCGATCAGCTCGCGCAAAGGCAACAGCATGCGGCCGAAGCGCTCGGGCAGCACCGGGCACACCTGCATATCGGCCACGTAGCGCGATTTGCGCTCGTGGAAACCGACCAGCACCGTGCCCTTCTTCGCCACATGGCGCACCGACAGCCGCGCGCGGTGGCGGTAGCCCCAGGCCGGGCCTTCGATCGGCCGCAGGATCTGCTCGGGCTTGACCTTCGCCAGATGCCACAGGTCGTCCTCGAGCACACGCTGCTTGACGGCCACCTGCGCCATCGGGTGCAGGTGCTGCATCTTGCAGCCGCCGCAGGCGCCGGCATGCAGCCCGAAATGCGGGCAGAGCGGGCGCACGCGCTGCGCGCTTTCGCGGCGCAGCGCCGTCATCGTGCCCTGCTCCCAGTTGTTCTTGCGCCGCCCGACGTTGCACAGGACTTCTTCGCCAGGCAGCGCGCCTTCGATGAACACCACCTTGCCATCGGCGCGATGCGCCACACCCTGCGCGTCGAGGTCCAGCGATTCGACCTCGAGCCATTCTTGTTCAGCCATGCCGGGGATTATCCGGGCGCGCCGCCCACAAAAAAGGGCCGCCTCGCGGCGGCCCTTGGGTCGTGGCTTGCCGTTCAGGGCTGCACGTAGTCGGAGATCACCTTCCACTTGCCATCGACGATCTGCGACAGCCGCGACGCGTTGTTGCCCAGCCGCTTGGTCGGGCTGAAGGTGGCCTCGGGCGTGCCGAAGATGTCCGGCGGGATCTTCATCGTCTCCATGGCCTTGACAAAGCTGTCCGTCGTCAGGTTCGGGCCGGCCTTGGTGGCGGCCTGCGTGAAGCCGTCCATGATGCCGTAGCCGTAGGCGGCGAACAGCGTCGGATCCTCGTTGAACTTGGTCTTGAACTTGTTGGCCCAGAAGCGCAGCGGCGGCGACGGATCGTCGAGGTACGGCACCTGCGCCGCCATCGCGGCGTACAGGCCGTTCATCGCCGGCCCGCCCAGCTTGTGGATCAGCTCGGTGTAGCCGGCGGTACTGGCCAGGAAGACCGGGCTGAAGCCGGTCTTGCGCGACTCGCCGATCGTGCCGATCGTCTCGCGGATGATCGTGCCCAGCACGACCATCTCGCAACCGGAGCTCTTCAGCCTGGCCACCTGCGACGAGAAGTCGGTGGCGCCGCGCTTGTAGGTGGTCTTCTCGGCCAGTTCCATGTTGACGGTCTTCAGGCCCGCCTCGGCGCCGCGCAGCACCTCCAGGCCGAACTCGTCGTCCTGGTAGATGATGCAGACCTTCTTGACGTTCTTCTCCTTCGCCAGGCGCGGCGCGAAGGTGCGCATCTGGTCGTAGTACGAGACCGAGAACGCGAACTTCAGCTTGTGCACCGGCTCGTACATCTCGCGCGCCGCGGTCACCGGGAAGAAGTTGACGATGTTCTTCTCGAACTGGATCGGCATCGCCGCGTTGTTCATCGACGTGCCGATATGGCCGAGCACGGCGAAGACCTTGTCCTGGTTGACGAGCTTCTGTGCCGCAAGCACGGCCTTCTTCGGGTCGTAGCCGTTGTCCTCGGCGATCAGCTTGAGCTTGCGGCCGTTGATGCCGCCCTGCTCGTTGATCTCGTCGACGCGCAGCTGCATGCCCTGGCGCACGGCCTTGCCGAAGGCCGCGACCGGCCCGGACAGATCCTGGATCGTGCCGACGACGATCTCGTTCTTCGTGACGCCCTGCTGCTGGGCGAACGCGCTGCCGGCGGCCAACGCGAGCAGCGCCGCCCCGGACAGGGTAGTGATCACACGTTTCATCTGCAAGTCTCCTTCGGGTGGGGTTCAACGGTACATGGCATCGATCGCCTCGGCATACTTTTTCTCGACCAGCTTGCGCTTGAGCTTCATGGTCGGGGTCAGTTCCTCGTCCTCTGCCGTCAGCTGGTTCTGCAGAAGATAGAACTTCTTGATCTGCTCGACGCGTGCGAACTTGAGGTTCACGCGGTCCAGTTCGCCCTGGATCAGGGCCTGCACCTGCTTCGTCTGCGTCAGGCTGGCATAGTTCCCGAAAGGGATGTCGTGGTCCTGCGCGAACTTCTCGACATTCTCCTGGTCGATCATCACGATCACCACGAGGTACGGCCGCTTGTCGCCAATGACCACCGCGTCGGTGATGTAGGGCGAGAACTTCAGCTCGTTCTCGATCTCGCTGGGCGTGATGTTCTTGCCGCCGGCCGTGATGATGATGTCCTTCATCCGGT
>CAYUPF010000406.1:0-2428 GCA_964446545.1 uncultured Rubrivivax sp.
GGCAGCGCCAGCTTGTTGGGCACGTCGATCTCGGTCGCCGGCCAGGGCGTCCACAGCAGCGACAGCGCGGCGCTGCCGATGAACAGCAGCGTCATCAGCCCGCCAAGCACGAAGCTGGGATGCCGGCGCGCGCGCGACCAGAATCCCGGCGCGGCCCAGGCTGCGGACACGGTGCTCAAGCCAACCCCCCCAACGCACGCACCCCGCTCCATGCAACCGCCGCGGATCCGGCTGCGCCGGTCTGCAGGCGGTGCCGGCAGCGAGGACGCTGCCGGTGCTCGTGGGCGAGGACCCGTCCGCAGGGACTGGCCCTCGTCCGACTCGCCCCCCGCGAGGGGGCGGCCGAAGGCCGTAGGCGCCGGGCCGAGTCAAGCATCGTTGGCCTTCAGGCGCGGGTCGACCACCGCATAGAGCACGTCGACGACGAAGTTGACGAACACCACCATCGCCACCAGCAGCAGCACCACGTCGCGCACCACCACCAGGTCGCGGTTGGCGATGGCCTGGAACACCAGCCGGCCCACGCCGGGCAGCACGAACACCTGCTCCACCACCACCGTGCCGCTGATGAGGAAGGCGAACTGCAGCCCCATGATCGTCAGCACCGGAATCATCGCGTTGCGCAGCACATGGCGCCACAGCGCCTGGCGCCGCGACAGGCCCTTGGCGCGCGCGGTGCGCACGAAGTCCTCGCGCATCACCTCCAGCACCGCCGATCGTGTCCAGCGCGCCAGCACCGAGGCCTGCACCACCGCCAGCGCCACGGCCGGCAGCAGCAGCGCCTTGAAGCCCTCCCACAAGCCGCCGCCGTCGTCCTCGCGCCAGCCGGGGAAACCACCGGCGCTGACCCATTGCAGGTTCACCGCGAACAGCAGGATCAGCAGGATCGCGAACCAGAAGTTCGGGATGGCGATGCCGATCTGGCTCAACGTCATCACGCCCACGTCGCCCAGACGGTTGTGGCGTGACGCCGCGTAGACACCGGCGACCAGCGCCACGACCACGCTGAACAGCATGGCCATCGCCGCCAGCGGCAGCGTGACCTGCAGGCGCTCGGCGATCAGCGTGACGGTGGGCGTGTCGTAGGAGATGCTGGTGGCGCTGCGGCCCTGCAACAGATCGCCGATCCATTCGCCGTAGCGCTGCAGCTGCGGCTTGTCCAGGCCCAGCTTCTTCTCCAGCGCGGCCAGCGATTCGGGCGTGGCGGTGTCGCCCAGGATGATCTGCGCCGCATTGCCCGGCAGCAGCTCGAGCACCGCAAATACCACCATCGACGCCACCAGCAGCGTGATGACGAAGGTGGCAAAGCGCTTCAGCAGGAACAGAGACATTCGACGACCTACGGAATACGCGCTGCGGTGGCACCCTTGGCAAGGGCCCGGCGGGCGCGCAGCGTTCTATGATGCCCTACGGTTTTGCCGGCAAGGAGTAGCGGCCATGTCTTCCATCCCCTTCGACAGCAGCGGCGTGTTCGTCGCCGGCGTCTGGCGCGCCTGTGCCAGCGGCGAGACGCTGCCGCTGTTCAACCCCTCCGACGGCACGCTGCTGGCACAGATCGCGCGCGGCGCCGCTGCCGATATCGACGCCGCCGTGGCCGCGGCGCAGGCCGCACTCGACGGCGCCTGGGGCCAGCTGACCGCGGCCGAGCGCGGGCGCGTGCTGCTGCGCATGTCGGCGGCAGTGCTGGAGCAGGCCGACGAGTTGGCGCGGCTGGAAGCGCTGGACGTGGGCAAGCCCTTCAAGCAGGGCCGCGCCGACGCGGTGGCGCTGGCGCGTTACCTCGAGTTCTATGGCGGTGCTGCCGACAAGGTGCACGGCGAGACCCTCCCCTTCGCCAGCGGCTACACCGCTCTCACGCTGCGCGAGCCGCACGGCGTCACCGGCCACATCGTGCCCTGGAACTACCCGATGCAGATCATCGGCCGTTCGGTGGGCGCGGCGCTGGCCATGGGCAATGCCTGTGTGCTCAAGCCCGCCGAGGAGGCCTGCCTGACGGCGCTGGCCTTTGCGCGCATCGCGCACGAGGCCGGGCTGCCGGCCGGTGCGCTGAACCTCGTGCCCGGGCTGGGCGAGGAAGCCGGCGCGGCGCTGTCCTCGCATCCGGGCGTGCAGCACCTGTCTTTCACCGGCTCGGTCGCGGTCGGCCGGCTGATCCAGACCGCCGCCGCAAAGCACACGATCCCGGTGACGCTGGAGCTGGGCGGCAAGAGCCCGCAGATCGTCTTTGCCGATGCCGACCTGGACGCGGCGCTGCCCTTCCTGGTGAACGCCGGCATCCAGAACGCCGGCCAGACCTGCTCGGCGGCTTCGCGCATCCTGGTCGAGCGTCGCGTCTTCGACGAGGTGGTCGCGCGCATGGCCGAGCGCTACCGTGCCTTGCGCGTCGGCCCGGCGCTGGCCGACCTGGACGTGGGCCCGGTGATCTCGG
>CAYUPF010000407.1:0-2399 GCA_964446545.1 uncultured Rubrivivax sp.
TGATCGCCACGGTGATGGTGCTGTTCTCGCTGCTGGGCTCCACCATGGGCTTTTCGGTCGAGACGCTCGGCTTCTATGCGCTGTTCCTGCCCTTGATGGCGGCGCTGGGCTACGACCGCCTGGTTACCGCGTCGATGATCATCCTCGGCGCGCTGGTCGGCGTCATGGCGGCCACGGTGAACCCCTTTTCCATCGGCGTCGCGGCCGGCGAAGCCGGTGTGTCGATCGGCGATGGCATCGGCCTGCGCGCGCTGCTGTGGGTGGTGCTGACCGCGATGGCGATCGGCTGGGTGCTGCGCTACGCCGCCAAGGTGCGCAAGGACCCGGCCGCGTCGCTGGTGGGCTGGGACGAGGGCGCCGCGGCCGATGCCTGCGATGGCAAGAGCCCGGCGTCCGCCACGCAGGAGCAACTGACCGGCACGCAGAAGGCGGTGCTGGCCATCACCGGCCTGGCCTTCGGGCTGATGATCTTCTCGGTCATCCCCTGGTCGAGCGTGATCGACGCCAGGCCCGCACTGGCCGACTACTACGCCACCCATGAGGTTGCTGGAGCGCAGCCGTTCTGGTTCGAGCTGAACTGGTGGTTCCCTCAGCTTGGCATGCTGTTCATCCTGGCTTCAGTGTTGGTGGGCTTCGTCGCGAAGATGGGCGAGAAGGAGACTGTGCGGCTGATCGCTGCCGGCGCCTCGGACATGCTCGGCCCGGCCATGGTGGTGCTGCTGGCGGGTGGTGTGTCGGTGATCATGAACAACACGCAGACGCTGGACACTATCCTGAACTCGATGGAGAAACTGGTCAGCGGCACGTCAGCTGCGTTCTTCACATTGCTGACAGTAGTCGTGAACATTCCGCTGGCATTCCTGATCCCGTCCAGCTCGGGCCATGGTGCGCTGGCCATGCCGCTGCTGGCACCGCTGGCCGACTTTGCGCAGGTCAGCCGCCCCACCACCATCACCGCGTGGATCATGGGCCACGGCCTGGCGCTGATGGCCGCACCCACCAGCGTGGTGCTCGTCGGCGGCCTGGCCATTGCCAAGGTCGGCTATGAAAAGTACCTGCGCTTTGTGTGGCCGTTGCTGCTGGCATTGTTCGTCGTCTCGGCCGCCATAATCGGCGCGTTCGCGACCATCGCAGGCTGAGGGCGTCGAGCAACGGCGCAAAACTTGCTGATGGTGCACCTTCTAGTCCGAAGACATTTCCCAGGGAGTTTGCCCGTGTCTGTCTATCTTGTCCCTGGTCGAAGCGACCGCATCTTTGGCTCTCGCTGGGTCGTGCCACTGCTGGCCGCGCTGACCTTGCTGAGTGGCTGCCAGCGCGAGGTGGAACAGCCCGCGCCCGAGATCCGCCCGGTGCGCGCGCTGACGATCGAGGAGCGCGCCGCCGGCGGTACCGTGGCCATCACCGGCACCGTGCAGGCGCAGAACGAGGTCAACCAGTCCTTCCGCATCGACGGCCGGCTGATCGATCGCCTGGTGGACGTGGGCGACACGGTCAAGGCCGGACAGCTGATCGCCACGCTCGATCCGCAGAACGAGGAAAGCGGCGTGCAGGCGGCGCGTGCGCAACTGTCGGCCGCGCAGGCGCGACTGGTCGAGGCGCGCGCCAGCTACGAGCGCATGCGCGAGCTGGTGGTCGAGGACGCGGTGTCGCGCGCGCAGTACGACCAGGCCGAGGCGCTGCGCAAGACGGCCGAATCGCAGGTCGAGGCGGCGCAGTCGCAGGTGGCGCTGGCGGGCAACCGGCTGAGCTATACGCGGCTGTTCTCCAATGTCGCCGGCGTGGTCACGGCGCGCGGGCCGGAGCCCGGCGAGGTGGTCTCGCCCGGCCGCATGGTCGTGCAGATCGCGCGCGAGGGCGCGCGCGATGCGGTGTTCGACGTGCCGGTGGCCGTCAAGAACAGTGCGCCCAGGCATCCGGACATCAACGTCGCGCTGGCCAGCGACCCGAGCGTTACCGCGGCCGGCAAGGTGCGCGAGGTCGCACCGCGTGCCGACCCGGTGACCGGGACCTTCGCGGTGCGCGTGCGGCTGATCAATCCGCCGGCGGCGATGCGCCTGGGTTCCACCGTCACCGGGCGCATGACGCTCGATTCCGCTCCGGCCATCGAGATCCCGACCACGGCGCTGGTGCGCAGCAACGGCAGGACGGCGGTGTGGATCGTCGACCCCGCAGCCAAGACCGTGTCGCTGCGCGAGATCGGTGTCGGCGCCTCGGGCGCGTCGAAGGTGCAGGTGGCGAGCGGGCTGGCGAACGGCGACGTGGTCGTCACCGCCGGCGTGCAGGCGCTGCACCCGGGCCAGAAGGTCAGCCTGCTCGGGGCGACAAACAAATGATCGGTCCGAATCTTTCCGAATGGGCGCTGAAGCGCCCGTCCTTCATTGCCTTCCTGATGATCCTGG
>CAYUPF010000408.1:0-2394 GCA_964446545.1 uncultured Rubrivivax sp.
GGTGTCCGACCTGGTGCCCTACATCGGGCCGCGGCACCGCGTGTACGAGGTGCTGGGCGGCAAGCGGCCGCTGACGATGCCGATGATCCGGCGCCTGATGACACTGGGCATTCCAGCATCTTCGCTGGTCGGGCGGCCGGAGCCGGCCCTGGCCTGGAACGCACCATGGCAACATCACGCCCATGAGCACCCGCAGCTACGAACCCCAACCCCCGCGCCGCGTCGCCTTCCTCGGCCTGGGCGTGATGGGTCATCCGATGGCCGGCCACCTGGCACGCGCCGGCCACCAGGTCACCGTCTACAACCGCAGCCCGGCCAAGGCCGCGGCCTGGCAGGCACAGTACGGCGGCGAGCGTGCGAGCACGCCGGCCGCGGCGGCCGCGAATGCGGAATTCGTGTTCGCCTGTGTCGGCAACGACGACGACCTGCGCAGCGTGGTGCTGGGCTGCGACGGCGCCTTCGCCGGCATGGCGCCGGGCGCGGTCTTCGTCGACCACACCACCGCCTCGGCGGCGGTGGCGCGCGAGCTGCATGCCGACGCCCTCGAACACGGCCTGCAGTTCGTCGACGCGCCGGTCTCCGGCGGCCAGGCCGGTGCGGTCAACGGCGCGCTCACCGTCATGTGCGGCGGCGATGCCGCCGCCTTCGACGCGATGCGCCCGCTGGCGCTGGCCTTCGCCCGTGCCGTGACGCGGGTGGGCGGCCCGGGCGCCGGCCAGCTGGCCAAGATGGTCAACCAGACCTGCATCGCCGGTCTGGTGCAGGGCCTGGCGGAAGCCATCGCCTTCGGCGAGAAGGCCGGGCTGGACATGAAGCAGGTGCTCGAGGTCATCGGCAAGGGCGCCGCGCAGAGCTGGCAGATGGACAACCGCGGCCCGACGATGGTGGACGACCGCTTCGACTTCGGCTTTGCCGTCGACTGGATGCGCAAGGACCTGGGCCTGGTGCTGGACGAGGCGCGGCGCAACGGCGCACGCCTGCCCGTCACCGCGCTGGTCGACCAGTTCTACGGCGATGTGCAGCGTTCGGGCGGCGGGCGGCTGGACAGCTCCAGCCTGATCAAGCGGCTGCGCGGCTGAAGGTGCGGCCGTCTTTTGGCTATTTGCCCGGCGCCGAGGTCGCGCTGCTGGGCGGCGCCGGCATGGCCGCCAGCTCGGCCGGCGTGATGATCTCGAAGACCTTCACCACCTTCTGCACGCCGCCGACCGAGCGCGCTACCTGGGCGGCGATGTTCGATTCGGTTTCGGTGACGCGACCCATCAGGAAGACCACGCCGCGCTCGGTGACCACCTTGATCGAGGCCACCTGCAGCTCCTTGGCATCGAGGAAGCCGGCCTTGACCTTGCCGGTGATGATGGTGTCGTTGGTCTGCCCGCCGAGGCTGGACTTGGGCATGACGGCGATCTCGTTGACCACCGCGCGCACGTTCTCCACCTTGGCCACCGCCGCCTCGACCTTGGCCCGGTCGGCCTCGGTGGGCACCTCGCCGGTGAGCAGCACCACGCGGTTGTAGCTGCTGCCGTTGACGTGGCCGCTGTCGCCGATGGTGGTGGCGATGGCGGTCGACACGCGCAGGTCGATGGTCTGGTCGTCGACCTGGGCGCCGGTGCTGCGCCGGTCCACCGCCATCATCGTGCCGCCGACCATCGCACCGCCCGCCACCGCGACGCAGCCACCGAGGATGCCGCTGATCGCCAGGCTGGCCAGCAACGCGCGAGCCGCGCCGTCGCGGCGCAGGGTTCGATTCTTCATAGGGGGTCCTGTTCTCCCATCAGTTGCACATCGACGGCATCGCACAGGCAATGCAGCACCAGCAGCTGCAGTTCGAGCACGCGCGCGCTACGGTCATGCGGCACGGCCACCAGCACATCGGTCTCGCCGAGCTTATCGCGCAGCGCCGTGGCGCCGCGCCCGCCGAGCACGACGACGACCATGTCGCGCGCGTGGGCGGCTTCGATGCCGGCCTTGAGCGCGCCGTCCTGCCCCAGCGCATCGATCAGCAACAGCAGGTCGCCGCCCTGGCCCAGCGCCTGCACCTGCTTGGCGAAGACCTGGTCCGGCTCGGCGCACGCGGCCAGCGCACCCAGCAGCACGCTGTCGCAGGCCAGCGCCAAGGCCGCCAGGCCCGGGCGTTCGCGTTCGAAGCGGCCGACGAAGGCGGCGCAGAAATGCTGCGCCAGCGCAGCGCCACCGCCCAGGCCGCCGACGAGCAGCTTGCCGCCGGCGGTGATGCAGCCAATGATGGCCTGCGCGGCTTCGGCAATCGGCCGGCCCAGGCTTTCCGCGGTCTGGTATTGGAGGTCAGCGCTGTCGAAGAACTGCTGTTGAATGCGCTGTTCGAGCATGAGCATGCATCATATGACATGGCGCTGCCATGCCGGTTCCGCGCACCGC
>CAYUPF010000409.1:0-2391 GCA_964446545.1 uncultured Rubrivivax sp.
CTAGGCGCGTGCACGCCAGCGGTCTACCCGGCCAGCAGGCCGAGCGGCTGCTTGGTGAGGGCCACCGAGACGATCCAGCCGAAGACCGCCAGTGCTGCCACCCAGGCCGTGATGCGCAGCGCCAGCGGGCGGCCCGGCCGCAAGGCCAGCATGCCCAGACCGATGTACAAACACAGACCAGCGATCTTGGCCACCAGCCAGGGCGCGCTGCTGGGCGTCAGGCGCAACGTCCAGGCCATCACCAGCGCCGACAGCAGCAGCAGCGTGTCCACCACGTGCGGTGCAGCGCGCGCAAAGCGGTTTCGCACCCATGCCGCCTGCGCGAAGCTGCCGAGTCCGCGCGCGACGAAACCGGCCAGCGACAACGCCACCGTCGTCTGGTGCAGAAGCTTCCACGCCGCGTAGTCCATGCGTCATCCGGGCCGGCCATCGAGCCGCGGCCGCAGCAGCACCGGCGCATAACGCAGCGCATACAGGCCGAAGCCGGCGGACCACAGCGCGGCCGAGGCCAGTACCGCCTCCATGTTCCAGGCCGGCTGCAGCAGCGGTACGCCCACGCGCACCAGCGCGGCCGCCAGCACCAGCAGGTAGCAGGCGACGTCGGCGCGATCGGCGCGCAGCGGCCGCGCGGTGTGGCCGCGCGCGGTGCGCGTCATCATGCCGATGATCAACCCGCCGGCGGCGCCGACCATCAATGCATGCGTGGCCAGCGAGCTGGGCACCGCGCCCAGCGCGGCCGCTGCGCGCAGCGCCAAGTGCACGGGGATCCACAGGTAGGCCATGTGCAGCACCCACACCAGCGGCGTGCGCCACGTCGTCCACGGCTGCCACAGCCACCAGCGCGCAAGGTGCGCGGCGCAGGCCAGCGCGGCCAGTGTCGCGAACAGCACGCCGGGCAGCGGCAGCAGGTCGGCCACCAGCAATGCCAGCACCGAGCCCAGCGCCAATTTCTCGACAACCGGATGGCGCGTGGCGCGCGCCCCGGGCACGCCGTTGTTGGTGAACATCGGCACCACGCGGCCGGCCATCACCGCCATGATGAACAGCACCACGTCCAGCGCCAGCGTGATGCTGGCCCAGGGTGGCAGCGCGATCACGCCGAGCAGCTGCAGGTGCAGACCCAGCGCTGCGGTGGCGAGCAGCCCCAGCAGGCCGACGAAGAAGTAGTTGCGCCGGTTGCGCGCGGCCCACAGCGGACGCGCCAGCGCCAGCGCCGCGGCCAGCGCGAAGCCGACGTTGGCTGCGGCAGCGGCCCAGCCCCAGGGCGTGAGCGCGAGCAGCCGCGCCGCCAGCCACAGCAGCGCCAGCGCGGCCAGCGCCGCGCCGGTGGGCGTGGGCTGGTTGCTCCAGTTGCGCCCGGCGGTGAAGAGGAAGCCGACGATCACCGCCAGCGTGAAGCCGAACAGCATCTCGTGCGCGTGCCACATCGGCCCGTTCAGGTAGGCCGCGGGCAGCAGACCGGCGTATTGCAGCGCCCACAGCGGGATCGACAGCGCGGCGAAGCTGCTGGCCAGCAGGTAGAAGGGGCGGAAGCCCAGCTGCCACAGTGCCAGGCCCGTGGGCCGCGCCGGCGGAGGCGGTTCGTCCAGGTGAAGCAGGGTGCCGCTCATGGCGCCGTCCTGGCCGATCGACCGATGAACAGCAGCTGCGACAGCACCTGCGGATGACCCACCAGATCGGCCAGCGTGTAGCGGTCGAGCACGCGGTAGAAGGCCTGCAGCGCCTCGCCGAGCACGCCGCGCAGCCGGCAGGCCTTGCGCAAGGCGCAGGGCTCGGCATCTTCGGCAAAGCAGGCGGCCGGCAGGTCGCCGCCTTCGGTGCGGCGCACCACCTCGCCGACGACGATCTGCTGCGGCGCCATCGCCAGCGCCAGCCCGCCGCCATGGCCGCGCACGTTGGCCAGCCAGCCGTGACGGCCCAGGCCGTGCGCCACCTTCGTCAGGTGGTGCTGGGAGATGCCGAAGGCCGTCGCCACCTCGGCGATGGTGGCGCGACGCTGCGGCTCGGCCGCCAGGTACATCAGCAGGCGCAGGCTGTAGTCGGTGAAGGTGCTCAGCTTCATGGCGGGGCCGCCAAAGGTGTATCCGCAATACACCTATGCTAGGTGTGGCCACGGTGCCGGGTCTTGATCGCTGTCAAGGCGCCGAGCTTGCACAATGATCCCATGAGCAAGGCTTTCACCCGCGAGAACGACGCGGCCGACGACGAGGACGAGGGCGAGGTCGGTGTGCCGCCGCTGCCCGCCGGCACGCGCAACTACATGACGCCGGCCGGCTACCAGCGCCTGCGTGCGGAGTTGATGCAACTGCTCGACGAGGAGCGGCCGAAGATGGTGGAGGTGGTGTCCTGGGCGGCGAAGAACGGCGACCGCTCGGAGAACGGCGACTACCT
>CAYUPF010000410.1:0-2390 GCA_964446545.1 uncultured Rubrivivax sp.
CCGAGCAGCTCTATCGCACGCTGCTCGAATTCAAGAACGGCCAGCGCCCGACGGCCACGGTGATGCACCAGCATGCCAAGGGCTACACCGACGACGAGCTGCGGCGCATCGCCCAGGCCTTTGCCGCCCAGGCGGCACGATGAGACGGACTGCAGCCATGACCTTGAGCAGACGACATTTCCTCGGCGCCGGTGCCTCGTTGGCGCTGGCGGGCTGCGCCGCCGTCGGCGGCGGCAAGCCGATCGCCCGCGTGGTGGTGGTCGGCGGCGGCTACGGCGGCGCCACCGCCGCCAAGTACATCCGCAGCTGGGACCCGCGCATCGAGGTCACCTTGGTCGAGCGCAATCAGTTCTTCGTCTCCTGCCCGATCAGCAACCTGGTGCTGGCCGGCACCAAGCGCATCGAGGACGTGACGCTGCCCTACACCGGCCTGGCGCGCTACGGCGTCAAGGTGGTGCGCGACGAAGTCACCGCGCTCGACTTCGACAGGAAGCAGGTGCGTCTGGCGCGCGGCGACGCGCTGCCCTACGACCGGCTGATCGTCGCGCCGGGCATCGATTTCCAGTTCGATAAGGTGCCGGGCCTGGCCGCGGCAGAGTCCAGCGGCCGCGTGCTGCATGCCTGGAAGGCCGGCCCGCAGACGGTGGCGCTGCGCCGCCAGCTGGAAGCGCTGCCCGACGGCGGCGTGTTCGCGATCGCCATCCCGAAGGCACCGTACCGTTGCCCGCCCGGGCCCTACGAGCGCGCCAGCGTGATCGCGCACTACTTCAAGCAGGCCAAGCCGCGCAGCAAGCTGGTGATCCTGGACGCCAACCCCGACGTGGTGTCGAAGAAGGGCCTGTTCGTCAAGGCCTGGACCGAGCTGTACCCTGGCATCATCGAATACAAGCCGAACAGCGAGCTGGTGGAGTTCGACGCGCAGCGCAACGTCGCCAGGCTGCAGTTCGAGGACTTCAAGGCCGACCTGTTCAACATCATCCCGCCGCAGCAGGCCGGCCGCATCGCGCAGCCGCTGGTCAGCGTCAACAACCAGTGGGTCGGCGTCGACTTCCAGACCTTCGAGACGGCCAAGGTGCCGGGCGTGCATGTGATCGGCGACGCCACCGCGTCGGCGCCGGGCATGCCCAAGAGCGGCTTCATGGCCAACAACCATGCCAAGGTGGCGGCCGACTCGGTGATCGCGCTGCTCACCGGAGCGCCGGTCAACCGCGAGACCATCCTCACCAACACCTGCTACAGCTTCGTCTCCGACACCGAGGCGATGCACGTGGCCAGCGTGCACAAGTGGGACGCGGCGCAGAAGACGGTGGTGCCGGTGGCCGGCGCCGGCGGCGTGTCGGCCGCGCGCAGCGCGCTCGAAGGCGAATACGCGCTGAGCTGGGCGCGCAACATCTGGGCGGACACGCTGGGCTGAGCGTCGATGCTCGCAGCGCGAGCATCGACATGCCGAATCCTTCCTTCACCCGCCGCCGCCGCGGCCGAAGAATGCGGCCATGTGCCAGCTGTTCGCCCTGGAAAGCAACGCGCCGACGGCGGCCACCTTCTCGCTCGCCGGCTTTGCCGCACGCGGCGGCGACACGGCGGCGCATGTCGACGGCTGGGGCGTGGCCTTCCACGAAGCCAGCGGCTGCCGCGTCTTCGTCGACGCCGGCCGCGCCAGCGATTCGCCGCTGGCCGAGTTTTTGTGCCGGCACCCGATCCGCGCACGCCGCATCGTCGCGCACATCCGCAAGGCCACGCAGGGGCCGGTGGGCCTGACCAACTGCCACCCCTTCCGCCGCGATGGGTGGGGCCGCAGCTGGACCTTCTGCCACAACGGCGACCTGAAGGGCTTCCAGCCCCGTCTGACCGGCCCCTTCGTGCCGATGGGCCAGACCGACAGCGAACGCGCCTTCTGCTGGCTGATGCAGGAGTTGCATGCGGCACTCGGCAGCGGCGCGATACCGGACTGGGACGTGGTGGCGCCGCTGCTGGCCGAGCGGGCCGGCTACATCGCGCGCCACGGCGAATTCAACTTCCTGCTGTGCGACGGCGAGGCGCTGTACGCGCATGCCAGCACGCGGCTGCACTGGCTGCAGCGGCACCACCCCTTCGGCCGTGTGCGCCTGGTCGACCGCGACATGGAGATCGACCTGGCGCTGGCCAACGGCGCCGACGACCGCATGGTGCTGGTGGCCACCGAGCCGTTGACGCACGGCGAGGCCTGGACCGCCTTCGAACCCGGCGAGCTGCGTGTCTTTTCCGAAGGCCGCGTGCGCTGGAAGTCGGACAGCCTGGTGGCGGCCTGAGGCTGGCGCAGCCGGCTACGATCGTGGCGCCACGCCGCGACTGCCAGGCGCCCCATGCCCGCCGGCCGACTGCTCGATGTCGCCATCATTGGCGCCGGCATC
>CAYUPF010000411.1:0-2380 GCA_964446545.1 uncultured Rubrivivax sp.
ATCTTCAGGAAGCGCTTGACGTGCGGTTCGACCAGCGGGCGCTGGGCGATGTCCTGCAGCGCGCCGCGGCCCTGCAGCGCGGTGGGCGCGGCGCCGCCGATCAGCACCACCGGCGACTGCGCCAGCTGCGCGTTCTTCAGCGCGGTGATGGTGTTGGTGATGCCGGGGCCGGCGGTGACTGCCGCCACGCCGGGCCGGCCCGACAGCCGCGCGCTGGCATCGGCGGCGAACACGGCGGTGACCTCGTCGCGCACGTCCACCACACGGATGCCGCGCGTCTTGGACGCGCTCAGGATCGGCGAGATGTGGCCGCCGCACAGCGTGAAGACTTCGGTGACGCCCTGCACCTGCAGCGCCTCGGCAATGCGGTCGCCGCCGTGGCGCTGCGCTGCAAGCGCCTGCCTGGCATCCGGGCCGCTCATGCCCACACCACCTTGCCGTGGCCGGCGTACCAGGCCTCGACCTGCGGTGCTGCGCCTTCTTCGATGCGGCTGCGCTTGATCTTCATCGTTGGCGTCAGGCAGCCGTTCTCGATGGTCCAGGGTTCGCGCGCAACGACGATCATCTGCAGCCGCTCGTGGTCCGCCACGCGGGCGTTGACCTGCTTCAGCAGCGCGCCCAGTTCCTGCTCCACCTGTGCGCGCACCGCAGCATCGCCGACGCGCGGCCGCAGGTCCTCGGCCAGCACCACCAGCGCGTAGGCGGCCGGCTGGCCGACGCCGGAAACCATCGTCAGCTCGATCATCGGGTTGGCGAGCAGCAGGCTCTCGATCGGCGCCGGCGCCACGTACTTGCCCTTGGCGGTCTTGAACAGTTCCTTGGTGCGGCCGGTGATCTTCAGCAGCCCATCGGCGCGCAGTTCTCCGCGGTCGCCGGTGCGGAAGAAGCCGTCCTCGGTGAAGGACTCGGCTGTCAGCTCGGGTTGCTTGTAGTAGCCGCTGAACTGGCCCGGCGACTTGATCTGGATCTCGCCCTCGGCGCTGATGCGCACTTGCACGCCGGGCAGAGCCACGCCGACGCATCCTGCTTCGGCATGCTGCTCGTTGGAGCTGTGCGAATAGGAGTTGTCCTCGGTCATGCCGTAGCCCTCGTACAGCTTCAGCCCGAGCCGGCGGTACCAGCGGATCAGCTCCGGCGGCAGCGGTGCCGAGCCGCTGCCGGCCTGACGCACGGCATCCAGCCCCAGGCCCTTGAGTACCTTCCTGGCGACGATGCGGCCGAGGATGGGGATGCCGAGCAGACGGTCGAGCTTGGCCGGCGGTATCTTCGCGAACACGCCTTGCTGGAACTTGAGCCACAGCCGCGGCACGCTGATGAACAACGTTGGCCGCGCGCGCTGCAGGTCCTGCAGGAAGGTGTTCAGCGATTCGGCGAAGAACACATGTGTCTTGCCGTCGACCAGCGACGCGGCCTCGATCCACGACCTTTCGAAGCTGTGCGCCAGCGGCAGGTACGACAGCACGCGGCTGTCGTGCTCGCCCAGGCGCTGGCGCAGGTCGCCGACGATGCCTTCGGCGGCGCGCGTGATGGCGCCGAAGCCGACCATCGCGCCCTTGGGCCGGCCGGTGGAGCCCGAGGTGTAGATGATCATCGTCAGCTCGTCCTCGGCGCGCTGCACTCGGCCCGGCAGCGGCGGCGTGCGCGTGATGATCTCGTCCCAGGTGTCGAAGGCGGTGGGCGGCGACAGCGGCAGCGCGATGCAGGGCAGTCCGGCCGGCACGCCGCCTTGCTGCTGCGGCCAGCTGTCGAGCTTGCCGACGAACAACAGGCTGGCCTCGCTGTGCGCCAGCACGTAGCCGATGGTCTCGGCCGTCTCGGTGGGGAAGATGGCCACCGTGGTGTAGCCGCCCAGCCAGATGGCCAGCTCGGCCATGATGAAGTGCGCGCTGTTCTTCGACAGGATGGCGATGCGCGCACCGCGCGGCAAGCCGCGGCTCTGCAGGTGTGCGGCCATGCGCCGCGACTGGTCCAGCACCTGCGCCCAGCTGTAGTCGACGACGCGGCCCTGGCCCTGCGGCTGTGTCAGGTAGACGCGATCGGCGCGCTGGGCCTCGTGGTCGAAGACGTGGTCGAGGATCGTGCGGGGGGTGTTCATCGGCACAAGGCTAGCCGCTGCGCCGGCGCCGCCGCTACCGGGGCTTACCCACGGAGCTTCAGCGCCTTGGCCACCTCGCCGACCAGCCCCGGGCCCTTGTAGATCAGCCCGGTGTAGATCTGCACCAGGTCGGCGCCGGCCTCGATCTTGGACAGCGCGTCGGCGGCGCTCATCACGCCGCCGACACCGATGATCGGGACGCGCTTGCCGAGTGCGCTGCGCAGCTGGCGGATGACGCGGTTGCTGGCTTCCAGCACCGGCGCGCCCGACAGCCCGCCGGCCTCG
>CAYUPF010000412.1:0-2360 GCA_964446545.1 uncultured Rubrivivax sp.
CCCGGCAACCCGGCAACCCGGCAACCCGGCAACCCGGCAACTCAGATTGCGCGGATTTCAACGCCCACGGTCACTGAAGTTGGCTGGAAATCGCCCACATCGGCCCTTGTTACAAAGCCCGACAGACCTTGTTCCTTGGGCTCGAGCCGACCGCACGAATGGGTCCCGTCCGACAGGGGTTTGAACGATTACTAGGGGAGGAGCTTCCCAGGTACGGGCCCGACAGACCTTATTCCCACGGATCAATGGTTTCTTGAACGAAAACGAACGAACGCATGCCCCTCGCCTGCCTGCGCGCCTTCGTCGAAAGACGCCAGGTCGCGATCTATTTCGCCGCCGTGGCCGTTGCCGCAGTGCTGGCGTGGCAGTGGCCGGCGTCTGCCGCTTTGGCCCCGGCCATCGATCCGTTGCTCGCGCTCATGCTGTTCGTGACCTTCCTTCAAGTGCCACTGACGGAACTGCGCCGGGCCGGGTCGAACATGCGTTTCCTGGGGGCCCTGCTGGTCGCCAACTTCGTTGCCGTGCCGGTGCTGGTCGCCGTGCTGTCGCCGTGGATGCCGAGCGACCCGCTGCTTCGGGTGGGTGTACTGCTGGTCCTGCTGACACCTTGCATCGACTATGTCGTGACCTTCGCCCATCTCGGCAGGGCCGATGCCAGGCAACTGCTGGCCTGCACGCCGGTGCTGCTGGCCGCGCAGATGCTTCTGTTGCCGGTCTACCTCGGCGTGTTCGTGGGCGACGAGGCCCGCGTGCTGGTGCAATGGCAGCCCTTCGTGCATGCCTTCGTCCGGCTGATCATCGTTCCGCTTGCACTCGCGGCCCTGTGCCAGGCCTGGGCAGCGCGCTCGACGGCCGGGCAGCGCGCCGTGGAATGGCTGGGCGTGTTGTCGGTGCCGGCGACGGCCGCTGTGCTCTTCGTCGTGGTGGCGGCCTTCACGCCGCAGCTCGGCCCGGCCATGAGCGCCGTGCGCGAGGTGGCCTTGCTCTACGTGGCTTTCGCCATTGCGGCTCCCGTCCTCGGTTGGTGCGTGGCGCGCGCCTGGCGCCTGCCCCCGGACCAGGGCCGCGCCATCGCCTTCAGTTCCGCGACGCGCAACTCCCTGGTGGTCTTGCCGCTGGGCTTGGCGATACCCGCAGCGGTGCCCTGGGTACCGGCGGTCATCGTGACCCAGACACTGGTGGAACTGGTCAGCGAGCTGGTCTACATCAAGGTGATGCCTCGCCTGGGTGTGCGACGCCTGGGAAAGGCGTCGTAGGCGCGTAGCCGAGCATCCAGCTGCCCATGTCCTCGTGGAGCGGGTCGGCAAACAGCGAGACGGCCGACTTGGCGGGGGTCGACGTCGTTCGTTGGTCCTTCTGTTGCGGGGCTCGTCGTATCGGGTGTTGCGGGCCTTCGCGCCGGCCCGGCTATGCTCGCGCCCGCCGCCCCACGCCGGCAGCCCGCACCCTCCCGCCCATGCCCCTGTCCGGAAACCTGCGCGCCATCACCGCCATGGTCGCCGCCTGCGCCATGTTCGCCTGCATGGATGCGCTGATGAAGGCGCTGGTCGGCACCTATCCACCGCTGCAGGTGACGGCGCTGCGCGGGCTGACCGCCATGCCGCTGGTGTGCCTGTACGTGCTGTGGCGGCGCCAGATGGGCGTGGTCTTCAGCCGCCATCTGCGCTGGCGGCTGCACCTGCTGCGCGGCGTGGTCACGCTGCTGATGATGGCGCTGTTCACCTTCGGGCTGAAGACGCTGGGCCTGGCCGAGGCCTACACGCTGACCTTCGTCGCGCCGATGATCATCACCATGCTGTCGGTGCCGATGCTCAAGGAGGTCGTGCCGGGGCGCCACTGGGTGGCCATCGCCGTGGGCCTGTGCGGCGTGGTGGTGGCGCTGCGGCCCGACCAGAGCGCGTTCATGTCCGTCGGCGCGCTGGCGGTGCTGGCGGCGGCCGTGTGCTACGCGCTGTCCAACGTGGTGGGCCGCATCATCAGCCGCACCGAAGCGAGCGCGACGTTGGTGTTCTGGACCACCGCCGCGATGGCGCTGGGTGGCAGCGTGCTCAGCGCGCCGCACTGGGTGGAGGTGCTGCCCGCGCATGGGCCGGTGCTGCTGGGCCTGGCCGTCAGCGGCTTCTTCGGCCAGCTGGCCATCACCGAGGCCTTCCGCCACGGCCAGGCCTCGGCCGTGGCGCCCTTCGAATACACCGCGCTGGCCTGGGCGGTGGCGCTGGACTGGCTGGTGTGGCGCAGCGTGCCCGATGCCTACACGCTGGCCGGCGGCGCCATCATCATCGCCAGCGGCATCTATCTCATCCGGCGCGAGGCGCCGAAGGCACTGGTGGTCATTCCCCCCTGAGCGGCATGCTGCCTTA
>CAYUPF010000413.1:0-2352 GCA_964446545.1 uncultured Rubrivivax sp.
GCGCGCTCCGCGGCGGACAGCGGCGCCAGGATCTCGGCCTGCAAGGCTTCCACCACCGGGCGGCTGGCCTTCAGCAGCCTCCTGCCCTTGGGCGTCAGCTGCAGCTGGCGCGCGCGGCGGTCTTGTGCACTGACCGCGCGCTGCACCAGGCCCTTCTGCTCCAGGCGGTCGATCACGCCGCCGATGGTGGCGCGGTCGAAGCTGATGGTCGCGGCCAGGCTGGCCTGGTCGATGCCGGGCTGCTGGGCAATGGCGTCCAGCGCGGCAAACTGCACCGAGGTCATGTCGAAGCCCGCGGCCTGCATGCGCGCCTGGAAGACCTGCGTGGACTGCTGGTGCAGCCGCCGGATCAGGTGCCCGGCCATCTCGATCCTGTCCATCCTTGCCCTTCATCTGCCGCCGATGCGCTTGACGATTATAATATGTATACATATCATATGTAAACTTACCGAAATCGGCAGACCGCCTGAACGCACCGGAGACACCCATGCAATACCACCTCGACGGCTTCAAGCCCGGCGATCCCGATGTCCACCCGGCAGCCCCGGGCTGCCGCCGTGCGGGCGGCCCGCTGCCGGACACGGTGGACGTGCTGATCGCCGGCTCGGGGCCGGCGGGCCTGTGCCTGGCCGCCCAGCTGGCCCGGGTGCCGCAGATCCGCACGATGCTGGTCGAACCCAAGCTCGCGCCGATGGAAAAGGGCCAGGCCGACGGCATCAGCGTGCGCACCATGGAAATGTTCCAGGCCTTCGGCTTCGCCGACAAGGTCAAGCGCGAGTCGGTGTGGATCAACGAGACCACCTTCTGGGCGCCGGGCGCGGACGCTGCCCTCACCCGCGTCGCCCGCGTGCAGGACGTGCCCGACGGTACTTCGGAGATGCCGCACGTGCTGATCAACCAGGCGCGCGTGCACGACATGTTCCTCGACCTCATGCGCCATTCGCCCAGCCGGCTGGAGCCGGACTACGGCCTGAAGGTGGCCGGCCTGGCCGTCGACCCCGGCGCCGCCGAATACCCCGTCACCGTCACGCTGGAGCACACCGCGCCCGGCCGCGAGGGCCAGACCGCCACCGTGCGCGCCAACTACGTGATCGGCTGCGACGGCGCACGCTCGGCCGTGCGCAGCGCCATCGGCGGCGCGCTGCACGGCGATGCGGCGCACCAGGCCTGGGGCGTGATGGATGTGCTGGCCGTCACCGACTTTCCCGACTGGCGCATGAAGTCCTTCGTGCGCTCGCAGGACGAGGGCATCCTGATGGTGCTGCCGCGCGAAGGCGGGCACCTGGTGCGGCTGTATGTCGAGCTCGACAACCTGGGCGAGCACGAACGCGCCGCCGACCGCGGCATGGGGGCCGAGCACATCATCGCCAAGGCCCGGCGCATCTTCAGCCCCTTCCAGCTGGACGTGAAGGAGGTGGTCTGGTGGTCGATCTACGAGATCGGCCACCGCCTGACCGACAAGTTCGACGACGTGCCCGAGGCACAGGTGGCCACGCGCGCGCCGCGCGTGATGCTGGCCGGCGATGCCTGCCACACGCACAGCCCCAAGGCCGGGCAGGGCATGAACGTGTCGATGGGCGACACCTTCAACCTGGGCTGGAAGCTGATCTCGGTGCTCACCGGCCGCGCCGAAGCGGCCCTGCTGCACAGCTATTCCGGCGAGCGCCGCGCCGCCGCCAAGGGCCTGGTGGACTTCGACCACCAGTGGTCGCGCGTCGTCGGCGGCCTGGCCGGGGACGATGCCTGCGACGGCCTGCCGCGCGTGGCGCGCGAGTTCGTCAACAACCTGCCCTTCACCTGCGGCCTGACCATCCAGTACGAAGCCGGCGCGCTGACCGGCGCGCCCGTGCACCAGCACCTGGCCGCGGGCTTGCCCATCGGCAAGCGCTTTCACTCGGCCCCCGTCGTGCGCCTGGCCGACGCCAAGCCGATGCAGCTGGGCCATTGCATCGAAGCCGACGCGCGTTTTCGCCTGTTCCTCTTTGCCCCGGCGGGCGATGCGGGCGGCCCCGGCGGCGCCGTGGCCACGCTATGCAACTGGCTCGAGCACGACCCGGCCTCGCCGCTGCGCCGCCACACCGCGCCGGGCGAGGACGTGGACGCCGTGATCGACACCCGCGCGGTCTTCCCGCAGGGTTTCCGCGCGCTGGACTTTGCCGCCATGCCCACGCTGCTGCGCCCGCCCGTGGGCCGGTACCGGCTGTGCGACTACGAGAAGGTCTTCTGTGCCGACCTGAAGGGCAACGAGGACATCTTCGAGCTGCGCGGCATCGACCGGGCCGCCGGCTGCATGGTCGTCGTGCGCCCGGACCAGTACGTGGGCCATGTGCTGCCGCTGGGTGCGCGCGACGA
>CAYUPF010000414.1:0-2349 GCA_964446545.1 uncultured Rubrivivax sp.
GGATGCGCTGCAGGTCGCTCCAGGCCGGCGGCGCGTCGCGCCAGGCCTCGACCTGCGCGCGCCGGAAGCCGTTGGACACGGCCTGCAGCTGCGGCGAATAGCTGCGCTGGCGCAGCTCGGCCGGCCAGCGGTTGCGCGCGCGGTAGCCGCCCGTGCCGGGGCGCATCAGGTTGGACAGCCAGCGCTGGAACGGGCGCTTGCGGTAGCGCGTATAACCGGCGAAGGCCTCGTCCTCGCCTTCGCCGGTGAAGATGACCTTCAGCGATCGGCCCGCCTTCTCGGCCAGCAGCGAGGTCGGCAGCAGCGCGAAGTCGCGCATCAGCTCGTCGGTGGACCAGATGGCATGCGCAAAGCGCGAGCGCACCTCGGCGGGCGTGATCTCCAGCGCGTGGTGGCGCGTGCCGAAGCGCTGCGCGACCTTCTGCGCGTCGTCCAGCTCGTTGCGCTGGCGATCGACCGAATAGCCGACCGAGAAGCTCTCGATCGGCCGGTCGTGCATCTGCGTCAGCATCGCGCACAGCAGGCTGGAGTCGACGCCGCCGGACAGGAACAGGCCGAAGGGCACGTCGGCGCGCATGTGCTCGCGCATCACCTGCTCGAACAGCGCCGAAAACGCCTCCTGCGCCTGCCCCATGTCCAGGTCCAGCGTGCGCAGCTGCTGCACCGACCAGTAGCGCTCGCGCTGCACGTTCAGCGCGTGGTCGATGATCAGCGCGTGGCCCGGTGGCACGCGCTGGATGCCGGCAAAAGTCGTGCGCTCGCCGCTGAGGAATTCGTTCCCCAGAAACTGCGCGATCGCGTCGGCATCCAGCGCCGGCGGCGCCGGCAACAGCGGCAGCAACGCCTTCAGTTCCGAGCCGAAGACCACGCGCGTGGCGTCGCGGTACACGTACAGCGGCTTGATGCCCAGGCGGTCGCGCGCCAGCACCACACGCTGGCGCGCGCGGTTGTGCAGGGCCAGCGCGAACCTGCCGTTCAGGTGCCGCAGGCATCGACGCCCTCGGCGCGGTAGACCTGCAGCACGCTCTCGGAGTCCGAGTGGGTGAGCGGCTCGACGCCGCTGCGCGCGATGTATTTGCGGCGCAGTTCGATGTAGTTGTAGATCTCGCCGTTGACCACCGCCGAAAGCTCGCCTCCCCGTGTGACGATCGGCTGGTGGCTACCGGCCAGGTCGATGATCGACAAGCGCGTGTGCACCAGGCCCACGGCGCCGTGCAGCGAGATGCCGAAGTCGTCGGGACCGCGGTGGCGCAACGCGGCTGCGACCGCCTCGAGTTGCGGCCGCAGATCGGCCGCCGAAGGTGATGAGCTGATGACGCCCGCGATGCCGCACATGCGGCGATTGTGGGTGCTGTCAGAATCTGCGCCTTTGTGCTGAGCGCCACCCGCAACGTGAACACCGATCGTGGAACCCTGAAGAAGCCGAAGCGCCCATGGTGAGCTCGATCCACGTGCTCGGCAGCCACCAACTGGGCGGCGCCGACCGCTTCTTCGTCCGGCTGGTGGAAGCGCTGCACCGCGCCGGACATCCGAGCCTGGCGGTGATCCGCGCCGACAGTCCGGTGCGGCAGGTGCTGTCGCCCGAGATCGAGCAGGTGCACCTGCCGATGGCGTCGAAGGCGGACCTCTATTCGCGCTGGCGCCTGTCGCGCCTGATCGGCCAGCGCCAGCCCGACGTGGTGCAAAGCTACATGGGTCGGGCGACGCGGCTGACACGGCTGCCGGCCGGCAGCCGCGCGCTGCACGTGGCGCGGCTGGGCGGCTACTACAAGATCGACGGCTACTACCGCCATGCACATGCCTGTGTGGGCAACACGCAGGACATCTGCGACTTCATGGTCAATGAAGGGCTGCCGCGCGAGCGTGTGTTCTACATCGGCAACTTCGTGCCGGAGCCGCGCGCGGTCAGCGCCGAGGAAGTGCGTGCGCTGCGTGCCCATCTGGGGCTGGCGGACAACGCCTTCGTGATCTTCGCGCTGGGCCGCATGGTGGTGAAGAAGGGCTTCCAGGATCTGCTCGAGGCCTTTGCGAGGCTCGAGCCCTCGGTCGGCGCGCGCCCGCTGGTGCTGCTGATCGCCGGTGACGGCGCGCAGCGCGAGCCGCTGGCCGAAGCCGCGCGCCGGCTGGGTGTGGCCTCGCGCGTGCACTGGGCGGGCTGGCAGAACGACACCACGCCTTACTTCGCGCTGGGCGATGTGTTCGTCTGTCCGTCGCGGCACGAACCGCTGGGCAACGTCATCCTCGAAGCCTGGCAGCACCGCCTGCCGGTGCTGAGCACCCGCAACGAAGGCGCGCAGTCGCTGGTGCACGACGGCGAGAACGCACTGCTGGCGCCGCTGGCCGACCCGG
>CAYUPF010000415.1:0-2320 GCA_964446545.1 uncultured Rubrivivax sp.
CTGACGCATGACCCCTACAGTCGCGCCGTCGCGGCATACCCCGTGAACATGTACGTCCAGCCGCTGCATCGCCGCGCACACCGCCTGCACGTGGCCGTGCGGCAGCGAGGCGCACACCTCGAAGGCCTGCTCCACCGGCACGAAGGTCTCGCCGCGCAGCGAGCGGCGAATGATGTCGATCAGCGGCTCGGGCAAGTGAGACAGGTTGCCCAGCGTCTCGTTCTTGACCTGGCCGTCCTCGCGGAAGCTGCGGCGCAGCAGGTGGGTGCGGTAGATCTTGCCCTTGTAGTGGCGCTCGGTCGTGACGACGTGGGCGGAGCCGTTCCTCGATGGCATACCAATATCGTATGAGGTTCCGAGTGAAAGTCAAGAAATTTTAGTGTCTACAAATACGAACCAACAGAAACACCTCGGAGGCGCCAATTGCCAGGAACGACGCGCACTTGCGCGTCATTGGTGACCACGAGTCGGGGAGGAACTTCGGATTAAACCAACCTGATTAGAAACCTGCCTCAGCCAGGCTCATCTAGCTACCAAGGGAGGCCCCCCGGCTCTGCCGGGGAGGCAGTAAGAGTTTGACGGTTCCTGAAGTTGGCATTGCCGCAGGCCGGTTTGAACATTGGGGAAGGCAGAGGACGACATTGAAGACCCGCTGATGGGCGCCTTCGAATGGGCTCGATGGCAAATTGCGGGGCGTGCACGAAGAAGTTCTCTTGGTGAAGTCAACGGGTTCGGAAGAGGTCAGCGCGAAGCGCCCACCGCACGAAGGACGTCAGCCGCTTTGAGCGGCTCACATCCCGAATGCCCCCGGCTTTGCCGGGGGATGGTTACTGAGCCCCTGCGCTCGTAACCTGGGTGCGTCCGAAGACGGAGCGCACCCCATGACATTCAATCGAATCCAGTTTCAGTCCGGCATGTCCCTGCCCGAGTTCCTTCGCAGCTTTGGCACCGAGGCGCGCTGCGCCCAGGCGTTGAAGGCCGCGCGTTGGCCTGGGGGCTTTCGCTGTCCGCGCTGCCACAGCGATGCGCACTACGTGGTCGGCCACGGCGCGCGAGACCTGTTCCAGTGCAATGGCTGCCGACATCAGACCTCGCTGACCGCCGGCAGCTTGATGGAGCACACCAAGTTGCCGTTGACCACCTGGTTCCTGGCCATCTACTTGATCAGCCAGGCCAAGACGGGGCTGTCGGCGTTGGCGCTCAAGCGTCAACTCGGGGTGAGCTATCCCACCGCCTGGTTGCTGCATCACAAGATCAACCGGGCGATGGCTGGGCGCGAGAGCTGCCACCGGCTCGAAGGGGCTGTACAGGTCGACGATGCCTACCTTGGTGGCGAGCGTGCCGGGGGCAAGCCCGGGCGCGGCTCGGAGAACAAGGTGCCGTTCGTGGCTGCGGTGTCGCTGGACGACAAGGACCGGCCGCGATTTCTCAAGCTCAGCATGGTCAGCGGCTTCACGTCCGAGGCCATCGGCAATTGGGCCAAGGCATGCTTGGCGCCGGGCTGCGTGGTCACCAGCGACGGCCTGGGTTGCTTCGCCGCCGTGGCCACCGCCGGCTGCCAGCACCAGCCGGTGGTCGTCGGCGATCGCAAACCGCGCGAACTGCCCCAGTTCCTGTGGGTCAACACGGTGTTGGGCAATCTCAAGACCACGCTGGCCGACGCTTACCACTCGCTGAAGTACCGCAAGTACGCCGCGCACTACCTGGGCGCGTTCGCCTACCGGTTCAACCGGCGCTTCGATCTGCGCGGCTTGGTGTCGCGACTGATCGTCGACGTCGCCCGCTGCGCGCCGGTCAAGGAATCCGTGGTCAGGCAGCATGCTGAGGCAGGTTTCTAATCAGGTCCTCGAATGTGGCATCCTGGCCCACGGATTCCTGCGCCTGCGCTGCGGCGACTGCGGCCACGACAAGCTGGTCGCGAACACGACCTGGACGTCATCGCCGAGGCCGACTGGGTCATCGACCTGGGGCCCGAAGGCGGCGGCGAAGGCGGCCGCGTGGTGATGGCGGGCACGCTGAAGCAGGTGGTGGCCGCCGGCACGCACACCGGCGTGGCGCTGGCGCCGGTGTTGGCGCGTTCGATCTGAGTTCCCTGGCCCGCACGCCGTGGCTGGCCGAGTGTCAGGCGCGGTGGTCCGCCAGCATGTTCACCCAGCTTCCGGCCGCTTCGCTGTCGTCGGTCTCGATGCAGTCGCCGTACATCAGGGACATCGCGCGCGACTGCAACTCCACCGCATCGTCATGGTCGCCGCAGCGGTCGAGCATGTCGCTGATGCGCAGCAGCACCTTGATCTCCCATTGCGGGTCGGCCACGTGAGCG
>CAYUPF010000416.1:0-2320 GCA_964446545.1 uncultured Rubrivivax sp.
TGCGCCGTGAGCTGCCAACGATCCGAGTGAACCCGCGCGCCGCGCTTGATCGCGCGCGTGGGTTTTGTAAAGTCGGGGCTTCAACCCGGACCCGAGATCCATGTCGACGCTCGAACTGCTCGTCGCCCAGCGCCTGGGCACCTTGTCCGAACCGAACGCGCCCGCGCTGGCGCTGGTCATGCCCGGCGGTCGGCGCCTCGGGCCCGCGGACGCCGCTGTGACCTTGCGCCTGGCCAGCCTGGCGCCGCTGGCGCACGTGGCCGCCGGCCAGGTGGGGCGCCTGGCCGAGGACTACGTCGAAGGCCGCATCGACATCGAAGGCGCGATGCGGCCGGTCATCGACGTCGCCGGCCGGCTGGTGCGCGACGACCCGACACGCGCCGCCGAGCCGCCCGGGCCGCTGGCCTGGTGGCGCGACCTGATGCACCGCGGCAAGTCGCTCAAGCGCCACCGCGCCGAGGTCGACGCGCGGCAGATCCAGTTCCACTACGACGTCTCGGACGACTTCTATGCACTGTGGCTGGACCCGCGGCGGCTGTATTCCTGCGCCTACTTTGCCCGGCCGGAGATGACGCTGGCGATGGCCCAGGAAGCCAAGCTCGAGCACATCTGCCGCAAGCTGATGCTCAAGCCCGGCGAACGCTTCCTCGACATCGGCGCCGGCTGGGGCGGGTTGCTGCTGTGGGCCGCCGAGCACCACGGCGTGCGCGGGCTGGGCATCACGCTATCGAAGAACCAGCATGCCTACGTCAACCAGCTGATCGAAGCGCGCGGCCTGGGCGACCGGGTCGAAATGCGGCTGCTCGACTACCGCGACCTGCCCGAAGGCGAGCCCTTCGACAAGATCGCCTCGATCGGCATGTTCGAACACGTCGGCCGTGCCAACCTGCCGCGCTACTTCGACAAGATCGGCCGCCTGCTCAAGCCCGGCGGCTTGCTGCTGAACCACGGCATCACCGCCGGCGGCACGCGCAACACCCAGCTCGGCGCCGGCATCGGCGACTTCATCGAGCGCTACATCTTCCCCGGCGGCGAGCTGCTGCACGTGTCGCACGTGCTGCGCATCATGGCCGAGCAGGGGCTGGAAGGCCTGGACACCGAGAACCTGCGCCCGCACTACGCGCGCACGCTGTGGGGCTGGTCGGACGGCCTGGAGGCGAACCTGGGGCACGCGCGCCGCATCACCGGCGACAAGGTGGTGCGCGCGTACCGGCTGTACCTGGCCGGCAGCGCGATGAGCTTCGAGCGCGGCTGGCTGTCGCTGCATCAGACCTTGGCCACCCGGCCCAGCGGGCGCATCGAGGACGGCAGCCTGCGCGGCGCACAATCGGTGTACCCGTTCAACCGCGAGTACATCTACCGATGATCTACAAGTTCAAGTCCCAGGCCGCCGGCGACGTCATCATGCTCGGGCCCAACGGCGACCAGATGCTGCGCCTGCTGGGCCGCGAGCCGGCGCCCAAGGGCATCGTCGACGTCGAGCAGTTGCCGGCGGCGATCGCCACGCTGCGCGAGGCGGTGCGCCGCGACGAGGCACCGGCCGAGGCCGAGGACGAGGCGGACGACGACACCGGTCGCGGCGGCGTGTCGCTGCGCCAGCGGCTGTGGCCGGTGATCGACCTGTTCGAGCGCTCGCTGGCCGCCAAGGAGCCGGTGGTCTGGGGCGTCTAGGGCCTGTGGCGGCCCGGCGCGAGCCCTGCGATAGCGCCGACAGGCCCTGGCCCCGTGTGATCGAGCCGACACGCATCCTCGCCATCCGGCACGGCCGGACCGCCTGGAACGCCGACAGCCGCATCCAGGGCCACACCGACATCGCGCTCGACGCGCTGGGCGAGTGGCAGGCCGAGCGGCTGGCGCTGGCGCTGGACGACGAAGCCGTGCAGGCCGTCTACAGCAGCGACCTGACGCGTGCGTGCCAGACGGCGGCGCCGCTGGCGGCGCGCAAGGGGCTGCCGCTGCGCGTCGATGCCGGGCTGCGCGAACGCGGCTTCGGTGACTTCGAAGGCCTGAGCTTCGTGCAGATCGAGCAGCGCTGGCCCGAGCAGGCCGCAGCCTGGCGCAAGCGCGACCCGGACTTCGGCGCGCACGGCGGCGAGGTGCTGCGCGACTTCCGCGAGCGCGCGGTCGCCGCGGTGCTGCGGCTGGCGCGCGCGCATCGCGGGCAGTGCATCGCGCTGGTCACGCACGGCGGCGTGCTCGACCTGCTGTACCGCGAGGCGACGCGCGTGGCGCTGGACGCGCCGCGCAGCTGGCAGCTGGCGAATGCCGGCATCAACCGGCTGCTGCACTCGGAGCAGGGGCTGGTGCTGGTGGGCTGGGG
>CAYUPF010000417.1:0-2319 GCA_964446545.1 uncultured Rubrivivax sp.
GGCAAAGCCGGTTCCACGGCGTCCGCTTGGCGGCAGCGGTTGCGTGCGTTGCGGGTGGCGCTTGCGCACCATCGGCCACTGACGTGAAGCGGCGCATCGGCCTGTTCGGCGGCAGCTTCGACCCGGTGCACAACGCGCACCTCGCTCTGGCGCGCCAGGCGCTGCACGAGCTGCAGCTCGACGAACTGCGCTGGGTGCCGGTGGGCCAGGCCTGGCAGAAGCCGCGCCCGTTGACAGCTGCCGTGCACCGCGAGGCCATGCTGCGCCTGGCCATCGAGGGCGAGCCGCGCTTCGTGTTCGAAGGCTGCGAACTGCGCCGCCCCGGCCCCAGCTACACGCTGGACACAGTGCGCGAACTGCAGGCAGCGACGCCCGGTGCGCAATGGTTCCTGGTCATCGGCCGGGACCAGTACGCCGCACTGCACACCTGGTTCGGCTTCGAACAACTGTTGCCGCTGGTGACGCTGGCGGTAGCACAGCGCCCCGGCGCCCGGGCCGAAGCCGATGCACGCGTGCGTGCCGCGGCGCAGGTGGCGCTGGCGCTGCCGCCGACGGCGGTATCGGCCACCGACCTGCGCGCGCGCCTGGCGGCCGGCCAGGACATCAGCGCACTGGTGCCGCCGCCGGTGGCGCTCTATATTCGTCAACAGGGCCTCTACCGGGGCACTTCCGGGAGCTGAATGGACATTCGCAAACTGCAACGCGCCATCGTCGATGGGCTGGAAGACGTCAAGGCCCAGCACATCGCGGTCTTCAACACCGAGGCGCTGTCGCCGCTGTTCGAGCGGGTGGTCATCGCCACCGGGGCCAGCAACCGGCAGACCAAATCGCTGGCGGCGAGCGTGCGCGACACCGTGCGCAGCCGCGGGCTGCCGGTGATGCGCGTCGAGGGCGAAGCGAACGGCGAGTGGATCATCGTCGACTGCGGCGCCGCGGTGGTGCACATCATGCAGCCGGCCATCCGCGAGTACTACCACCTCGAGGAGATCTGGGGCGGCAAGGCGGTGAAGATGAAGCTCGGCGCGGCTGAGCCGACGCGGCTGGTCAAGGCCGAGGAGCCACCGGCGCCGGCCCGCCCTGCCGCCAAGGCGCCCGCCGGGAAGGCGCCGGCGAAAAAGCGCGCCAGCGCACGCCGCCCGGCCACGCCGCGTGAAGCGCCGGCGCAAAAGGCCACGCGCAAGATCGTCGTCGGCCGGCCAGCACGGCCCGTCGCCAAGGCCGCGGCGACCAAGCGGCGCGCATGAAGCTGCAGGTGTTGGCCATCGGCCAGCGCCAGCCCGCCTGGGCCGATGCCGCCTGGGCCGACTTTGCCAAGCGCTTCCCGCCCGAGATGCGGCTGGAGCTGAAGGCGCTGAAGGCCGAGCCGCGCCACGCACGCACGCCGGCGCAGTGCATGGCGGCCGAGGCGCAGCGCATCGAGGCCGCGCTGCCCAAGGACGCACGCCGTGTGGTGCTCGACGAACGCGGTACTTCCATCAGCACCCAGCAACTGGCCGAACGCTTGCGGGCGTGGCGCGCTGAGGGCCGCGACGTGGCACTGCTGATCGGCGGGCCCGACGGGCTGGACGCCACGCTGAAGGCCGGCGCCGACGAAACGCTGCGCCTGTCGGACCTGACGCTGCCTCATGCCTTCGCGCGCGTGCTGCTGGCCGAGGCGCTGTACCGCGCCTGGTCGCTGCTGCAAGGGCATCCGTACCACCGCGAATGAGCCCATCGAACTTCGTCTGGCTGGCATCGCAGAGCCCGCGCCGTGCGCAGCTGCTGCAGCAGGTCGGCGTTCAGTACCGGCTGCTGCCGCCCGATGCCGACGAGGATGTCGAGGCGCTGGAGGCGGAGCGCCCCGGCGAGCTGCCGGCGGCCTACGTGCAGCGCGTGACACGCGCCAAACTGCAGGCCGCCGTGCAACGGCTGGCGCGGCGCGGCGCGGCGCCGGCGCCCGTCCTGTGCGCCGACACCACCGTGGCGTTGGGCCGGCGCATCCTGGGCAAGCCTGCCGATGCGCCGCAGGCGCGCGACATGCTGCAGGCCTTGTCAGGCCGCAGCCACCGCGTGCTGACGGCGGTGGCCGTGCACGACGGCCAGCGCACGCGAGCGGCGCTGAACGTGTCGCACGTGCGCCTGGCGCCGATGCCCGCGTCGGCCATCGCCGCCTATGTCGCCGGCGGCGAGCCCTTCGGCAAAGCCGGCGCCTATGCGATCCAGGGCTCGATCGCGGCCTGGATCGAACACATAGCCGGCAGCCACTCCGGCATCATGGGGCTGCCGCTGTTCGAGACCACCGCGTTGCTGCGCCGCGCAGGCCTGGCGCTCGCCTAGCCC
>CAYUPF010000418.1:0-2313 GCA_964446545.1 uncultured Rubrivivax sp.
CAGCGACGGGATGTGGGTCTACCGCCGCCAGCGCGCGCGCGAGCTGTGGGACCAGGTCATGCGCAGCACCTACGACCATGCCGAGCCGGGCGTGCTGTTCCTGGACCGCATCAACCAGGACAACAACCTGGGCTATTGCGAGACCATCAGTGCAACGAATCCGTGCGCGGAGCAGCCCTTGCCGTCCTACGGCTGCTGCTGCCTGGGCAGCATCGATCTCACGCACTTCGTGACCCGCCCCTTCGAGGACGACGCCGCCTTCGACGAAGCCGGGCTCATCGAGGTGGCGACGGTCGCCACGCGCATGCTCGACAACGTGCTCGACGCCACCGTCTGGCCGCTGCCGCAGCAGCAGCAGGAGGCGATGCACAAGCGCCGCATCGGCCTGGGCTTCACCGGGCTGGGCGATGCGCTGGCCATGCTGAATCTGCACTACGACAGCGACGCGGCGCGCGAGCGCGCGCGCCGCATCGCCGAGGTGCTGCGCGATGCGGCCTATGGCGCATCGGTGGAACTGGCGCGCGAGCGCGGCGCCTTCCCGCTGTTCAACGCCGACCTGTACCTGAGCGCCGGCACCTTCGCCTCGCGCCTGCCGCAGCCGCTGAAGGAGCGCATCCGCCAGCACGGGCTGCGCAACTCGCACCTGCTGTCGATCGCGCCCACCGGCACCATCAGCCTGGCCTTCGCCGACAACGCCAGCAATGGCATCGAGCCGCCCTTCAGCTGGAGCTACACGCGCAAGAAGCGCGAAAGCGACGGCAGCTTCAAGGAATTTGCGGTCGAGGATCACGCCTGGCGGCTGTACCGCCACCTGAAGGGCAGCGATGCCAAGCTGCCCGAGGCCTTCGTCTCGGCGCTGGAGCTGTCGGCGCGCGCGCACGCGGCCATGGTCGCGGCCGTGGCGCCCTACGTCGACACGGCGATCAGCAAGACCGTCAACGTGCCCGAGGACTACCCCTACGCCGACTTCCAGGACCTGTACATGACGGCCTGGCGCTCGGGGCTGAAGGGCCTGGCCACCTACCGGCCCAACGCGGTACTGGGTGCGGTGCTCAGCGTCGACGCACCCAAGGCCACGCTGCCCGAACCGCTGACCACCGACGGTGCCAATCAGCGCCTGAAGCTCGAGCGCCTGCCGGCACCGGTGCTCACCTCGCTGCGCTGGCCCAGCCGCCCCGACCTGGCGGCCGGCAACCCGGCCTGGAGCTTCATGATCCAGCACCCCCATGGCGAGTTCGCGCTCTTCGTCGGCGAACTGCCGGCCGAGGCCGGGCCGGACATGGGCCTGTTCGGCAAGACGCTGCCCTTCGAGGTGTGGGTCAACGGCGCCGAGCAGCCGCGCGGCCTGGCGGCGATGGCCAAGACGCTGTCGATGGACATGCGCGCCAACGACCCGCAATGGCTCAAGCTCAAGCTCGACGCGCTGGCCACCGTGGCCGAGGAGCGCGCCTTCGAGATGCCCTTCCCGCCGCACGGCGAAAAGCGCCTGTTCCCGGGCGTGGTGGCGGCCACCGCCGCGGTGATCCGCTGGCGCTGCGAGCAACTCGGCGCGCTGCAGGAGGGCGGCCACACCCCCGTGCTCGACGCCATGTTCAGCCGCGACGAGCCGCGCACCACCGCGCAGGGCACGCTGGCCTGGGCGGTGGATGTCAACAACCCAGCCACCGGCGAGGCCTTCACCGTCACGCTGAAGGAAGTGCAGTTGCCTTCGGGCGACGGCGGCCTGATCACGCGGCCCTGCGCGCTGGGCTTTTCCGGCAACTACCCGCGCGCGCTCGACGGTCTGGCGCGGCTGCTGAGCCTGGACATGCGCGTCATCGACCCGGCCTGGATCGGCATGAAGCTGCGCAAGCTGCTCAACGTCGGCGAACCGCTGGGCCATTTCATGGCCCCCGTGCCGGGCGAGCGCCGCCAGCAGGTGTGGCCGTCCACCGTGGCCTACGTGGCGCGGCTGATGATCCATCGCTATGCCATGCTCGGCGTGCTCGACGAGATGGGTTTCCCGTTGCGCGAGATGGGCATCCTGCAGGCGCCGAAGACGCGCAAGGCGGCGGTCGGCGAAAGCGTCGCGCCGATGGCCGGCGCGCCCTGCCCGGAGTGCGGCAACAGCACGCTGATCCACAAGGACGGCTGCGATTTCTGTACGGCCTGCGGCTACGTGGGGGTGTGCGGCTGAGTGATGCCGATCGGCTGGAGACTGCGAATGCTGAGTGGCGGCAACAGACCGGGTCCGATCACTCGACTCTTCGATCGACCGGCTCCAGAGCAGTCGCTGAAGGTGCATGCAGGCGGTCGGCAATGTGGCGATGGAAT
>CAYUPF010000419.1:0-2304 GCA_964446545.1 uncultured Rubrivivax sp.
CGCGCTTGCCCTTGAGTCCGAGGTCCATGTCAGTGCTCCTTGGTCTGTGGATGGGAAGGTGGTTTGGCCCTTTCGAATCCAGTATCGCATCGTGGTCGGCGTTGGCAAGACGTGGCTCCTTCCGATTGGCGTGCATAGCCAGACTCGTCGGCTCGGCACGCCGCAGGCCTGTCGGGCATGACTTCATGGCAGGGATCGGTGCTCGCAAACGTCAGCCGACCGGCCTCCCTCCGGGCGGTCTCTCGCGACATCGCCGATCGCTTCGGCCAGAATCTGCGTTCACTCCTCGTCCCTGCAGATGGTGCCTCGATTGCGTGCGCAACGGCGCTTCTGTGATGCCCTCGCCGTCGTAGATGAGCCTCCTGTGGCCCCAGAACCTGTGGTTGATGCTGGCGCTGCCCTTGCTGCCAGCGCTGTACCTGTGGCTGCTGCGTCGACCGGGCAAGCCGGCGTTGCGCGTGAGCAGCCTGAACGTCGTTCGCCGAGCGTCGAGCCGCCAATGGCGGCGGCACGTTCCCGCGGCACTCTTCTTCCTGGCGCTGTCCGTCTTGCTGTTGGGCCTGGCACGTCCGACCGCGCGGGTGACGCTGCCTTGGGCAAGATCCACGATCATGCTGGCGATGGATGTGTCTTTGAGCATGCGCGTGAGAGATGTCAAGCCGACGCGCATGGTCGCCGCGCAGGAAGCGGCGAAAGCGTTCCTGCGCGAGTTGCCCCGAAACATCGAAGTGGGCCTCGTCACCTTCGCCGGCAGCGCCCAGGTTGCCCAGCAGGCGACGATCGATCGCCCTTCACTGATCGGCGCGATCGACGCCATCCAGATGCAGACGCACACGGCCGTTGGCAGCGCCATCGTGCTGTGCCTGGCGGAGCTGTTTCCGGATCACGGCATCGATCTGGGCGAGATGAGCTTCGGCCCACGGCGCAACGCGCGCAGCCTGGATGAAAGGGACAAGGCGCCGCCGAAGCAGATCGAGCCGGTGGCGCCGGGGTCCTACGACTCGGCCGCGATCATCCTGTTGACCGACGGCCGCCGCACCACCGGGGTCGACACGCTGGAGGCGGCGAAGATGGCTGCCGATCGAGGGGTGCGGGTCCATGTCGTGGGTCTGGGGACCGTCGACGGCCACCTCTCTGCCGGCGAGGGCATGGCCATCTATCTGCAACTGGACGAACCGACGCTGCGCGAAGTAGCGCGGATGACCGGCGGCGAGTATCACCACGCCGGCACCGCCGAGGACCTGCGCAGCGTCTACCAGAAGCTCGGCTCGCGCCTGCAGATGCGGTCGCGCGACACCGAACTGACGGCCCTGCTGGCATTGACTGCGGTGATCCTGATCGTGGCCGGGTCGTCGCTGTCGGTACTCTGGTTTGGGCGCATTGCGTGAGCGCTGACCGCGCTAGCGGCTTGAAAGCGGACGGAATGGTCACCCAGCGAAGTAGGCTGCGCCGGCGCGCGCTGCGGTCGGCGATCTCCAGCACCGCCACCTGCCCTGCAGCGAGCCGCAGCGCCGCCGCGCCGGGCTGGATCGTCGCGGCCAGCCCTGCCGCGACCGCGGCCATCAGCGCCGACAAGCCATCGACTTCGAGCGCGATGTGGGCATCGAGCCTCGCGTTCGAGAAGGCGGCGTTGACAACCGCACGCAGCCCGTGCTGGCCGGTCGGCAGCACCAGCGGCAACGTGGCCCAGTCGCGCAGCCGCGTGCGCCGTCCCGACGGAAAGCCGGCCAGGTCGGCACGCCCCATCAGGTAGAGCCGTTCGTCGAGCAGCGGCATCACGCTCCAGCGCCTGGCCGACTCGGTCTCGAAGACGACGGCAAGATCCAGCCGGCGTGCGTTGAGCATCGTGGCCAGGTCGCCCGACAGGCTCTCGACCAGATGCACCCGCACCGCCGGGTAGCGCTCGCGCAGCGCGGCGAGCAGCGGCAGCGCCAGCACCGCGGCGGTCGACGACGACATGCCGACGCTGACGTGGCCCGACAGGCGTGCCTGGCGGGCCGCCTGCATCGCGCCGTCGGCATGGCGGATCGCGAGCTGCGCCTGGCGCAGGAAGGCCAGGCCGGCTTCGGTGGGTCTCACGCCCGTGGACGTGCGCTGCAGCAGGCGCGTCGAGAGTTCACCTTCCAGGCGGCTGATCTGCTGGCTCAGCGCGGAGGTCACCAGTCCCAGGTCGGCCGCCGCGCGGCCCATGCCGCCGAGATCCACGACGCGGACGAAGTAGCGCATCTGCCGCAGTTCCATGTGAAGCCCTCTGGTTGAGAGCAGTGGATGAGCACGAGCAGATGCCGATGCCGATGCCGATGC
>CAYUPF010000420.1:0-2285 GCA_964446545.1 uncultured Rubrivivax sp.
CTGGAACTTCGGCTGGCCGACGCCGTCGTGCGCCACCGTCCATTGCGGCTCGATGAACAGGTTGTAGGTCTCGCGGCCGACCTTCCAGATCTTCCCGATACCCAGGCCGATCGGGATCGAATAGTCGTTGCTCTTGAGGTTGAAGTTCCAGGTCGCGGTGCTGCGCAGGTACACCGACTGCGGCAGGTTGACCATGACGAAAGGCTGCAGCGATGCGCTTTCGACCGAGGGCCGGTCACTGTCGCCGGCGAACGAATGCTGCCAGGTCACCAACCCGCCCAGCAGGCCCCAGTGCTGCGGCGCGATCAGAACGCCGGCCAGGCCCCCCTGCCACTTGCCGGTGCCGGTCTCGTCGCGGCTCGCGGTGGGGATCGTCAGCTGCGGCCCGATGCCCAATTCGACCGCGCCTTCCTTGAACAGGAACAGGTCGAACAGGTTCAGGTCGCCGACGCCGGTGTGGCGCCCGCCGGTCAGCTCGGAATCGGGCGTGGTGACGATCGGCAAGGTGGCGCGCACCAACTAAGGCAGGCCGAACAACTTGTGCGGCAAGGTGCCGCGCAGCAGCACCGCGTTGCCGTCGGCGTTGTCCAGCCCGTAGTAGCGGCCGGTGTACAGGTTGTGCAGGTTGGCGCCGATGGTCGGCGTCAGCGGGTTGTTGGCGGCGTTCATGTCCGCGCCGCTGGCCTGCGCCTGCGACAGCGCCGGCGCGGCGATCAGCAGGGCCGCCACGGCCCATCTTGCGGTGCCGGCCCGGCTCGGTTTCGACATGACATCTTCTCCTGACAATCGACTGCCGCCACCACAACGTAAACGCCGGCGCGCTCGCTTTCGGTCAGACGCTGCCGATGCCGCCGCCGCAGACGATCACCTGGCCGGTGATGTAGTTCGACTCCGGCCCGCAGTACAGCGCCAGCGCGCCGGCGGCTTCGTCGGGCGTGCCGGGGCGGCCCAGCGGGATCATCTTCTTCGACATCTCGGCGATCTGCTGGCTGATGCCGACCTTGATCTCGCGGCCCTCGATCTGCACCGTGGCGCTGTCGGTGCCGGCGAAGGGCACGGTCAGCCGCGTCTCGATGTGGCCGAAGGCGACGCAGTTGACGTTGACCTTGAGGCGCCCCCACTCCTTGGCCAGCGTCTTGGTCAGCCCGATGATGCCGGCCTTGGCCGACGAGTAGTTGGCCTGGCCCGGGTTGCCGCCGGCCGCGGCCGAGGACACGTTGACCACCTTGCGGAACACCTCGCGCCCGGCGGCGGCGTCGGCCTTGGCCGCGGCGCTGATCACCGGATAGGCCGCGCGCAGGATGCGGAACGGCGCCGTCAGGTGGCAGTCGAGAATCGCGTACCACTGCTCGTCGCTCATCTTCTGGATCACGTTGTCCCAGGTGTAGCCGGCGTTGTTGACGACGATGTCGATGCCCTTGTAGGCCTCGACCGCCGTCTTGACGAAACGCTCGGCGAAGTCCGGCGCCGTGACGCTGCCGACGCAGGCGACGGCTTCGCCGCCCTGCGCGCGGATCTGTTGCACCACTTCGTTGGCTGGGTCCGCGTCCAGGTCGTTGATGACCAGCCGCGCGCCGTCGGCGGCGAGTTTCAGCGCCAGCGCGCGGCCGATGCCGCGGCCGGAACCGGTGACGAGGGCGGTCTTGCCTTCGAGCTTGCTCATGATGTGTTCCTTGGTGTGGGGATGAAATTCAGGCGCGGCCGTACAGCGTGACGACGCAGGCGCCGCCCAGGCCCAGGTTGTGCTGCAGCGCGAGGTCGACGCCTTCGACCTGGCGCTTGTCGGCGCTGCCGCGCAGCTGGTTCGTCAGCTCGAAGCACTGCGCCAGCCCGGTCGCGCCCAGCGGGTGGCCCTTGCTCAGCAGCCCGCCCGAGGGGTTGGTGACGACCTGGCCGCCGTAGGTGTTGCCGCCGTCGGCGACGAACTTCTCGGCGCCGCCTTCGGGGCAGAAACCGAGCGCTTCGTAGGTCAGCAGTTCGTTGTGCGCGAAGCAGTCGTGCAGTTCGGCGACACGGATGTCCTGCGGGCCGACGCCGGCCTTTTCGTACACCTGCTGCGCGGCAGCCTTGGCCATGTCGAAGCCGACCATCCTGATCATCGACGCCGGCTCGAAGGAGCTGGGGAAGTCGGTGGTCATCGCCTGCGCCAGGATGCGCACGTCGCTGCGCAGGCCGTGCTTCTTCGCGAACTGCTCCGACACGACCAGCGCCGCGGCCGCGCCGCAGGTCGGCGGGCAGGCCATCAGCCGCGTCATCACGCCGGGCCAGACCTGCACGTCGTTCAT
>CAYUPF010000421.1:0-2274 GCA_964446545.1 uncultured Rubrivivax sp.
GCCGCCGCTGCCGGACCCGAAGAACCTGTACAGCGAGACGGCGGCCGGCAAGATGAGCCCCAACGTCGCCGGCGCGCTGCAGCGCATCTACGTGCCCAACCACAAGGCGCACACGGTGTCGGTCATCGACCCGGCGACCTTGAAGGTGACGCACAGCTTCAAGGTCGGCCTGTACCCGCAGCACGTGGTGCCGAGCTGGGACCTGAAGACGCTGTACGTGGCCAACAACGCCGAGAACAGCGACAAGGGCAGCCTGACGGTGGTGGACCCGACCACCGCCAAGCCCGGCAAGACCATCGCGGTGGACGACCCGTACAACATGTACTGGACACCCGACGGCAAGCACGCCATCGTCGTCGCCGAGGCCTTCAAGCGGCTCGACTTCCGCGACCCGCAGACGATGAAGCTGGACTACAGCATCGCCACGCCCGACTGCGACGGCATCAACCATGCCGACTTCGGCCCCGACGGGCGCACCGCCTTCTTCACCTGCGAGTTCAACGGCTCGATCACCAAGATCGACCTGGCCAACCGCAAGGTGCTGGGCACGATCAAGCTGAGCCGCTACTTCGACCGGCCCGAGGCGCTGGCGCTGGTGAAGACCAGCCTGAAGACGCCGAAGTACGCGCCCGACCCGCAGCGCTCCGGCGACCAGATCTGCATCACGCCGGGCATGCCGCAGGACGTGCGTTACTCGCCCGACGGCCGCACGCTCTATGTCGCCGACATGATGGCCGACGGCGTGCACGTGGTCGACGCCGAAACCTTCCTGCAGTTCGCCTTCATCCCCACCGGCGTCGGCGCGCACGGCCTGTACCCCAGCCGCGACGGCCAGCTGCTGTACGTCGCCAACCGCGGCAGCAACTACGTGCACGGCAAGCCCAAGGGCAAGGGCAGCGTGTCGGTGATCGACTTCGCCAGCGGCAAGGTCGTCAAGACCTGGCCGGTGCCCGGCGGCGGCAGCCCCGACATGGGCGGCGTCAGCGCCGACGGCAAGCACCTGTGGCTGTCGGGCCGCTACGACGACGTGGTCTACCGCTTCGACACCCACAGCGGCGCGGTCGACGTCATCGCCGTCGGCAAGCAGCCGCACGGGCTGGCGGTGTGGCCGCAGCCGGGGCGCTACAGCCTGGGGCATACCGGCAACCTGCGCTGAAGCGCAGGGCAGGCGCTCACCACCTTTAACCTTGCAATCCTGGAGTCAGACTCCATAATTGCAAGGATGTTCGAACGACGGCTTCAGCACCAGATCATCGCGGCCTTGGGCGAGGCGCCGGCCGTGGCCTTGACCGGGCCGCGCCAGGTGGGCAAGACCACGCTGGCGCTGGCGGTAGGCCAGGCGATGGCCGCCACGCGAGCGTCGCTGTACCTGGACCTGGAGTCCGAAGCCGACCGCGCCCGGCTGGCACAGCCCGAGCTGTACCTGGCCGACCACCGCGACGAGCTGCTGATCCTGGACGAGGTGCAGCGCACGCCGGAGCTGTTTGCCGTGCTGCGCGGCCAGATCGACCGCGCGCGCCGCGCCGGCCGGCGGCACGGCCTGTACCTGCTGCTCGGGTCGGCCTCGATGGACCTGCTGCGCCAGTCCGGCGAATCGCTGGCGGGCCGCATCGCGCACCTGGAGCTGTCGCCGCTGACCCTGGCCGAGACCGCCGGCGTGCCTGCCGACGAGCTGTGGCTGCGCGGCGGCTTCCCCGAGAGCCTGCTCGCCGCCGACGCGGCCGCCAGCCTGCGCTGGCGCCGCGACTTCATCCGCAGCTATCTGGAGCGCGACGTGCTGCAATTCAGCCCGCGCGCCGCCGTCGAGACGCTGCGCCGGCTGTGGACCATGCTCGCCCACCACCAGGGCGGGCTGCTGAACGCCGCGATGTTCGCGCGCAACCTGGGCGTGGACGGCAAGACCGTGGCCCACTACCTGGATCTGCTGAGCGACCTGATGCTGGTGCGCCGCCTGCCGCCGTGGCACGCCAACCTGGGCAAGCGGCTGGTGCGCACGCCCAAGGTCTACGTGCGCGACACCGGGCTGCTGCACGCGCTGCTGGGCATCGCCGACAAGGAGACGCTGCTGTCGCACCCGGTGCTGGGCGCGAGCTGGGAGACGTGGGTGATCGAGAACCTGCTGGCGCTGGCGCCGCCCGGCTGCGAGGCCTTCTTCTACCGCAGCGCGGCCGGCGCCGAGATCGACCTGCTGGTGCAGCGCCCCGGCGGCGAGCGCTGGGCCATCGAGATCAAGCGCAGCCTGAGCCCGAAGCTGGAGCGCGGCTTCCACGCCGC
>CAYUPF010000422.1:0-2234 GCA_964446545.1 uncultured Rubrivivax sp.
CGGCATACCCGTTGTCCAGGCGCAGACGGATCGCCGATCGGCATCAGACCGGAGCCGCCCCAGGGAGCGGCTCGCCGCGGCGCGAGCCGTAGCGGTGCGAGTACACCCAGGTGAACTCGGCGCCGAACAGGAAGATCTGCGCCGAGTAATACACCCACAGCAGCACCACGATCAGCGAGGCGGCTGCGCCGAAGAGCGTGGTGATGCTGCTGCCGCCGATGTACAGCCCGATCAGCCCCTTGCCGATCAGGAACAGCACCGCGGTCACGGCCGAACCGACCCAGACGTCGCGCCAGGCAATGCTCGCGTGCGGCATCGTCTTGTAGATCAGCGCGAACACCGCCGTCACCAGCAGCAGGCTCAGCCCCAGTTCGGTGAAGCCGCTGAAGGTGGCGAAGCTCTCCGATGACGGGTCCCACCATTGGCTCAGCGCGTGCAGCGCCGCGCTGAATGCCAGCGAGACGACGAGCAGGAAGCCGATGCCCAGGATCATGCCGAAGGACAGCAGCCGCGCGCGCAGCAGGCCCCACAGGCCGGCGCTGCGCTGGCGCCGAGGCACGCGCCAGACGCGGTCCAGCGCGTCCTGAAGCTCGGCGAACACCGAAGTCGCGCCGACGAACAGCAGCCCGGCGCCCAGCAGTGCCGCGCTCACGCTGTCGGCGCGTCGGCCGGCGCCTTCCAGCAGGTCCTGCACGGCCAGCGCGCCATGCTTGCCGAGCATGCCCTGCAGTTGCAGGTAGATCTCGCCGCGCGCAGCCTCTTCGCCGAAGAAGAAGCCGGCAATGGCGATGACGATCAGCAGCAGCGGCGCGATCGAGAAGATGGTGTAGAAGGCCAGCGCCGCGCCCATGCTCTGCGCATAGTCCTTCATCCAGTTCAGCGCCGCGTCCCTGAACAGCGCGGCGATGGCCCTGAAGGGCTTGCCCATCGTGCTCAGAGCTTGCCGCTCTTGGACAGCAGCACCGCCAGCGGCCGCGTGCCCGGGAACTCGGAGAACACGATGGTCACGATGGCGGTGATCGGCACCGCCAGAAAGGCGCCCGGGATGCCCCACAGCTCGGACCACACCGCCAGGCTGATGAGGATGGCAAAGGGGCTCAGGTTCAGCGAGTTGCCCATCACGTAGGGGTCGAGAAAATTGCCGATGACGAACTGCACCGCCGTCAGCGCCAGCAGCAGCGTCAGGATGACGCCCAGCTCGTTGAACTGCACGACGGCCATCAGCACCGGGAAGGCCACGCCCAGCACCGATCCGATGTAGGGCACGAAGTTCAGGAAGGCCGCGAGCACCGCCCACAGCAGCGCGAACTCCAGCCCGAACAGCGCCATCACCACCCAGCTGACCGCGCCGAGCAGGATGCTGAGCAGCGTCTTCAGCGCCAGGTACGAGCCGATGCGCTGGTTGATGGTCTCGATGACATCGCGGATGCGCGCCACCCGCCTGGGGTCGTCCGACAGGTTGGCCAGCTTGGTCTCGAAGGCGGCGCGCTCCACCAGCAGGAAGGTGGCATAGAGGAAGACGACGACGAAGGTGACGAGGATCGAGCCCAGCGATGCAAGCAGCGAGCCGAACAGCCGCTGCAGGTTGATCTGCGCCATCAGCTCCTGGCGCAGCGTGGCCCAGGTGGGTTCCGTCTCGACGCCGAAGAAGACTGCGACGCCCTGGATCGCCGTCAGCAGCGACTGCTGGTACTGCGGCGCCAGCAGCATGGCCCTTTCCTTGTTGGCGGCGATCAGGTAAGCCAGAAGGAAGAAGGCCAGCCCGATCACCGCCATCGAGAACAGGTAGCGCAGCTGCAGCGGCAGCCGGCGGCCTGCCATTGGCACGCGGCCCAGCACATGGGCCAGGCCGACGATGACGTAGACGATGACCGCGCCGAGCACGGCGGGCACGAAGATCGTCTGGCCTATGTAAAGCACCCAGCCGATGATCAGCAGCAGCACGGTGCCGTGCACGACGGCGCGAAGTCGGTCCATGTGGGTTCGTGGATTGGGTTGCGGGCGCGCGCAGTGTGCCCGATGAAGCGAGCAGCCGCGCTGCGCGTTGTAGACTCGCGCCGCCTCGGCGCCGATGCAGCTGCAAGACGCAGGCAACAACAACGAAGCGAAGGAAACCCAGTGAGAGCCCTGGCACTGACGCTGGCGCTGGCCGCGGCACTGGGCGGCTGCATGCCGCGCCACGATGCCGCGGTACCGGACCCGGCCCACAACAGCCGCAATGCGCTGGACTGGGC
>CAYUPF010000423.1:0-2227 GCA_964446545.1 uncultured Rubrivivax sp.
AGGCGCGCGCCGGGCTTGAGGCCCAGCGCATCGCGCGCCTCCTTGGGAATGACGATCTGGCCACGTGCGGCCAGGGTGATGTCGATGCTTTGCATGCTTTGCCTCATCAGTACGATGATCGTAGTATGACAGATCAGGTACGAACGTTGATGTACGAACTAGCAGATCCGGCCAGTCTCCCCTACCGCAGCGCGTCGGCCGCACTGGGGTCCTCGAGCCCGGCAGCAACGCGCAGGAAGGTCGTGGCCCGCCGCAGGTGCTCGGGTTTGCGATAAATGATTCGACCTGCCAGGCAGTGCGCCACCCAGGTGGGTGACAGCCGTCGTGCCTCGGCGCACGCGCCCTTGGCCGCGGCGATGTCGTCCAGTCCGACCAGGTTCATGGCCAGGTGCCCGTGCAGCTGGGCCAGGCCGGGCGCGTCGGCAATTCCGAGCCTTGCGTATTCGACACCTCGGCCGTAGTCACCGGTAAGCACATGGCACATCGACAACAGGGCGTAAGAGCTGGCCCGCAGCGGATCGCGTGGATTCAGACGCATCCCCTCGTGCAGATGGGCGATGGCCTCGTCCGGCAAGCCGGTGCACATCTCGCTGAGGGCGAGCGCGGTCACAGACCACGTGCTGTTCGGGTTCAACTCGTAGGCACGCCGCGCATTGGGCAAGTCTTCGGTGGCGCGCCGCTTGTCGGCGGCAAAGCACAGCAGGCACGCCTTGGCTGCATAGGCATTGCTGTCGCCTCGGTCAACCTCGATCGCTCGCGTCGCGGCGGAGATGCCCTCCTGCCAGGCAACAGCCGTTCTCGGGGCGGTCCCGAGCAAGACATGGAAAAGCTGTCCCCAAGCCACCGCCTGGAGGGCCAAGCTGCTTCTCGGGTCGATGGTCAATGCAGCCTGGGCCTCGGCCAGTGCTTCATTGCGCAAGCCGACGTCGGCGTTGAGGTAGCCTGCCCAGGTCTTCGCCAAGGCGATGACCGCGTGTTCGTAGGCACCCAGGCTTTCGGGTCGGCGGCGATGCACCTTGTCGCTTTCGGCGGCGTCGATTTGCGGGGCGATCGCCCCGACGATGCTGCGCGTCAGCTCCTCCTGCACCTCGAAGATGTCTTCCAGCACGCGGTCGTACTTCTCGGCCCACAGGTGCTTGCCGCTGGGCGCGTCAATCAGCTGCGCCGTCACGCGGATGCGCTGGGCCGACTTGCGGATGCTGCCTTCCAGCACATAGCGCACGCCCAGTTCCCGGCCCACACGCCGGATGTCCGGCGACTGGCCCTTGTACGAGAAGGACGAGTTGCGTGCGATCACGAACAGCGAATGAAAGCGCGACAGCTCGGTGATGATGTCTTCGCTGATGCCGTCGGTGAAGTATTCCTGCTCCGGATCGCCCGACATGTTGACGAAGGGCAGCACCGCGATCGAGGGCTTGTCGGGCAGCGACAGATCGATCGCCGCGATCGAAGGCGCGGCCGGCTTTGCAGCGCCGGCACGCAGCCGCCAGGCGTGCACCGGATCGGCGATGTTCTTCACTGCCTGTTCGCCCTGGTCTTCGAAGCGCGCCGCGACCTTGCCCTTGACGGCGCTGCGGATCGACTCCGATACCGTGATGCCGCCCGGCTCGGCCAGCGCCTGCAGTCGCGCGGCGATGTTCACGCCGTCGCCGTACACCGTGCCATCGGCCTTCTCGATCACGTCGCCCAGATGCACGCCGATGCGAAAGCGCATGTGGCGGTCTTCAGGCTCCACATCGGCCAGCGCGTTGAGCTCCACCTGGATCGCCAGCGCCGCGGTCACCGCACCGGCGGCGGTGCCGAACACCGCCAGCACGGAATCGCCGGCCATGTCGATGACCCGGCCCTGCTGCGCCTCGATCTGCACGCGGAACACCGCACGCGCCGCATCCAGCGCCACGACCGTGGCTTGGTCGTCGATGGCCATCAGCCGCGAATAGCCCGCCGCATCCGCAGCCAGAATGGCAGCCAGGCGATGTTGCCACCCGCCCATGGCCTGCGCAGCTCAGCTGCACTGCAACCCGCACCGGCCCAGCCGCAGCGCCAGCGGCAGCACCGGGCGGAAACGCACCTCGACATCGAAGTCGGTCTCCAGCCTGCAGGCGCCGGGCATGGCCAGGTACGAGTATGGGCTGCGGAAGGGCCAGAACTGATCGACGTGAGCAGTCATCGGATCAGTGTACGGCGGCCTCGAAGCACAGGCCATACTGCGCATGCCCCACGCCAA
>CAYUPF010000424.1:0-2224 GCA_964446545.1 uncultured Rubrivivax sp.
CGAGCCGCCCAAGCGCGGCGCCGGCATCAAGGTGCCCGATGTCGCCACGCTGGTGGACAAGCTGAAGAACGTATCGAAGGTGATCTGATCATGAGCGCACTCGTCATAGCCGAACACGACCACGGCACCCTCAAAGGGGCCACCCTCAACACCGTCACCGCTGCGCTCGCCTGCGGGGGCGAGGTGCACGTGCTGATAGCCGGTCACAACGCCGCCGGCGCCGCGCAGGCGGCTGCCGCGATCCAGGGCGTGGCCAAGGTGCTGCATGCCGATGCGGCGAGTCTGGCCGAACAGCTCGCCGAGAACGTTGCTGCGCAGGTGCTGGCGATCGCCGGAAACTACAGCCACATCCTGTTCCCGGCCACCGCGCACGGCAAGAACGTCGCACCGCGCGTCGCCGCCAAGCTTGACGTCGGGCAGATCTCCGACGTCATCAAGGTCGACGCCGCCGACACCTTCGAGCGCCCGATCTACGCCGGCAACGCCATCGCCACGGTGCAGAGCGGTGATGCGGTCAAGGTGCTGACCGTGCGCACCACCGGCTTCGACGCCGCTGCGGCCTCGGGCGGCAGCGCCGCCATCGAAAGCATCGCGGCAACGGCCGACAGTGGCCTGTCCAGTTTCGTCGGCGCCGAGATCGCCAAGAACGACCGGCCCGAGCTGACCGCGGCCAAGATCATTGTCTCGGGCGGCCGCGCCATGGGCAGCAGCGAGAAGTTCAACGAAGTGCTGACACCGCTGGCCGACAAGCTCGGCGCCGCGCTCGGTGCCAGCCGCGCCGCGGTGGACGCCGGCTACGCGCCCAACGACTGGCAGGTCGGGCAGACCGGAAAGATCGTCGCACCGCAGCTGTACATCGCGGTAGGCATCAGCGGGGCGATCCAGCACCTGGCCGGCATGAAGGACAGCAAGGTCATCGTGGCCATCAACAAGGACCCGGAGGCGCCGATCTTCAGCGTCGCCGACTACGGCCTGGAGGCCGACCTGTTTACCGCGGTGCCCGAGTTGGTGAAGAGCCTGTAGGCTCGCGCCATCACCCACAAAGGGCTCCCTTCGCGGAGCCCGCTTTGTCACTGGAGATCCCCATGAGCTATCGCGCCCCCGTCAAGGACATGCTCTTCGCCATCAAGGAACTGGCCGACATCGACGCGGTCGCGGCGCTGCCCGGTTTCGAGGAGGCCGGCTACGACACTGCGGCGGCGGTGCTGGAGGAAGCGGCCAAGTTCAGCGAAGGCGTGCTCGACCCGCTCAACTGGGAAGGCGACAGGAACCCGTCATCGTGGAAGGACGGGGTGGTCACGACCACGCCCGGCTTCAAGCAGGCCTTTGCCGAGTTCGGCGCCGGCGGCTGGCAAGGGCTGCAGCATCCCACCGGCTTCGGTGGCCAGGGCCTGCCCAAGACCATCGGCGCGGCCTGCATCGAGATGATCAACAGCGCCAACATGAGCTTCGCGCTGTGCCCGCTGCTGACCGACGGCGCGATCGAGGCACTGCTTACCGCCGGCTCGCCTGCACAGCAGCAGACCTACATTCCGAACATGGTGTCGGGCCAGTGGACCGGCACGATGAACCTGACCGAACCGCAGGCCGGCAGCGACCTTGCTGCCGTGCGCACCCGTGCCGAGCCGCAGCCCGACGGCAGCTACAAGATCTTCGGCACCAAGATCTTCATCACCTACGGCGAGCACGACATGGCCGAGAACATCGTGCACCTGGTGCTGGCGCGCGTGACCGGTGCGCCCGAGGGCGTCAAGGGCATCAGCCTGTTCGTCGTGCCCAAGTTTCTGGTCGATGCCGACGGCAGCCTGGGGGCGCGCAACGATGCGCACTGCGTCAGCATCGAGCACAAGCTGGGCATCAAGGCCAGCCCGACCGCGGTGCTGCAGTTCGGTGACCAGGGCGGCGCCATCGGCACGCTGGTGGGCCAGGAGAACCAGGGCCTGGCCTACATGTTCGTGATGATGAATGCCGCGCGTTATGCAGTGGGCATGCAGGGCGTGGCGGTGGCCGAACGGGCCTACCAGAAGGCTTCCAGCTTCGCGCGCGAGCGCGTGCAAAGCCGCCCGGTCGACGGCTCCACGCCGGGCGCCGCGCCGATCATCCACCACCCCGACGTGAAGCGCATGCTGATGACGATGCGCGCCTACACCGAAGGCTGCCGCGCCATGGCCACCGTGGCCGCGGCCGCCTACGACGCCGCGCATGCGCACCCGGATGCCGACAC
>CAYUPF010000425.1:0-2209 GCA_964446545.1 uncultured Rubrivivax sp.
AGAAGATATAAGTCAACCATTGATGGACGGGCCCGGCGGGCTGTGCTGCAATCGGTGCATGCCTGCCGTCAAGACCCTGCCCGGCACCGACGGCCCCGCCGACACCACGGCGCCGGCCTTCAGCCCGCTGTACCAGCAGATCCAGGGGCTGCTGATGCGCAGCCTGAGCCAGGGCGAATGGAAGGCCGGCGAGGCGCTGCCCGCCGAGCCCGAGCTGGCGCAACGTTTCAAGGTCAGCCAGGGCACGGTGCGCAAGGCGCTGGACGCGCTCACCGCCGAAGGGCTGCTGGTGCGCCGCCAAGGCAAGGGCACCTTCGTGGCCACGCATGCCGAGGCGCAGGTGCAGTACCGCTTCCTGCGGCTGATGCCCGACGAGGGCCCGCGCGAGGCGATGCAGCGGCGCTTCCTGGACTTGCACCGCCTGCGCGCGCCGGCCGATATCGCGCGCGCGCTCGACCTGAAGGCCGGCGACGGCGTCCTGCAATTGCGCCGCCTGCTGTTGAGCGGCGCCACGCCGGTGGTGCTGGACGACATCTGGCTGCCGGCGCGACTGTTCAAGGGGCTGACGGCCGAGCGGCTCTCGGCCTATCGCGGGCCGATGTACGGCCTGTTCGAAGCCGAGTTCGGCGTGCAGATGATCCGCGCCGAGGAAAAGATCCGCGCCGTCGCCGCCGCCGAGCCCGAGTCCGCGCAGCTCGGTGTGGCTCCGCAATCCCCGCTGCTGCAGGTGGTGCGGCGCTCCTTCACCTATGCCGATCGCCCGGTGGAACTGCGTCGCGGGCTGTACCGCACCGAGGCGCATTACTATCGCAACGAGCTGAACTGAGCCCGGCCCCAAGATTCCCGTAAGCCCGACGGGTTGAAATAAAATCAACAGGCTCGGCATGGCACGGACCGTGGGCAACAGGACAACCAGGACAAGAAATGGCTGACACGCTGAAGGAACGACCGGTCTATCGCAACATCCACATCTCGCAGATCGTCGCCTACCGGCTCCCGGCGGCAGGCATCGTGTCGATCCTGCACCGCATCAGCGGTGCGCTGATGTTCCTGCTGCTGCCCTTCGTCATCTGGCTGTTCGACAACAGCCTGAGCAGCGAGATCAGCTTCGACCGCTTCGCCAGCGTCTTTACCTCGGGCGCGGGTTTCCTGCCCGGCTGGTTCGTCAAACTGGTGTGCCTGGGTCTGATCTGGGCCTACCTGCACCATCTCATCGCCGGCCTGCGCCACGTGTGGATGGATGCCACACACAGCGTCAGCAAGGAGCAGGGCCACAGCAGCGCGGTCATCACGCTGGGTCTGAGCCTGCTGCTCACCGTGGCGCTGGGCGCCAAGCTCTTCGGTCTGTTCTGAAAGAGGCGCGCATGAGCACGAACTTCGGATCCAAGCGCATCGTCGTTGGCGCGCACTACGGCTCGCGCGACTGGCTCAGCCAGCGTGTCACGGCGCTGCTGATGGCGCTGTTCACGCTGGTGCTGCTGGTGCAGCTGCTGATGCCCGGCGAGATCAGCTACTACAAGTGGGCCGGCATCTTCTCGGCGCAGTGGATGAAGCTGCTGACTTTCGTCGTCATCGTCGCGCTCGCGCTGCATGCCTGGGTCGGCGTGCGCGATATCTGGATGGACTATGTCAAGCCGGTGGGCCTTCGCCTCGCGCTGCAGGCGTTCTCCATCTTCTGGTTGCTGGGCTGTGCCGGTTGGGCCGTCCAGGTCATTTGGAGACTGTAGATGGCAGCGCCTTCGATTTCCAAGCGCCGGTTCGACGTCGTCATCGTCGGCGCCGGCGGCTCCGGCATGCAGGCCTCGCTGCGCCTGGCGCGTGCCGGGCTCAACGTCGCGGTGCTGTCCAAGGTGTTCCCGACGCGCTCGCACACGGTGGCGGCGCAGGGCGGCATCGGTGCCAGCCTGGGCAACATGTCCGAGGACAACTGGCACTACCACTTCTACGACACCATCAAGGGCAGCGACTGGCTCGGCGACCAGGACGCGATCGAGTTCATGTGCCGCGAGGCGCCGAACGTCGTCTACGAGCTCGAGCACTTCGGCATGCCCTTCGACCGCAACCCGGACGGCACGATCTACCAGCGCCCCTTCGGCGGCCACACGGCCAACTACGGTGAAAAGCCCGTCCAGAGGGCTTGCGCCGCGGCCGACCGCACCGGCCACGCGATGCTGCACACGCTGTACCAGCAGAACGTCAAGGCGCGCAC
>CAYUPF010000426.1:0-2199 GCA_964446545.1 uncultured Rubrivivax sp.
ACGTGGGCGCTGAATCGACGCACGCACATCGCAAGCAGGTGGCCACCCATGACCACAGCTGGACGGCGCACGGTGTCGACGTCGAGGCGTTGATCGCCGAGGTGGCCCTCGTCGACGAGTGGTGCGCGCTGCAGTTGGAGCTTTGCTATCGCTTTGCTATGAGGCCGAAAGAAGCGCGGCATCTGCGGCCCCACATGGCCATCTTGCCGCGCGAGGCGGCGAACCCACGTGACGCCGCCGCGTTCCCGGAGTGCGAGACCTTCTTGCGCATCAGCTTTGGCACCAAGGGCGGCCGGCCGCGTGACGTGCCGATCGTCGATGACGCGCAACGCGAGTTGCTCGACCGGGTGATGGCGACTGTTGCGCCGGGCGCATTTGTCGGCCGGCCGGGCTTCACAGCCGACCAGAACCGCACGAGGTTCTATTACGTGATGGGCTGCTGCGGCATCGTCAAGTCCAAGCGCGGCATCGTGCCGCACGGTCTGCGCCATCAGCGCGCCAACGACGTCTACGAGGCAGAGTGTGGTGTGCCGTCGCCGGTTCGCGGCGGGCACGCCGAGGCCGCCGACGACGAGAGCGCGCGGCACCGTGTATCGCACATGCTCGGGCACTCGCGCAGCAAGCCGGCTTCGTCTTACATCGGCCCGAAGCCACGCCGCCGTGGCAAAGGCGGCGGTGCGGGCCCCGAGGATCCTCCATCCCCTGAAGGGTGCCCGGCGTGATCGCGCCGAGGCTGATCCGTCACCGCGACGCGCCAGCCTACCTCGGCGTCGACCGCAACCGCTTCGACGCCGAGATTCGCCCGTCGCTCACCGAAATCCCCTTCGGCGGCCGGTGCATCGCCTTCGATCGCCAGGAGCTCGACGCCTGGGCCGACGCGTATATTCGTGAGCGAGGGCGCCCGAGTCGCAAGTCGACGAAAGGAGCAGTTCCATGCGAACTCGGACACCAGGCATCCTCTGCGATCGGTCCGGCGAACGGACGGTCAACAAGCAATACAAGGGCGAACGCGTCTTCGCCAGGCTCGGCAAGGTCAGCCAAGACTGCGCCGAAGTCTGGCTCAGGGCGCGGCAGGCCGAGGTCGATGCCAGGCGCGAACACGAACTTCGAGAAGGCGCTGAGCAGCTGTTCGCAGCTGCTGCACAAAAGTACCTGATCGAGTGCAAGCAGCGAGGAGTCCGCACCTTGGACGTCATCTCGTACCACGTGACCATCCTGCTGCCGTACATCGGCAGCCTGCCTCTGCGGGACGTCTGCAACGACGCCCTGGAAGGCTTCAAGGATGAACGCGCAGCCGAAGGCGCCAAGAACGCGACGATCAATCGCAGCCTTGAGGTCGTGCGCACGGTGCTCAACCGTGCGACCCGCGTCTGGCGCACCCACGGCAAGCCATGGCTCTTGTCATCGCCGTTGATCGAGATGCTCGACGAGCGGCAGCAGAGGCGACCGCCCTACCCGATCACCTGGTCGGAGCAGGCGGAGTTGATGAAGCACCTGCCGGCGCACCTGCAGCGCATGGTGCTCTTCGCGCTCAACTGCGGCGCACGCGACGACAACGTGTGCCGGCTGCAGTGGGCCTGGGAGCGCAAGGTGCCGGAGTTGGAGCGCAGCGTCTTCGTGATCCCCGCTGCGGAGTTCAAGGGCCAGCGACCCCACGTGCTGATCCTGAACGACGTGGCGACCAAGATCGTCGAAGAGTGCCGCGGGGGCCATGACGAGTTCGTGTTCGTCTGGCGTCGGGAGCGCGTGAAGAACATCGAGGACGAACCGGTGATGCCGTACCGGCCGGTCCACACGATGAACAACACCGCGTTCCAGAACGCCAGGCGGGCCGCCAAGCTCGAACGGGCCCGCGTGCACGACCTGCGCCACACCTTCGGCCAAAGGCTGCGGGAGGCCGGCGTGACGGAAGAAGATCGCGCCTTGTTGCTGGGGCATGCCCTGACCGGCATGCCGCAGCACTACGCCACTGCCACGATCGCGCGTCTGGTGGAGGCGGCCAACAAGGTGCGCGAGACGCGCGACCGAACCACGCTGCTGCGGGTGGTCAACGGATGAGGTCAAGAAAAGTCGCGCAGAAAGTCGCGCAGAAAGAAAAACAGCCTAGAGACCGAAATCTCTAAGCTGTTGATCTAGAACCGAAATTCTGGTGCGGCTGGCAGGAATCGAACCCACGACCCCTTGGTTCGTAGCCAAGTA
>CAYUPF010000427.1:0-2191 GCA_964446545.1 uncultured Rubrivivax sp.
CTACCTGCGTCGCGGTCGACATGCCATGACGCCGACCACCGGGCAGCGTCATGACTGGACTACTACGAGCACCGTCTGCCCTGCGACGCCACGCAGCTCGGGCGCTTCCGGCACGACATCGGCGAAGACGGCATGGAGCAACTGCTCAAGGCCACCATCGACGCGGCCGAGGCGATGAAGACCGTCAAGCCCCAGGCGCTGCAGCGCGTGACGGTGGACACCACCGTGCAAGAGAAGGCCATCGCGCATCCGGTGGACAGCCGGCTGTTGGAGATCGCGCGCCACAAGGTGGTCGCCGCGGCCAAGCGCAGTGGCATCGGCTTGAAGCAAACCTTCGCCAAGGAAGGCAAGGAGCTGCGTCGCAAGGCCGGCGGCTACGCCCACGCCAAGCAGTTGCGGCGCCTGAAGCGAACCGTCAAGCGCCAGCGCACGATCCTGGGCATCGTGATGCGCGAGGTGCAGCGCAAGCTCGATGGCCCGGGCTTTACGACCCTCAATGCCAAGGCGCTGAGCGAGCTGACGATGTGGCTCGAACGCGCCGAGCGCATCCGCACCCAGCAGCGTCACGACAAGAACAAGCTGTACGCGCTGCATGCACCCGAAGTCGAGTGCATCGGGAAAGGCAAAGCGCGCAAGCCCTACGAATTCGGCGTCAAGGCCGCGGTGGTGATCTCGCACCAGACCGGACTGATGGTGGGTGCACGCAGCTTCCCCGGCAACCCCTACGACGGCCACATCCTCAGCGCCGTGCTCGAGCAGGTCACCAACTTGCTGCAGGACGTGCCAGGCAAGATCAAGGTCGTGGTGGCGGACCTGGGCTTCAGGGGCGTGGACGCCGACAACCCCGGCAAGGACATCATCCACCGAGGCAAGTTCAAGAGCCTGAACCCGCAGCAAAGGGCCTGGCTGCGCCGACGCCAGGCCGTCGAGCCGGCCATCGGGCATCTGAAGTCGGATCACCGCATGGACCGGTGCTGGCTGAAGGGGAATGGCACTTACTTTGCCTTGCATCAGGCCGTTCTTATCTCCATCGACAAGACAGCCCCGCCGTCGATGGATGCTGCCTGCCCCGCCCGTACCGTCTCGTGAGACCCGCTCCATCACTGCTGGACAACCTGAACCCAGGCGATATCGGCAGCCGGGAAGCCATTCGGCGAGGCGGTGACGATCAGCCCCAGGCGCGGGTTGCTGAGGGTGCGCGCAACCGACCCCAGTGGGCTCCAGGTCGATCCGTCGAGCGAGTAGTAGCCCATGATCGTGCTGCCGCTGCGGTCCAGCCGAAGGTACACATTGGTCGCACTCACCGGCGCCGCATTCAGCACCGCCGCCGACCCCCCTGCCTCGTTCACGAAGGAGACGTTCTGCCCGTTCTCAAATGCGCGGGTGATCTGCACGTAGTTGTCATCGTCCTGGTAGATCACCAGCCCCGCCTGCTGATAATTCTGCGTCGGCGCGAAGCTCAGCCTCGTCACCACGCTCGACCAGTTCGCCGGCAGGTCGCGGAAGACGCTGTTGCGCGTGTTGTTGATGCCTTCCCACAGGTCACCGACATCGGCAGGGATGCGCAGGGCGCCGCCTACACCGTAGGCCACCACCGCACCGCTGGTGGTTTCGGTGTTGCGTGCTGCGCCGCTGGCGGTTCGGCCCAGGAAGTTCCAGCCATCGGCCAGCAAGGCCGTACGGTTCGGATAGCTGAAGTCGTAGCTCAGCGTCCCGCTCGGGGACACCGTCAGGCCAACGCTGATGGTCTGCGGACTGTTGGCAGCGCCGGTAGCCGCCACGCTGATCGTGCGCGTGTAGCTGCCGGCGGCCAGTCCGCTGGCGTTGACACTTGCGGTCAACACAGCGCCGCCCGTGCCCGAACTCGGCGTGACTGCCAGCCATGCCGGGCCCGTGCCCCCTACCGTTGCAGTCCAGTTCAGCGTGCCTCCCCCGCCGTTGCCAATGCTCACGCTCTGGCTGGCCGGGTTCTGGCCCCCCTCCGCGGCAGTAAAGCTCAGGCTGGTTGCGCCCAACGTCAGGCTAGGCTGGGCGGCACCTTCGGCGACTTGAACCCAGGCGATATCGGCGGCGGGGAAGCCATTCGGTGAGGCGGTGACGATCAGCCCCAGGCGCGGGTTGCTGAGGGTGCGCGCAACCGACCCCAGTGGGCTCCAGGTCGATCCGTCGAGCGAGTAGTAGCCCATGATCG
>CAYUPF010000428.1:0-2155 GCA_964446545.1 uncultured Rubrivivax sp.
GCATCCGCCGTCCGCTGATCGTGACGGACCGGGGCGTGAAGGCGGCCGGCATCATAGACACCGTCCTCGACGCGCTCGGGCATGCAGGCACCGTTGCCGTTTATGACGGCACTCCGCCGAACCCGAACGAGGCTGCCGTGCGCGAGGCGGTCGGCGCGTACAAGGAGGGCGATTGCGATGGCATCGTCGCCGTGGGCGGCGGCTCGTCCATCGATCTGGCCAAAGGCGTGGCCGTCTGCGCCACACACGACGGCCCGCTGAAGAGCTTTGCCGTCATCGAAGGCGGGGCCGATCGCATCACCTCGCGCACGGCCCCCGTCATCGCCGTCCCGACGACTGCCGGCACCGGCAGCGAAGTGGGCCGGGGCGCGATCCTCATCCTCGACGATGGCCGCAAGGTCGGCGTGATCTCGCCTTTCGTCGTGCCCAAGGTCGCGATCTGCGACCCGGTACTGACCCTGGGCCTGCCGCCGGCGCTGACGGCGGCCACGGGGATGGATGCCATCGCGCATTGCATCGAGACCTTCCTGTCGCCCGCTTTCAATCCCCCCGCCGACGGCATCGCGCTCGATGGGCTGAAGCGGGCCTGGCGCCACATCGAGCGCGCAACGCGCCAAGGCAGCGATCGCGACGCGCGGCTGAACATGATGAGCGCGTCGATGCAAGGCGCGCTGGCGTTCCAGAAGGGGCTGGGGTGCGTGCACAGCTTGAGTCACTCGCTCGGCGGCATCGATCCGCGGCTGCATCACGGCACGCTGAACGCGATCTTCTTGCCGGCCGTGATCGCATTCAATCAGACGGGCGCGTCGGTGCGCGAGGAGGACAAGCTCGGCCGCATGGCCCAGGCGATGGGCCTGGCCAGCGGGGCCGAGGTGGGGCCGTCCGTGCGCGCCATGACCGAGCGGCTCGGGTTGCCGACAGGCCTGGCCCAACTGGGCGTGACGCGGGCGATGTTCCCCGACATCGTCCGCGGCGCCCTGAAGGACCACAGCCACCGGACCAATCCGCGCGTCGCATCCGACACCGATTACGAAGCGATGCTCGAAACCAGCATGTAAGGAAACCAGCAAACCATGCTCAAGAACCTGATCGGCGATCGAGACCAGACCCGACTGACGATTTGTCTTGGCAGATCATCAACTTACCAGCGACTCGCTTTAAGACGTTGGGACACTACTGAGCCGATATCGACAATCACACCACGAGACACTCGGGGCGATTGAACCACGATGGCACGGTCAGAACAGCGGGACAGCCCGGCCGCACTGCTGCGCCAGGTCGCTGCCGCTGCCTGAGCCAGTGATCGGCCGCATGCGGCAGGACGTCAACACCAACCACCACAGCGGCTTCTACTGCCTGTCGGACGCGTTCCGCGTGATGTGCGCGAAATAACCCACAGGGTGGACACATTAGCAACAGCGGCACCTCCTCAACCTATCAATGGCCTGCGAGAGCTACAAGGCCCATACCACACATCTCTACAAGGACGTCTCATGACCAAAGCTTATTGGGTCACTACATATCGAACCATCAATGATGCGGAGAAAGTCGCCGCATACGCCAGGCTCGCAGGCCCAGCACTCACTTCAGCCGGTGGTCGATTCATCGCACGAGGGGAGCCGTCAACGGTCTATGAACTCGGGGTTAAGCAGCGCACGGTCGTGCTTGAGTTTGAAAGCGTCGAACAGGCCATCGAAGCCCACGATAGTCCTGCCTACCAAGAAGCTCTGGCTATTCTGGGCGATGGTGCTGACAGAGACATCCGAATCGTCGGGGGTGTTTGAGCAAAAAGGTGAAAGTTGTCCGTCGCTCTGAAGCGGCCACCTGAATCGCCCCGGCTTTTCTAGACACCCGTGAGCCGTTGGGAATGGCGTTGTTCGAACTCTACCGGCGAGAGGCCGGCAGCGGACGAGTGACGCTGCCTGGGGTTGTAGAACATCTCGAAGTTGAAGACGTCGGCCCGCGCGTCGTCGCGGGTTGTGTAGAGAACGACCGCTACCCCTGCACTGTGAGCATTGGTGGCGCTGAAGCGGCCGTCGGCAATGCGCGGTACGAGCATGTTCGCAAGGCACGCCGAAAGCAGCCATTGATCTACCCAACGATCGGGGTCGAAAGACCGCTATAGGTCTTGGCCTCGAACTTTCGGTCCCGGCCA
>CAYUPF010000429.1:0-2154 GCA_964446545.1 uncultured Rubrivivax sp.
ATGTCGAAGGCCAGCAGGTAGCCGCCGCCCAGGCCCACGCCCCACAGCGACAGCGCGAAGATGATCATCGGCAGCGTGGCGATGCGGTAGGCGCGCAGCACGAAGGAGGCCACGCACTGTGCCGCATCGGCGGTGTGGAACAGCGCCACCCAGGCCAGCAGCGGCAGCGCCGCGGCGATGACGGCCGCGTCGTCGGTGTACAGCCGCAGCACGCCGTGGCGCAGCGTGAAGATCAGCGCACCCACCCCCGCGGCCAGGCACACGCCGATCTGCAGCCCGTGCCAGCCGATGCGCCGCGCCGCGGGCAGGTCGCGTGCGCCGATGCGCTGCGCCACCAGCGTGCCGGTGGCATTGGCCAGCGCCAGCGGCAGCATGAACAGCACCGACACCATGTTGGCCGCCAGCTGGTGGCCGGCCACCGGCGTGGCGCCCAGACGCACGATGAAGATGGCCATGAAGGAAAAGCCGGTGACCTCGATCAGGATCGACGCACCCATCGGCACGCCCAGCCGCAGCTGCGCGCCGATGGCGCGGCGGTCGGGCGCGCGCAGCCGGCCGCCCAGCGCGAAGGGCGCGTAGAAGCGGTCGCGCTGCAGCACCCACAGCCCGGCCGCCACCTGCGCCCACATCGCGATGGCGGTGGCGATGCCGCAGCCCATCACGCCCAGGCTCGGAATGCCTAAGCCCGGCACGCCGAACACCAGCGCCGCCGACAGCGGCACTTTCAGCCCCAGGCCGGCGAGCTGGATGACCATCACCGCCTTGGGCCTGGATACCGCGTTGTTGAAGCCGCGGTAGGCGGCAAACAGCAGCGCCGCCGGCAGTGCGAAGGCCAGCGCCATCAGGTACTGGCGCACTTTGGCCTCGACCTCGGGCGTGGCCTGCGACAGTGCCAGGAAGGGCCACGGAAAGGCCAGCAGGCTGCTGCCCAGCAGCGCCAGCGCCAGCGCCACCCACACCGCCTGGTGTAGCTGGTGGCCGGCCTCGTGCAGCTTGCTCGCACCGAAGAACTGGCCGACGATCGGGCCGACGGCCACCACCATGCCCATGAAACCGATGAACACCGTGATGTAGGCGGCCGAGCCCACCGCCAGCGCCGCCAGGTCGAGCGCGGCATAACGCGCCACCAGCAGCGTGTCCACCGTGCCGAAGGCGATGACCGCCAGCTGGGCGATGAACACCGGCCAGGCCAGCGGCAGGATGCGCGCGGCCGAATCGCGCCAGCCCGGGCGCACGGGCAGGGCCTGCGCATCGCCGGGCAACGCGCTCACGAAGCGGCCTTGAAGCTGTCGGGGCCGGGGTGGTCGGCGCCGCTGGCCAGGCGCGCGCGCTCGGCATAGCGGTTGAAGCGCCAGGCGGTGGCTTCCAGGGTGATGCGCCGCCACACCGCGCGCTTCTGCGCCGGGCTGAAGGCCTGCCAGTGCTGCACTTCCTCGAAGCTGCGGCCGCAGCCCTTGCACACCGCATCGCCCTGCGAGGTGGAACAGATGGCGATGCAAGGTGCGTCCGGCGTCGATGCATACCAGGCCAGCCAGGCCTGCCGTGCGCGCGCGGGCATCGTCGCCTCGTCGCAGTCGGCCTCGTGGTAGTAGACCATCAGCCCATACACCTCGGCCAGCGCCAGCACCTCGTCGCAGGCGCGCAGGCCGTCGGGCGAGGGCGAGCGCTCGCGCCACCAGTTGATGGCGGCTTCGATGTCGGTGATGTGGATGCTGGCCATGGGGCCGGCAAGCATAGCGGCTGGCCGTGCCGTCATCGAATTGCCATCTTCGCCGCCTAAGCTGGCCCTTTGCGCGCGCGAGGAGGCCGCTTGACAATGAACGACAACGAACTGCTGCGCCGCATCCAGTGCGACCTGGAAGACGGCTACGACGAGGAGCTGGAACTCGAACTCGAGGACCGCAACGTCGATGCGCTGGCCGCCGCGCTGGACGGCCGCAGCACCAAGCCGGACCACGAGGTGCGGCGCCAGTACTTCCGCGAGCTGTTCCGGTTGCAGCGCGAGCTGGTCAAGCTGCAGGACTGGGTGCAGCACAGCGGCCACAAGGTGGTGATCCTGTTCGAGGGCCGCGACGCGGCCGGCAAGGGCGGTGTCATCAAGCGCATCACGCAGCGGCTGAACCCGCGCGTGGCGCGTGTGGTGGCGCTGCCGGC
>CAYUPF010000430.1:0-2150 GCA_964446545.1 uncultured Rubrivivax sp.
CGCCCTTACAAGGCGTAGGTCGGGGGTTCGAGCCCCTCAGCACCCACCACCCCACGGTCGGTTCGGCGCCGGCGCAGGCTGGCTTAGAATCACCACCCGCAGTGCAGCCCTGCGCTGCCGCCAGGCGGAACCGGCTGCGCGAAAGCCGATCGAAGGCGAACCGTCGCGGTTCGCCTTCTTTGCTTGCGTGGCACGACGGTCACGACCCGATCCCGATATTCGCGCGCCCAAGGTCCACCATGTTCGAATTCATCCGCTCGCACACCCGCCTGTTCCAGGGCATCCTGGTGCTGCTGATCTTTCCGTCCTTCGTCTTCTTCGGCGTGCAGGGCTATTCCAGCTTCTCCGACGGGTCGACCAGCAAGGTGGCCGAGGTCGACGGCCGCGGCATCACTCAGATGGAATGGGATGCGGCGCATCAGCGCAACATCGAGCGCTTCCGCCAGCAGATGCCGACGGTGGACATGAAGCTGCTCGACAGCCCGGCGGTGCGCGGCGAGACGCTGGACGGCATCGTGCGCGAACGCGTGCTACTGGCTGCGGCTCAACACATGCACCTGGGCGTCAGCGACGAACGGCTGCAGCGCGTGTTTGCCACCGACCCGCAGTTCGCGCCGCTGCGCAACCCCGACGGCAGCGTCAACCGCGACCTGCTGGTGGCGCAGGGCATGAGCTCCGAGATGTTTGCGCAGAGCCTGCGCCAGGACCTGGCGATGCGGCAGGTGATGCAAGGCATCGGCGGCACCGTGGTGGCACCGAAGGCCGTGGTCGACCCCTCGATCGACGCCTTGCTGCAGCGCCGCCAGGTACAGTTCCAGCGCTTCGATGCGCAGGCCTTCCGCAGCAAGGTCGACCCCGGCGATGCCGACATCGAGGCCTTCTACAAGGCCAACGAAGCGCTGTTCCGTGCGCCCGAGCAGGCGCGCATCGACTACGTGGTGCTCGACCTGCAGACGCTGCAGAAGGGCGTGAGCGTGTCCGACGAGGAACTGCAGCGCTTCTACACCGAGAACGCCAGCCGCTACACCGCCGCCGAGGAGCGCCGCGCCAGCCACATCCTGATCAAGGCGGACAAGGACATGGCCGCGGCCGACCGGCACAAGGCCCGCGCCAAGGCCGACGCACTGCTGGAGCAGCTGCGCAAGTCGCCGGGGCAGTTTGCCGAACTGGCCAGGAAGAACAGCGACGACCCGGGCAGTGCCGAACGCGGCGGCGATCTCGACTTCTTCGGCCGCGGCGCGATGGTCAAGCCCTTCGACGACGCGGTCTTCGCGATGAAGGTCGGCGAGATCAGCAACGTCGTCGAGTCGGAGTTCGGCTTCCACATCATCCAGCTCACCGGCCAGCGCGGCGGCGAGAAGAAGAGCTTCGATGCGGTGCGCGCCGAGATCGAGGCCGAGGTCAAGCGGCAGCTGGCGCAGAAACGTTTCGCCGAGGTGGCCGAGCAGTTCACCAACACCGTGTACGAGCAGTCCGACAGCCTGCAGCCGGTAATCGACAAGCTCAAGCTGGAAAAGCGCAGCGCGCTGGTGCAGCGCACGCCGGCGCCGGGCGCGACCGGCGCGCTGGCCTCCGCCAAGCTGCTGGAAGCGGTGTTCGGCAACGACGCGATCAACAACAAGCGCAACACCGATGCCATCGAGGTCGGGCCCAGCCAGCTGGCCTCGGCGCGCATCGTCGAACACCTGCCGGCACGCACGCTGCCGCTGGCCGATGTCAAGGACCAGGTGCGCGAGCGCCTGGTGGGCGAGCAGGCCGCGGCGCTGGCGCGCAAGGAAGGCCAGGCCCTGCTTGCGCAGCTGCACAAGGACGGCGCCGCGGCGCTGCCCGAAAGCGCGGTCATCGGTCGCCTCAGCGCGCAAAGCGTGCCGCGCAACGTCATCGATGCGGTGCTCGCCGCCGATGCCAGCAAGCTGCCGGTGCCGCTGGGCGTGGACCTGGGCGAGCAGGGCTTCTGGGTGGGCAAGGTCACGCAGGTGCTGCCGCGCGATGCGGCGCAGGCCTCCGAACAGACGCTGCAGGCGCAGTACGCGCAGGCCATCGCCACGGCCGAGATGCAGGCCTACTACGCCGCGCTGAAGACGCGCTACAAGGCCGAGATCAAGCCCGGCGTGGCCGCATTGACCGCGTCGGCGCCTGCACGCTAGGGT
>CAYUPF010000431.1:0-2145 GCA_964446545.1 uncultured Rubrivivax sp.
CGAGAACTTCAGGCTGACCTATTCGACGATGTTCGACCCGCCGGCCGAACTGCACGAGCGTTTCGACGCGGCGCTGGCGCACGTGCGCAAGCAGCTCGGCGGCGAACACCCGATGTGGATCGCCGGCCGCACACGCGGCGCCGCCGAGCATTTCGAGCGGCGCTCGCCGATTGACCGCGACCTGCTGCTCGCCCGCTTTCCCTGCGGCAGCGCCGCGGATGCGGCCGATGCGGTGTCCGCGGCGGTGGCGGCTTATCCGGCCTGGGCCGCCACGCCCTGGTCTGAGCGCGTGCGTATCCTGTTGCGTGCCGCGGAACTGATCGAGCAGCGTGTCTACGACATCTCGGCCGCAGTAGCGCTGGAGATCGGCAAGAACCGCATGGAATCGCTGGGCGAGGTGCAGGAGACTGCCGACCTGGTGCGCTGGTACTGCGAGCAGATGCAGGCCAACGACGGCTTCGACCGCGTGCTGCCCGATGACCCGCTGCCGGGCTTTCGCAGCCACAACCGCACGCGGCTGCGTCCCTACGGCGCCTGGGCGGTGATCGCGCCCTTCAACTTCCCCTTCGCGCTGGCCGGCGGGCCCATCGCCGCGGCGCTGGTGGCCGGCAATACGGCGGTGTTCAAGGTGGCCAGCGATACCGCGTGGAGCGGCGTGCTGCTGATGCAGGCCTTCCACGATGCAGGCGTGCCGCCGGGGGTGCTGAACCACGTCATCGGCGCCGGCGACGAGGTCGGTGGCGCGCTGGCGGCCGATGCGCGCATCGCCGGCATCACCTTCACCGGTTCGTACGGGGTGGGCATGGGCCTGGTGCGTGCCTTCGCGCAGCAGGCCTGGCCGCGGCCCTGCATCGCAGAGATGGGCGGTAAGAACGCCGCCATCGTCAGCCGCCATGCCGACCTGGACCGCGCCGCCACCGGCATCGTGCGCTCGGCCTTCGGGCTGCAGGGGCAGAAGTGCTCGGCCTGCTCGCGGGTCTATGTCGAGCGGCCGGTGGCACAGGCGCTGCGCGAGCGTCTGGTGGCGCTGACCGAGGCGGTCTCGGTGGGTGATCCGACCGAACGCCAGCACTGGATGGGCCCGGTGATCAACGAAGCCGCCTACCGGCGCTATGCCGAGCGCACGCGCCAGCTGGGCGAAGCCGGCGCAGTCCATACCGGCGCGCGCTGGCTGGAGCAGGGCGCACTGGCGCGTGGCTGGTTCGTCGCGCCGACCGTGGGCAGCGTGCCGCTGGGCCACGCGCTGTGGCGCGACGAACATTTCCTGCCGCTGCTGCTGGTCGGCGAGGTCGATTCGGTGGACGAGGCGATCGCGCTGGCCAATGCCTCGGACTATGGCCTCACGGCCGGCTTCTATGGCGCCGGCGACGAGATCGCCGGCTTCCTGGACCGCATCGAGGCGGGCGTGACCTACGTCAACCGGCCGCAGGGCGCGACCACCGGCGCCTGGCCCGGCTACCAGCCCTTCGGCGGCTGGAAGGCCAGCGGCAGCACCGGCAAGGCGATCGGATCCTTCTGGTACCTGCCGCAGTATCTGCGCGAGCAGTCGCAGACGGTGGTCGAGTGACTACAGCGGCTTCTTGATCAGGTTGGCGATCTCGCCCACCACGCCGCGGCGGAAAGCCATCACGCAGATCACGAAGATCAGGCCCTGCACGATGGTCACCCAGGCGCCCAACTGCGCCAGGTAGTTCTGCATCGTGATGATGATGGCCGCGCCGACCACCGGGCCGAAGATCGTGCCCATGCCGCCGAGCAGCGTCATCAGCACCACCTCGCCGGACATCGACCAGTGCGCGTCGGTCAGCGAGGCCAGCTGGAACACCAGCGACTTGGTGGCCCCGGCCAGGCCGGCAATGGCCGCCGACAGCACGAAGGCGATGAGCTTGTAGCGGTCGGTGTCGTAGCCCAGCGAGACGGCGCGCGGCTCGTTCTCGCGGATCGCCTTCAGCACCTGGCCGAAGGGCGAATGCACGATGCGCCAGATGAGCAGGAAGCCGAAGATGAAGATGGCGAACACGAAGGGGTACATCGTGCCGGCGCTGCCCAGGTCGATCAGGCCCAGCAGCTTGCCGCGCGGCACCGCCTGGATGCCGTCCTCGCCGCCGGTGAAGGGCGCTTGCAGGTAGAAAAAGAACACCATCT
>CAYUPF010000432.1:0-2127 GCA_964446545.1 uncultured Rubrivivax sp.
TGCTGATGCATTGGGTGTCGATGCGCTGGCTCGAAAAGGGCAAGCGCAAGGTGGCGGCGTCGTGACGCCATGATTGACGTCGTCGAACTCGCCCGCGAGCTTGCCGCCAGGATGTCCCCGGACGCCCTGCTGGATGCCCAGGACGCGGCAGCCGTGCTCGGGTGCAGCGAGCGCTACTTCAAGGACCGCTACGCGCCCGCGGCCGGCTTCCCGAGGCCTGTGCGCCTCACCACCACCGAGGGTCGCTCGCACCCGAAGTGGCAGCGCTCGGACCTGATGGGCTGGATCGAGATGCACAAGCGCACGTCCGCCAGGGGCGGCCGGCCCAGGAAGACGCCGTCAGGTCAGGCCCTCAGCAGGGACGCGGGCAGCCTGGCGGCCGAGCGCGCCGCGTCGGCGACGTAGTAGGTGTCGCGCAGCAGGCGCAGATCCTTGGTGCCGATCGCGTGCGACAGCTCGAACACGTCCAGGAAGCGCGCCAGCCGCGTCGCGGCCTCGTGCTTCAGGTCGTGGAAGTGCAGGTCGATGTCGATGCCGGATCGCTCGCGGCATTTGCGCCAGATCGCGTCGCGCGAACTGTCGGCCACGCCGACGATGTGATGCTTGCCTGGGTGCAGCATCAGCTGATCGAGCAGGCGCACGGCCTCTGCGGTGAGCGGGACGTTGCGCGAGGGGTCGTGCTCGGCCTTGCCCGAGCGCGATGACTTGCGCCCGCCCTTCTCGATGGCGGCGACGTGCGCCGTCTGCTTGTCGCGCCAGTAGTCCTGCGGCCTCAGGCGCAGGATCTCGCCAGAGCGCATGCCCGTCTCCAGCGCCAGCAGGAAGCACGCCCCCACCCTGGCCGTCTTCGTGAGCAGCGGGGGGTCGCTGTCGTAGCCGGTGGCGATGCGCAGCGCCTTGATCTGCTCAGGCGTCAACAGTGGCGGCTTGCGAGGCTGCGACTTGGACATCTTCTCGGCCGCGTGGCAGGGGTTGGTATGGAGCCACCTGCGCGTCTTGATCCCGTAGTTGAACGCGCTCGACATCAGTGTCAGCTCGCGCCGCACGGTGGCCTGCGAGACATGCTGCAGCCGGCGCGCGGCCCACTGGTTGATGTCGTGCGGCAGGATCTCCCCAAGCTCGATGTCGATGATCGGGTCGCTCAGCCACTTGTGGATGCGCAGCCTGTTCCAGTAGGCGCTGTCGGTGTGCCGGGCCACCTGGTCCAGGTACTCCTCGAACAGCGCGCCCACGGTCACGGTCGACTTGCCGGCGGCCGTCTTGGCGCCCATCGCCGCCTTCCAGGCCATCGCCTCGGGGCGCGTGTCGAAGGTGGCACTGACCTTCTTGCCGTCGACGCGAATGACGGCTCGGAATGCGCTCCCGCGCTGCTCGATGCTCATGGTCTCTCCAGGTCGTTGGGGACAGCGTGGGGACACGCCTGGGGACAGAGCATAGCTCTACCTGGGGGACTATTGGGTTGGATTTGGGGGATTGGCGCGTCCCCACGATCGAGGTTGGCGTTAAAAAAGCCCGCTATATCAACGACTTAGCGGGCTTTGTGTGTGCCGTATATGGTGCCGACGGCGAGACTCGAACTCGCACAGCTTTCGCCACTACCCCCTCAAGATAGCGTGTCTACCAATTTCACCACGTCGGCGCGCGTCTAGCATTCACTCGGGTGACGTGAGGAAATGACACCCTTTACTGCGAAAGAATTCTAGCTGCAAAACAAGGGTATTCCCGCCGCATCTGCAACACGCGACGGCCCTGTTCGCAGTCGCTACTTCGAGGCAGCGCTAGCCGGTGCTGCGATCGGCGCCGGGATCGCTGCGGGCACACCGACCTGTGGCGCCGACGCCGCGGGCGCCACGCCGGGGATCACCGCCGCAGGCTCGCTGGCCGCGGGTGCGGCGCGATCGAGGATGCTGCCGCTGCTCAGCGGGGCACTGGCGCGGCCTTCGTTGGAGCTGAAGGCCAGCGCCAACGTGCAGGCGAAGAACACTGCCGCACAGGCCGCGGTGGAGCGCGACAGGAAGTTCGCGCTGCCGCTGGCACCGAACAGGCTGCCCGATGCGCCGCTGCCGAAGGAGGCGCCCATGTCGGCGCCCTTGCCGTGCTGGATGAGCACGAGGCCGATCATCGTCA
>CAYUPF010000433.1:0-2120 GCA_964446545.1 uncultured Rubrivivax sp.
ACTTCACCGACCCCGAGAACGTCGGGCTGTCGCTGTCCGAAGCCATCGCGCTGGGCGACTGGCGGCTGTTCTTCCTGGGCCGCGACCAGGTGCGCGAGGTCACACTGGCCGACGTGCAGCGGGTGGCCGAGGCCTACCTGCGGCCATCGAACCGCACGCTCGGCAGCTACATCCCCACCGACGCACCGCAGCGCGCGCCGGCCCCAGCCAAGGTGGACGTGGCGCAGGTGCTGCAGCAGTTCAAGCCGCAGGCGGCCGCCGCTGCGGTCGAGGCCTTCGATGCCACGCCGGCCAACATCGATGCGCGCACGCAGCGCTTCGAAGTCGGCGGGCTGAAGGCCGCGGTGCTGGCCAAGCCGACGCGCGGCGCGGCGGCGCAAGCGGTGCTGAGCCTGCGCTTCGGCGACGAGAAGACGCTGTTCGGCCAGGCCGCGGCGGCCGAGGCCGTGGCCCGGCTGCTGGACAAGGGCACGGCCACGCTGTCGCGCCAGCAGGTGCAGGACCGGCTCGATGCGCTGAAGACGCAGATCGCCATTCGGCCCGGCGCGGGCGGGGTCAGCGTCAGCTTGAGCTCGCGCCGCGAACACCTGGCCGAGGCCATGGCGCTGGTGGCCGAGCTGCTGCGCCGGCCCGCGTTCCCGGCCGATGCCTTCGACGAGTACAAGCGCCAGACGCTGACGCGCATCGAGGCGGCGCGCAAGGAGCCGAGCGCGGTGGCCGGCAATGCACTGGCCAGGCTGGGCAACCCCTACCCGCGCGGCGACGTGCGCTACGCGCGCAGCTTCGACGAGCAGATCGAGGACCTGAACGCGCTGACGCTGGACCAGGTGCGCGCCTTCCACGCCCGCTTCTACGGCGCGCGCTTCGCGCAGTTCGGCGCCGCCGGCGACATCGACCTGCCGCCGCTGCAGCAGGCGTTGCGTGCGGGCTTCGGTGACTGGAATGCCGGCGAGCCCTTCACGCGCGTGCCGCAGCCGCTGCTGCCGTCCAAGGGCGAGACGCTGCTTCTCGCCACGCCCGACAAGCAGAACGCCGACCTGCGCGCCCGCGCACCGGTGGCGCTGGCCGACACCGATGCCGACTACCCGGCGCTGACGCTGGCCAACCACCTGCTCGGCAGCGGCGGCAGCTCGCGGCTGTGGACGCGCATCCGCGAGACCGAAGGCCTGTCCTACAGCGTGTACAGCCACATCGCCTGGAACAACTTCGAGCCCAACTCCAGCTGGCTGGCCGGCGCCATCTTCGCGCCGCAGAACCGCGCCAAGGTCGAGACCGCGCTGCGCGAGGAGCTGGCGCGCGCGCTGAAGGACGGCTTCAGCGCCAAGGAGCTGGACGCCGCGCGCAATGGCCTGCTCAGCTTCCGCCGCCTGTCGCGGGCGCAGGACGACGTGCTGGCCTCGGCGCTGGCCTCCAACCTGTACCTGGGCCGCAGCTTCGAGATCTCGGCGCGCGTCGATGAGGCGCTGGCCGCGGCCACGCCCGAGCAGGTGAACGCGGCGCTGCGCAAGTACCTCAGGCCCGAGAGCATCGACATGGTCTTCGCCGGCGACTTCAAGCCCTGAACGGCTCACCCCCGCAGCGCCTGCGGCGCTCCCCCTCGAGGGGGCAACGCCAATGGCCCGGCAAAGCCAGATCCACGGCGTTTGCTCGGTCTTTCACCGCGGGCCGTCTCTGGCATCATCGTTCGGCACAACGCACTGCCATGTCCATGCCCACGCCGGAACCCCACATCACCCGCTACCAGCGCTGGCTGCGCGACCAGCGCGGCCTGTCCTTCGACAGCTACGACGCGCTGTGGCGCTGGTCGGTCAGCGACCTGGGGGCCTTCTGGGCCTCGATCTGGGACTACTTCGACGTGCAGTCGCCGACACCCTATCGGGCGGTGCTGGAGCACCCGGACATGCCCGGCACGCGCTGGTTCCCCGGCGTGCAGCTGAACTACGTGCAGCACCTGATGCGCCACGCCGACGCCAGCCATGCCGCCGGCCATCCGGCCATCGTCTTCAGCGACGAGCGGCTGCTGGCGCGTGGCGAGTTGCGCGAACTGTCCTGGCCCGAGCTGCGGCGCCAGGTCGCGTCCTGCGCGGCGGCGTTCAAGGCACTGGGCGTGCAGCGCGGCG
>CAYUPF010000434.1:0-2105 GCA_964446545.1 uncultured Rubrivivax sp.
GGCCGCTGCACCAGCTACCAGCAACTGCACGCCGCCGCGCTGGCGCTGGCCGGCTACCTGCAGCAGCATCTGGGGGTGCGCCGCGGCGATCGCGTGCTGCTGCTGATGCAGAACTGCCCGCAGTTCGTCATCGCCTTCCACGCGGTGCTGCGCTGCGACGCCGTGGTCGTGGGCGTCAACCCGATGAGCACGCCGCAGGAGGTGGCCTACTACGCCGCCGATTCGCTCGGGCGCGTGCTCATCACCACGCAGGACATGCTGGCGTCGGCGCTGCCGCTGCTGCGCTCGGGCGCGCTCGACGGCGCGGTGGTCGGCGCCGCCGGCGACCTGGCCGGCAGCGCCGAGGACGTGCCCTTCCTGCGCGTACCGGACTTCGTGCTCGCGCCTCGCGCCGCGCTGGCGCAGCCCGGCCTGCACGAATTCGCCGGCGCGCTGGCCGCGGGCATCGCGCCGACGCCGATGCTCAGCGGCGGCGAGGACCTGGCGGTGCTGGCCTACACCTCGGGCACCACCGGCAAACCCAAGGGCGCGATGCTGACGCACCGCAACTTCGCCCACGCCTCGGCGCAGCGCGCGGCCTGGCTGGACGATGGCGCCGACGCCACCGAACTGATCACGCTGCCGATCAGCCATGTCGTCGGCATGAACATGATGAACCTGGGCGTGTTCGTCGGCCGCAGCATCGTGCTGCTGGCGCGCTGGGACGCCGATGCCGCCGTCGAGCTGATCGAGCGTCGGCGCATCGCCGCCTGGGGCGCGGTGGCGCCGATGCTGATGGAGGTGTTCTCGCGCCCCGACATCGGCCAGCGTGACCTGGGCTCGCTGAAACGGCTGTACGGCGGCGCGACGGCGATGCCCGAGTCGCTGATCCGCGGCATCGAGCAGCGCCTGGGCATTGCCTTCATCGAAAGCTACGGGCTCAGCGAAGCCTGCGGCGCGACGCACATCAACCCGCCGCAGGCCGCACGGCGCCAGTGCGCCGGCGTGCCGCACATCAACGTCGACGCGCGCATCGTCGACCCCGACAGCGGCGCCGAACTGGGGCCCAACCAGCCGGGCGAGATCGTGGTGCACGGGCCGACCGTCTTCACCGGCTACTGGAATAACCCGGCGGCCACGGCCGCGGCCTTCATCGAGCTGGACGGCAAGCGCTTCCTGCGCACCGGCGACCTGGGCTACCACGACGACGACGGCTACTTCTACGTCACTGACCGGCTCAAGCGCATGATCAACGCCGCCGGGCTGAAGGTGTGGCCGGCCGAGATCGAGTCGGCGCTGTACGCGCACCCGGCGGTGCAGGAGGCGTGCGTCATCTCCGCGCGCGATGCGCACCGCGGCGAGACCGTCAAGGCGCTGGTGGTACTGCGAGCGGCGCACCGCGGCACGCTGTCGGGCGGTGAGCTGTCGAACTGGGCGCGCGGCCGCATGGCGGCGTACAAGGTGCCGCGCATCGTCGAGTTCGTCGAGGCGCTGCCCAAGACATCCACCGGCAAGCTGCTGTGGCGCGAATTGCAGGCGCAGCAGGATGCGCACGACCGCGCCGCCGCACATTGAGGAACGATGCGATGAGTTCGACGCCGCAGCGCCGGCTGCTGCACCGGCGCGAGATCGCCTTCCAGGGCTACCTGCGCGACGACGGCCTGCTCGACATCGAAGCGCGGCTGCAGGACATCACCGCGGTGGCGACGCCGATGCCCTTCGGTGACCTGGCGGCCGGCGACACGATCCACGACATGTGCCTCACCGTCACCGTCGATGCCGAGCTGCACATCCGCTCGGTGCGTGCCGTCACCGCCGCCGGCGCCACGCCGTACTGCGCGGAGATCAACGGCGCCTATGCCGGCCTGGCCGGACTGCGCATCGGCCCGGGCTTCAAGCAGCAGGTGAAGGAGCGGGTCGGCGGCATCAAGGGCTGCACGCACCTGACCGAGCTGATGAACGGCCTGGCCAACGCGGCGATGCAGACCTGGTTCTCGCTGCGTCGCGAGGCCGGCGCGCGCCAGCGCCAGGCCGACGCGTCGGCGCCGCTGCCCAGGCCCTTCGTCGTCGGCACCTGCCACCCCTATCGGCTGGACGGCGAGGCGACGCAGGTGATCTGGCCACCG
>CAYUPF010000435.1:0-2074 GCA_964446545.1 uncultured Rubrivivax sp.
AAGTTCACGCTGCCCGGCCCGATGACCATCGTCGACACCGTGGCCGACCGCTTCTATGGCGACCGGATCAAGCTGGCAATGGCCTTTGCCGAACTGCTGAACCAGGAGGCGCTGGCGCTGCAGGCCGATGGCGTGGACATCATCCAGTTCGACGAACCGGCCTTCAACGTCTACATGGACGAGGTAGCCACCTGGGGCATAACCGCGCTGGAGCGTGCGGCGCGGGGCTTGACCTGCACGACGGCCGTGCACATCTGCTACGGCTACGGCATCCCCGCCAACATCGACTGGAAGAAGGGTCTGGGCGATGAATGGCGCCAGTACGAGAAGATCTTTCCGGCGCTGGCACGCAGTTCGATCCAGCAGGTGAGCCTGGAATGCGTGCACTCGCATGTGCCGCCGCAGCTGATGGCGCTGCTGCAGGGCAAGGACGTGATGGTCGGCGTGATCGACGTCGCCAGCGAGCAGGTGGAAACGCCCGAGGAGGTGGCCGACACCATCGGCCTGGCGCTGCAGTACGTGCCGCGGCGCCATCTGATCGCCTGTACCAACTGCGGCCTGGCACCGATGAACCGCGAACTGGCGCAGCGCAAGCTCGAAGCGCTGGCACAAGGTGCCGCCCTGGCGCGCAAACGCTACGGCGCGGCATGAGCCTGCGGTTCAGGCGTCGCTGAGGGCGCGCATCAGCTTCAGCGGCAGCTGCAGGTGTCGAGACGGGCGCGCAGCTTCGAGGCGATCTGGCGCAGCGTGGCGTTGCCGGAGCGTTCCGCGGCGAGCAGGCACTCGCGTGCATAACCCGGGTCCGACTGCAGCTTTTCCACGTGCACGTGCAGGCCTTCGCCGGCCAGCATCCATTTCAGCTCGACGATGTCGACGAGTCGCAGTGCGCCCTGTTCGGTTGATGAGCTAGCGTTCATGAGGTGGCTTCGAGTCCCGTTCAACCTTGGAGAGGTTAGCGCGGCAAATGGATCCTCGGCTGACGGGGATTAGAGTTGCAGCCCCAAGCCTGAGGCCCGTATTTCTGCATGGTGCAATCGACGATGAGCCCACCGCCCCCATTGACGGCCCTGAGTGACCTGAACACGCAACTGCGAAGCGCAGGATATGCCGTGCTCGACGCCACGTCATTGACTCGAATGAGTGTTGTTGCGCCGCAGCAACTGAACGAATGGCTCCGTTTCTGGGATGCCTTGCCGCCCGATGCGCATCTGCGCGATGGCGGCCGTTACCGGCGTCGCCGCCACGGCAGTTTCACCGTCGATGGCGACGAGGTTTTGGCGGTGCCGCCGCGCGCGCACTGGCAGCCGCTGGACTACAACGCGCTGCATGGCGGCATCGAGCGCTGGTTCGAGCCGCTGCCCGAAGCGCTGACTGCCGATGCCGCTTGGAACTCGCTGCTGGCCGCGCTGGGCCGCTGCGCCAGCGCCTTGCGCGGCGCGCAGCGCTGGTTCGTCGAGGCGCACGGGTTTCGTATCGAAACCGGCGACGAAGGCATCGGCCGGCCGACACCCGAAGGCGCACACCGCGACGGTGTGGATATGGTCGCGGTGATCCTGGTGGCGCGGCGCAATGTGAAGGGCGGCGAGACGCGCGTGTTCGACGCGCGCGGCCCGCAAGGCTTGCGCTTCACGCTGGCCGAACCGTGGAGCGTGCTGCTGCTCGACGACGAACGCGTGATCCACGAGACCACGCCGATCCAGCCGCTGGACCCGGCGCAGCAGGCGCAGCGCGACACGCTGGTGCTGACCTACCGTGCCCGCGGCTTCCAGGACGCGGCCTGAGCTATGCTGAAGCCAATGACCCTGGCCATCGATTTCGACGACGTACGGCAGGCCGCGCAGCGCCTGGCGGGCGTGGCGCAGCGCACGCCGGTGCTGCGCTCGCGCAGCGCCGACGAGCGCAGCGGCGCGAGCCTGTTCTTCAAGTGCGAGAACCTGCAGCGCATGGGCGCCTTCAAGTTTCGCGGCGCCTACAACGCGCTGAGCCAGTTCACGCCGGAGCAAAAGCGCGCCGGCGCGATCGCCTTCTCGTCGGGCAACCACGCGCAGGCGGTGGCGCTGTCGGCGCGGCTGCT
>CAYUPF010000436.1:0-2068 GCA_964446545.1 uncultured Rubrivivax sp.
CGAGGGCGGCAGAACCGTCGGCGCCGGCGTCGTCGCCAAGATCATCGAATAAGGCAAGTTGCTGCAGGGGCATAGCTCAACTGGCAGAGCGTCGGTCTCCAAAACCGAAGGTCGGGGGTTCGATCCCCTCTGCCCCTGCCATCCGGCATTCACGACGCCGGGTTCGGGCCATCGTGACGGGCCTCGCCCAGGGTGGGCCAGACGCACGGTCGACGCATCCGCGAAGAGAGATTGATGAGTACCAATACCCAAGTCGAAACCGTGTCAACGGGTGCGGACAAGGCCAAGCTGGCCGGCGCAGCCGTGCTGCTGGTCGGCGCGGTGGCGGTCTTCTATCTGCTGGCCAAGCAGGACCTGTGGCTGCGCGTGGTGGCGCTGATCGTGCTGCTGGCAGCGGCCGTGGCGGTGTTCTTCACCTCCGAGTCGGGCAAGCAGCTGATCGCTTTCGGGCGCGACGCGGTGCGCGAGACGAAGAAGGTGGTCTGGCCCACGCGCAAGGAAGCCATGCAGATGACGGGCTATGTGTTTGCCTTCGTCTTCGTGATGGCCTTGTTCCTGTGGATCACGGACAAGACGCTCGAATGGGTGCTCTACGACCTGGTTCTGGGCTGGAAACGCTGAAAGGTTGGGCATGAGCGAACAAGCTGAAACGAGCACCACCCCGGCCGCCGACGGCGGGGCCGGCGCCTCCGGCCTGCGCTGGTATGTCGTGCACGCCTACTCCGGCATGGAAAAGGCGGTGGAACGCAACCTGCGCGAACGCATCGACCGTTCCGGCATGCAGGCCAAGTTCGGCCGCATCCTGGTGCCCACCGAAGAAGTGGTGGAGCTGAAGAACGGCAAGAAGTCCGTCACCGAGCGGCGCTTCTTCCCGGGCTACGTGCTGGTCGAAATGCTGATGGACGACGAGTCCTGGCACTTGGTCAAGCACACCAGCAAGGTCACCGGCTTCGTCGGTGGCGCGCGCAACCGCCCGGCCCCGATCTCCGAGGCCGAAGTGATGAAGATCGTCAACCAGATGCAAGAAGGCATCGACAAGCCGCGGCCCAAGGTGCAGTGGCAGGTGGGCGAGCTGGTGCGCGTCAAGGACGGCCCGTTCACCGACTTCAACGGCGCGGTCGAGGAAGTGAACTACGAGAAGTCCAAGGTGCGGGTGTCGGTCACGATTTTCGGCCGGGCCACGCCGGTGGAACTGGACTTCGCGCAAGTCGAGAAAGTTTGAGTTTTTGCCGCGGGCGCAGCTGACCCAGCACCCGGGGCCACATCAACGGGTCAATGACGAGGAGCCGCGAAGTCGGTGAGATTCCGTCGCGAGGGCGCCGAGATCAGTTCGAGAAGCGCAGCCGTACACCTGTACGGCGAGCATCGCAGGGCTGAGATCGGTGGCCGCAGCAGGAAGATCGCCGGCTTCGAGCGTTTGAACTCGATAGGAGCCTTTCATGGCAAAGAAGATCGTCGGCTTCATCAAGCTGCAGATTCCCGCGGGCAAGGCAAACCCCTCGCCGCCGGTGGGCCCGGCGCTGGGCCAGCGCGGCCTGAACATCATGGAGTTCTGCAAGGCCTTCAACGCGCAGACTCAGGGTGTGGAGCCGGGACTGATGCTGCCGGTGGTCATCACCGCGTTCGCCGACAAGTCCTTCAGCTTCATCATCAAGACGCCGCCGGCGACCGTGCTGATCAAGAAGGCGCTGAAGCTGGACAAGGGATCGTCGAAGGCGCACCTCGACAAGGTCGGCAAGATCACGCGCGAGCAGCTCGAAGAGATTGCCAAGACCAAGATGAAGGATCTGACGGCGGCCGACCTGGACGCCGCGGTCAAGACCATCGCCGGCTCCGCCCGTTCGATGGGCGTCACGGTGGAAGGGGTTTGAGATGAGCAAGCCGACGAAGAAGGCCAAGGCCCTGCAGGGCAAGGTCGACAGCATCAAGCTGTATGCGATTGCCGATGCGCTGAGCCTCGTCAAGGAGGCCGCCACTGCCAAGTTCGACGAGTCGATCGACGTGGCGGTGCAGCTGGGCGTGGACGCCAAGAAGTCCGACCAGGTGGTGCGCGGCGCCGTGGTGCTGC
>CAYUPF010000437.1:0-2028 GCA_964446545.1 uncultured Rubrivivax sp.
CTGCCCGGCGGCGAGGCCTTCCGCGCGGCGATGAACACGCTCGACGATGCCGAGTCGCAGGTACGCGCGGTCGCCACCTTCTTCGACGCACTGGCTGAAGCGCACCCGCGGCTGCCGCAGGTGGCCGCGAACGACGCTTCGGTCGCGCTCTTCGCATGAACCATCGCCGGGCCGCCCCAACATGGCTCGCGTCCCCTCGGGGGGCCGGCGCCGCAGGCGTCTTGGGGATCCGATGAGCAAGAAACACATCGAAGAATGCGTGCGCTCCAGCCTGGAGCAGTACTTCAAGGACCTGCGCGGCGCCGAACCGCATTCGGTGCACGACATGGTCATCCACGCCGTGGAAAAGCCGATGCTCGATGTCGTCATGCGCCAGGCCGAGGGCAACCAGAGCAAGGCGGCACAGTGGCTGGGCATCAACCGCAACACCTTGCGCCGCAAGCTGCTCGACCACAAGCTGATCAAATAACGCCGGATCCCCATGGCCGAACTGACCGCATTGCTCTCCGTGTCCGACAAGACTGGCATCGTCGATTTCGCCAGGCAGCTGGCGGGGTTGGGCGTGCGCCTGCTGTCCACCGGCGGCACCGCGCGGCTGCTGGCCGAGGCCGGGCTGCCGGTGACCGAGGTGGCCGAGGTCACCGGGCTGCCGGAGATGCTGGACGGGCGCGTGAAGACGCTGCACCCGCGCATCCACGGCGGCCTGCTGGCGCGGCGCGACCTGCCGGCCCACATGGCGGCGCTGCGCGAGCACGGCATCGGCACCATCGACCTGCTGGTGGTGAACCTGTACCCCTTTGCGCAGGCCACCGCGCGTGCCGACTGCACGCTGGAAGAGGCCATCGAGAACATCGACATCGGCGGCCCGGCGATGCTGCGCGCCGCCGCCAAGAACTGGGCCGACGTGGCCGTGCTGATCGACCCGGCCGACTATGGCCGCGTGCTCGCCGAGCTGCGCGCCGGCGGCATCCAGCGCGACACGCGCTTCATGCTGGCGAAGAAGGTCTACGCCCACACCGCCGCCTACGACGGCATGATCTCCAACTACCTGGGCGCGCTGGCCGCGGGCTCCGAAGCGCAGGTGGCCGCGGTACCGGCGCGCGAGCCCTTCCCCGCCGTGTACAACCTGCAGCTGACGAAGACACAGGACATGCGCTACGGCGAGAACCCGCACCAGGCCGCGGCCTTCTATCGCGAGGGCCGGCCCGGCGAAGGCCAGCTGGCGCGCTGGACGCAGCTGCAGGGCAAGGAGCTCAGCTACAACAACATCGCCGATGCCGACGCCGCCTGGGAATGCGTCAAGACCTTCGATGCGCCGGCCTGCGTCATCGTCAAGCATGCCAACCCCTGCGGCGTGGCCGTGGGCGCACACCTGGTCGAGGCCTACGCCAAGGCCTGGAAGACCGACCCGACCTCGGCCTACGGCGGCATCCTCGCCTTCAACCGCACGGTGGACGAAGCCACGGCACGCGGCATCGGCGAGAACAAGCAGTTCGTAGAAGTGCTGATCGCACCCGGCTTCACACCCGAGGCGCGCACGCTGTTCGAAAGCAAGCAGAACCTGCGCGTGCTCGAGCTGCCGCTGGGCACGGCGACCAATGCGCTGGACTTCAAGCGCGTCGGCGGCGGCATGCTGCTGCAGACGCCCGACCTGAAGAACGTGGCGCGCGGCGAGCTGCGCGTGGTGACGAAACTGGCGCCCAGTGCGGCGCAGATGGACGACCTGCTGTTCGCCTGGAAGGTGGCCAAGTTCGTCAAGAGCAATGCCATCGTCTTCTGCGGCGACGGCATGACGCTGGGCGTGGGCGCCGGGCAGATGAGCCGCGTCGATTCGGCGCGCATCGCGCGCATCAAGGCCGGCAACGCCGGGCTGTCGCTGGCTGGCTCGGCCGTGGCCAGCGACGCCTTCTTCCCCTTCCGCGACGGGCTGGACGTGGTCATCGACGAAGGCGCGGCCTGCGTCATCCAGCCGGGCGGCTCGATGCGCGACGACGAGGTCATCGCCGCCGCCGACGAGCGCGGCATCGC
>CAYUPF010000438.1:0-2024 GCA_964446545.1 uncultured Rubrivivax sp.
GCGCAGTCCTTGCAACGGTCCCATGACGATCCGATCCTTGCGATGCGCCGCGGCCAGGCGGCAAGAGCTTGAGTTTGCCTGATGTATGCGGCCGCAGGCTGTCGCCCAGGTGGCGCGCCAATGGCGGTGCCCGGCGTCGGCCATACTGCGCCATGGTCCGCTGTTGCATGCACCGATGAACCCCACCCTGCCCAACCCCCTGCTTGGCACCTGGCACCTGCGGCGCTGGGAGATCGCCTACGGCGACGGCCGTGCGTCCACGCTGCCCTACGGGCCCGACGCGGTGGGGCTGATCCTCTACACCGCCGACGGCTGGATGAACGCCTGCATCGCGCGCGGCGAGCGGCTGCGCTTGAGCGGCGACAGCATGCGCAAGCTGCCCACGGCCGAAGCCCTGGCCGCCTTCGAAAGCTATTTCTGCTACGCCGGCCGCTACACGCTGCGCAGCCACGGGGGCCGGCCGCAGGTAGTGCACCAGGTGACGATGTCGCTGAACCCGAACTTCGTCGGCAGCGAGCAGGTGCGCGACATGCACTTCGATGCCGAGGGGCGGCTCACGCTGTCGGCCTCGGACACCGTGCCCGGCAGCGACGTGGCCCGGCACCACTGGCTGAGCTGGGAGCGGCGCTGACCGATCTTCGATGAACAAGCCCACCCTGGTCCTGCTGCACGGCCTGCTCAACGACGAACGCGTCTGGGAGCCGGTGGCCGCGCGCTTGCGCGCGCGTGCCGACATCGTCGTTCCCGACCTGCGCCGCCAGGACAGCATGGCGCAGATGTCTCGCGACGCCTGGGCCGAGCTGGCCGGCTTTTCGATGAGCGGCTACGCGGCGCTGATCCCCGGCGCGCGGCTGCACATCGTCGAGGACGCCGGTCACTGGGCACCGCTGGAGCAGCCCGCGGTGGTGGCCGAACAACTGGGCGCGCTGCTCGACCGTGTCTGACCCGCCCTTGACGACACCTCGCACTGCGCCGCGCCGCATGAGCGCGCCGGGCCGCTCCCAAGCGCTCATCCCGCAGCACGCAGTGCGCAGGGTAGTCCAGTGAGCGAACAAACCATCCCGCGCCGCGCGCTGGTGCTGCTGGTCGTGCTGACGCTGGTGTGGGGCACCAACTGGCCGCTGTTCGCCTTTGCGGTGCGCGAGATCTCGGTCTGGACCTTCCGCGCCGTGGCCGTGCTGCTGGCCGGCGTCACGCTGCTGGCCGTGGCCCGCGCGCGCGGGCAGTCGCTGGCGATTCCGCGCGAATACTGGCCGACCATCGTCGTCGCCACCTTCTTCTATCTGGTGATCTGGAACATCGCCAGCACCTACGCGGCGATCCTGGTCCCGTCGGGCCAGGCGGCGGTGCTCGGCTTCACGATGCCGCTGTGGTCGGCGTTGATCTCCTGGGCCGTGCTGGGCGACAAGCTCAGCGGCCGCATGCTGCTGGGGCTGCTCTTCGGCGGCGCCGCCGTGCTGCTGCTGATGCTGCCCAGTCTGCAGGCCTATGCCAGCGCGCCGCTGGGCTTTGCGCTCGGCCTCGGCGCCGGCCTCGGCTGGGCCATCGGCACGCTGATCCTGAAGCGGCGCAAGGTCATGGTGCCGGCCACCGTGCTGACCGGCTGGCAGCTGCTGATCACCGCGGTGCCGACGACGATCGGCGCGCTGTGGTTCGGCGACGGCCAATGGTTCATGCCCTCGTGGCAGACCCTCATCGTCGTGGCCTACATCGCGCTGGTGCCGATGAGCGTCGGCAACGTCGCCTGGTTCTCCATCGTCGGCATGCTGCCGGTCAACGTCGCCGGGCTGTCGTCGATCATGGTGCCGATGGTGGCGATGGTGTCCGGCGCGCTGGTGCACGGCGAGCCGCTCGGGCCGACGCAGTGGACGGCGATGCTGTGCTGCGCGGTGTCGCTGTCGCTGGTGCTGCTCAAGCCTTCGGCGCCGCAGTAGCGCCGGCCACGTAGCGCTCGCGCAGCTCGCGCTTGAGCACCTTGCCGATGGCGCTGCGCGGCAGCTCGGCGATGAACTGCAGGCCGCTCA
>CAYUPF010000439.1:0-2001 GCA_964446545.1 uncultured Rubrivivax sp.
AGTCAGATCACGCTGTCCTGCAGCGCCTCTTGCTCGCGCTCCGATCGCGGCTTTGCCGGACCGATTCGGCTGGCACGCAGGGCATCCTGCAGGTCTTGGAGCTTGATGTGCAAGGCACGTCCGTAGCGCTGTGCCACGCGCCGCAGCGCCTGAGCCCGGCGCACCTCGGGCAGGCCCAGCACATCGACCGCCTCGTTGGCGCAGCTCGCCACGGCGCGCAGCATGTCATCGTCGTTGTCGATGCTGCGCGGCGGCGTCGCGAGCGGCATGCGCCGGATCAGGTGCAGCACCGCATCGTCCAGGCCCCAATGCCGCGCCACGGCCGCACCGATGCCTTCGATGTCGGCACCGAGCACCGCATAGGACGCAGCCTGCTCGCTCATGCCGCTGTCTTCGGCCTCGCCCATCAGCCGCTGGATCTGCTGCAGTTCGTCCGGAAAATGGTAGGCCGTGAGCAGCCGCCCCAGGTTCTGCAGCAGCGTGATCAGGTGCACCACCTCGGCGTCGTAGCCCGCCGGCCGGATCGCCTGGGCCACACGACCGGCACGCTTGACCGATTCGATCAGCTGGCCCAGCGCTAGCGCCGCGGCTTCCGGCAGTGGCCCCGGCCAGCCGCGCAGGCCCAGGGCCGCGCGGCGCACACCGTCCAGCCCGAGCATGGCAATCGCGCGCCGGATCGTCAGCACCGGGCCGCTGCCGGCAGCCAGTGCGCCATGCACCTGCGCACCGTTGACCCAGCGCAGCAGTTCGAAGGACAGTGCCAGGTCCTGCAGCACCACCTCGGCCAGCTCGTTGGTGCGCTCGCGGTCCATGCGCGCCAGCCGGGCCTCGCGCGCGGCACTGCCGGGCGAGGATGGCAATGCGCCGACGCTGTGCAGCCGCTCCAGCAGCAGGGCCAGCGGCCCGCCACCGGCCGCGCTGTCGACCTGCAACCAGCCGTCGAGCGCACGCTGCATGCCACGCGCGCTGCGGTAGCGCTGGCGCGGCTGGCGGTCGGTGGCGCGGTTGGCGATGGCACGCAGCACCTCGGGCACCGGCAGCGGCGTGCTCCATGGCAACCGCGCCAGTTCGCGGCCCAGCGGCGGCAGGCGTAGCAACAGCTCGCCGGAATCGGGCTCGTCGAGCGCCGGCCGACCCGCCAGCATCCAGTGCAGCAGCAGGCCCATGGCGAGCACGTCGCGCTGCGCCGCTTCGCGCTGAGCGTGCAGGTCCAGCGCATCGATGCTGGTGCGCGGCGCGGTCTGCGCAGCCGTCGCATCTGCTGCCGGTTGGGCGGCCGCCAGAGCCACCTCCAGGCCCATCAGCTGGACACTGCCATGTTCTCCAAGCAGCAGCATGAAGGGCTGCAGGTCGCGATGGGCCACGCCGCCATCGTGGGCGAAGGCCAGTCCGCGCAGCGCCTGCACACACAGCGCCGCCGCCTCCTGCGCGCCGAGGGCGCTGCCTCGAAGGCGCTCGGCCAGTGTCTCAGCCACGCCGATGTCATACAGCACGTAGGGCCAGTGTTCGCACACGCCGATGTCGCGCGCAGCGGCCAGGTTCGGGTGCTGCAGCCGCGCGGCGCGCCGCACCGTCTGCTCCCAGCGCTGCAACGTCGCTTCAGCGCCCGGCTGCACGCGAGGCAGCAGCAGCATGCCTTCGCGCCGCTCGTCGCGGAAGCGCTGGTCGCGCACGCGCCAGGCCATGCAGTGCTGACTCTTGCCGGCCAGGGCCAGCAGTTCGAAGTGTCCGAGATGACGTGCCCGCGCCGCAGCGGCTGCGGCGGCATGGGCGGGCGTCTGAGTGTCGGGCGTGGTCACGGCGAAACGGGACATGGATCTTGCGATTGGAGCGCCGGACCCGGCCCGGCGATGGCTGAAACTGGGCTGCGATACCGCCCCTGTTCGCAGCGGTGGCTACACGCCGCGTGGCCGACCCGCCAGCGAGCGTTGTGTCAAAATCCTGCGCCAACGACGGCGCGACGCCGCGGGCTTCGGAGGTCCATCCCCATGAGCAGCGAAC
>CAYUPF010000440.1:0-1994 GCA_964446545.1 uncultured Rubrivivax sp.
CGCCAGCGCCGCCGGCGCGGCCGCATCGGCCAGCTTCAGCTGCACGCTGGCGGCCTGCGGTGCCGGCGCCGGCACGGCCAGCGTCAGCAGCCGCTGGTCGCGCACCAGCGTCAGTGCGAAGCCCTGGCCGGCGCGCAGCCAGCCGCGCGCATCGTCCAGGCGGCGCAGCCGCCAACCGTCGACGGCCAGCAGTTCGTCGCCGGCCGAGACACCGGCGCGTTCCGCGACGCTGCCGCGAAACACGTTCTTCACGTGGATGCCGCTGAGCGCGCCTTCGCTGACGCGCAGGCCGAGTTCAGCCGCCAGATCGCCGTTCTCGGCCAGCCAGGCAATACCCGCGCGCTGCAGTAGCGCGCGCAGCGGCAGGTCCTCGGTGCCGTGCACCCAGGCATCGAGTTCTTGCTGCATCGATCGCCCGGCCGCCTGCTGCAAGGCCTGGGCGATGTCGGCTTCGTCGATGGACCCGCCGGCCGAGCGCGACCAGAGCCCGCGCATCACCTCGTCCAGGCTGCCGCTGCCCGCCGCGCGCAGGCTCAGGTCCAGCGCCAGCGCCACCAGGGCGCCCTTGGCGTAGTAGCTGATGGTGGCGTTGGGCGTGTTCTCGTCGCTGCGGTAGTACTTGATCCAGGCGTCGAAGCTGGACTCGGCCACGCTTTGCTGGCGCCGCCCCGGCGTGGCGAGCACGCCGCTCAGCGTCTTGGCCAGCGCTCGCAGGTAGCGCGGCGCGTCGATCAGCCCGGCGCGCAGCAGCAGCAGGTCGTCGTAGTAGGAGGTGAAGCCTTCGAAGAACCACAGCAGTCGCGTGTGGTTCTCGCGCCCGTAGTCGACGCGCTCGAAGTCGCGCGGCTTCATGCGCTTGACGTTCCAGGTGTGGAAGTACTCGTGCGAGATCAGCCCGAGCAGCGTGACATAGCCGTCGCCGGCCTGGCCCATGCCCTGGCGCGGCAGTTGACGCCGCGTGCAGATCAGCGCGGTGCTGGCGCGGTGCTCCAGGCCGCCGTAGCCCTCGTCCACGGCGTTCAGCATGAACACGTAGCACGCAAGCGGCGGCTTGCCGCGGCCGTGCCAGAAACCGATCTGCGCCTCGCAGATGCGGCGTGCATCGGCCAGCAGCCGCGCGCCGTCGAAGCCAGGCCAGGCGCCGGCGACGACGAATTCATGGTCCACCCCGCGCACGCGGAACTCGCCGCGCCAGAAACGCCCCATCTCCACCGGGTGGTCGACGAGTTCGTCGTAGTCGGCGCACAGGTATTCATGCCGGCGCGCCGTGGGCGGCATGGCGGTGGCTGCCTGCCAACCGGCAGGCAACTTGCCCAGCCGCAGGCGATGCGGTTCGGCTTCGCGGCCCTCGACGCGCAGGCACAGGCTGGTGCCGTTGAAGAAGCCGCGCTGCGCGTCCAGGAAGGCGGTGCGCACCGAGGTGTCGAAGGCATAGACCTCGTAGACGACCGTCAGCGCCTGGCCGCCGTCGCAGTGCACCTGCCAGCTGCACTTGTCGAGCGGCTCGACGCGGCATTCGCGCGTGCCCTGGCGCGCGCGCAGCCGCGACAGGTGGCGGCTGAACTCGCGCACCATGTAGCTGCCGGGAATCCACACCGGCAGGCTCAGGCGCTGCAGCGCCGCCGGGCGCGGCAGCTTCAGCGTGACGCGGTACAGGTGCGCGTGCCGGTCGAAGACTTCGATCAGGTAGTCGATCATCGACGGCGGCGTGCTCAGCCCTTCTTGGCGGCAGCGGCGAGGTTCTTCTCCAGGGCTTCCAGCGGAATCGCGCCGGGCGCGCGCGTGCCGTCCTCGAAGATCGCGGCCGGGGTGCCCTGCACGCGGTGCTTCTTGCCGAATTCGACATTGCGCTCCAACGCAGCGGTGTCGCATTTGCCCATGCTCTTGGGCGGCGTCGCGGCGTCGACCATCCAGGCACGCCAGGCCTTGGCACTGTCCTGCGCACACCAGATGTCCTTGGACTTGGCATTCGAATCGGGCCCGAGGATCGGGTA
>CAYUPF010000441.1:0-1974 GCA_964446545.1 uncultured Rubrivivax sp.
GCGCCGCCGTGGATGCGGATCGCCTGCTCGCTGACCGCGAGCGCCGTCTCGCTGGCGATGAGCTTGACGCGCGCCGCCGTGGCCGCGTCCAGCGTACCCTGGTCGACACGCCAGGCGCCGTAGTAGACCAGCCAATGCGCCGCTTCGATCTGCGCCGACATGTCGGCCAGCTTGTGGGCGATGGCCTGGTAGTCGCCGATGCGCCGGCTGGCGACGATGCGGTCGTTGGCGTAGGCCTGCGCGGCGTCGAAGGCGGCGCGCGCCATGCCCAGCGCGTTCGCCGCAACGCCGACGCGGTTCTCGCTCAGGCACTCCAGGATCACCGGGTAGGTGCCTTCGCGGTGGCCGAGCAGGCAGTCGTCGGGCACGAAGGCATCGTGGATGTGGATCAGGCCGGTTTCCGAGCCGCGGATGCCTTCCTTGCGCAGCTTGTGGGTCTCGAAGCCGGCGTTCGGCAGCTCGACGATGAATAGGCTGATGGCTTCGGACGTCAGCTCCGGCCGCGTGCGCGCGGCCACCAACAGGAAGTCGGCGAAGGGCGCGTTGCTGATGTACAGCTTGCTGCCGTTGAGCTTCCAGCCACCCGGCACCTTGTCCGCGCGCGTCTTCAGCGCGCGCACGTTGGAGCCGCCGTCGGGCTCGCTGAGCCCGAAGCCGGAGATCTTGTCGCCGCTCATCGCCGGCTTGAAGAAGCGCTCGCGCTGCTCGGGCGTGCCGGCCTTCCAAATCGGCCAGATGCCCAGGTGGGTGTGCGCCGACCAGGTGGTGGCGAAGGCCTGGCTCAGGTAGCTCAGCTCCTCGCGCACGATGCAGTCACTGACCTTGTCCAGCCCGCTGCCGCCATCCGCCTCGGGGTAGCGCACGCCCAGCAGGCCCAACTCGCCCCAGCGCTTGAAGATCTCGCGAGGGAAGCGTTCGTTCTCCTCGGCGTCGGCGACCAAGGGCGCCAGTTCCTCGCGACACAGGCGGCGCACCGTGTCGCGCACCGATTCGTGTTCTGAGGAGAAGGTGAAGTCCAGGGCCATGGAAGCTCGCCTTGCGGTGTTTTGTTCGCGTGTTAGAATGACGTTCGATATGGCGAATACTAACCCATCGAAATGACCGGTGTCAACAGGTCTTTAGGCGCGAAGGCCGTTCTTTATGGCGAAGGCGCTTGGAACTCCAACCAGGAAGCGACATGAACATTTCATTGAGCGGGCCGGATGCGGCCCTCGGGGCGCGCCTGTGCTCGGTGCTGCAGGCCCGCAGCGTTGCCATCGTCGGCGCCTCGGCCGACCCAACGAAGATCACCGGCCGGCCGTTGGCCTACATGCTGGCGCGCGGCTTCGGCGGCCGGCTGTACCCGGTGAACCCAGGACGCAGCGAGGTGCAGGGACTGCGCTGCTATGCGTCGCTGGCGGAGATCGGGAAGCCGGTGGACCTGGCGATCGTCGGTACCGGCGCGGCCCAGGTGGAGGGCGTGATCGCGGAGGGCATTGCCGCGGGTATCCGTGCCTTCGTCGTGTTCTCTTCGGGCTTCGCCGAGACGGGCGAGGCCGGCCGCGTGCTGCAGCAACGGCTGCGCACGCTGGCCCACGCAAGCGGCGTGTCCATCATCGGCCCCAACTGCCTGGGGCTGGCCAATAGCGCGACCGGGCTCATCGCATCGTTCACCACCGCGCTCGAGGAGACGCCACTGCGGCGCGGTGCCTTCGGTTTCGTCAGCCAGAGCGGTGCGCTGGGCGCGTACTGGATGGACATCGTGCTGCGCTCGGGCATCGGCTTCAGCCAGTGGGTCACCACCGGAAACGAATGTGATATCGACGCCGCCGAGGCCATCGCCTGCCTGGCCGAGGACCCCGACACGCGGGTCATCGGCCTGTACCTGGAGGACATCCGCGACACGCGCGCGTTCCGCGTCGCGCTGACGCGCGCGGCGGCGGCGGGCAAGCCGGTGATCGCCATCAAGTCCGGGCGCTCGCAGGCCGGCGCCGC
>CAYUPF010000442.1:0-1973 GCA_964446545.1 uncultured Rubrivivax sp.
AGATGATCAAGAAGAACACCACCATCCCGACCAAGTTCAGCCAGGTGTTCAGCACCGCCGACGACAACCAGCCGGCGGTGACGATCAAGGTCTTCCAGGGCGAGCGCGAGCTGGCTTCGGGCAACAAGAGCCTGGGTGAGTTCAATCTCGAGGGCATCCCGCCGTCGCCGCGCGGCATGCCGCAGATCGAGGTCACCTTCGACATCGACGCCAACGGCATCCTGCACGTGGGCGCCAAGGACAAGGCCACCGGCAAGGAAAACAAGATCACCATCAAGGCGAACTCCGGCCTGAACGAGGCCGAGATCGAGAAGATGGTCAAGGACGCCGAGGCCAATGCCGCCGAGGACCACAAGAAGCTCGAGCTGGTGCAGGCACGCAACGCGGCCGACGCGATGGTGCATTCGGTGCGCAAGAGCCTGGGCGAGCATGGCGACAAGCTCGACGCGCCGGAGAAGGAGTCCATCGAGGCGGCGCTGAAGGAAGCCGAGGAATCGCTGAAGAGCGACGACAAGGCCACCATCGAAGCGGCCACCGAAAAGCTGATGACCGCGAGCCAGAAGCTGGGCGAGAAGATGTATGCCGATTCGCAGGCCGCGGCGGCTGCCGCAGCGGCGGCGGCCGGTGATGCCGGCGCGGCGCAAGCCGAGCCGGAGCCGCAGGCGCGGCCGGCGGCCGACGACAACGTGGTCGACGCCGAGTTCAAGGAAGTGAAGAAGTGATCGGCAGCGGTCGGCCCGGGCGACGACGCCCGGCCTGACCGCGACTGCGCCGCGTTGAAGGACCGCCTGCCGAGGGTGGCTCGACAACGCGGCTTCATTGTTTATTCTGAGCAGACATCGCATGGCCAAGCGCGACTACTACGACATCCTCGGCGTGCCCCGCAACGCGGACGAGGAGGACATCAAGAAGGCCTACCGCAAGCTGGCCATGAAGCACCACCCCGACCGCAACCAGGGTGACAAGGCCAAGGCCTCGGAAGAGAAATTCAAGGAGGCCAAGGAGGCCTACGAGATGCTCACCGACCCGCAGAAGCGCGCCGCCTACGACCAGTTCGGCCATGCCGGCGTCGACCCCAACATGGGTGGCCGCGGCGGTGCCGGCCCCGAGGGCTTCGGCGGCTTCGCCGAGGCCTTCGGCGACATCTTCGGCGACATCTTCGGCGGTGCGGCCGGCGGCGCCGGCGGCCGGCGTGCCGGCGGCCAGCAGGTCTACCGCGGCAACGACCTCAGCTACGCGATGGAGATCACGCTGGAGGAAGCGGCGCGCGGCAAGGACACGCAGATCCGCATCCCCAGCTGGGACAACTGCGAAACCTGCAAGGGCAGCGGCGCCAAGCCCGGCACCAGCCCGAAGACCTGCAGCACCTGCAACGGCAGCGGCACGGTGCACATGCGCCAGGGCTTCTTCAGCATCCAGCAGACCTGCCCGCACTGTCGCGGCAGCGGCAAGATCATTCCCGAGCCCTGCGCCACCTGCAACGGCGCCGGCAAGATCAAGAAGCAGAAGACGCTGGAGGTGAAGATCCCCGCCGGCATCAACGAAGGCATGCGCATCCGCTCGGCCGGCAACGGCGAGCCGGGCAGCAACGGCGGGCCCAGCGGCGACCTGTACATCGAGATCCGCGTCAAGCAACACGACATCTTCGAGCGCGACGGCGACGACCTGCACTGCACCGTGCCGGTGGGCCTGACCACGGTGACGCTGGGCGGCACGATCGAGGTGCCCACATTGGGCGGCAACGCCGAGATCGACCTGCCCGAAGGCACGCAGCACGGCAAGACCTTCAGACTGCGCGGCAAGGGCATCAAGGGCATCCGCTCCAGCTATCCCGGCGACCTGTACGCGCACATCGCGGTGGAGACGCCAGTCAAGCTGACCGAACACCAGCGCAAGCTGCTGAAGGAACTGGACGAATCCTTCCGCAAGGGCGGCGACCGCCATTCGCCCAACGAGAAGAGCTGGGCAGACCG
>CAYUPF010000443.1:0-1951 GCA_964446545.1 uncultured Rubrivivax sp.
GTACAGTACAGTGTTCTCGCTTGGAACTCAAGCGAACAGGAATGTGGAATGAGGACGACCTACAACGACACTTCGACGCAGCCCACCCCCCGCCGTCAGCGCCGCGGCGCGCTGTGCCTCGTCTTGCGTGGCCAACGGCAACTCGGCGCCCTGCGAGCGCCGACGCTGGTACTGACGCTGCAGACCTTGCAGTCGATGTTTGCGCCGTGAAGCCGGGCGGCGTGGAGCCGCCACCGCCTACATCGACACTTCGTTGAGGGTGCGTCAGGATTCGCTGCACGGCATCGCGCAGCCGACGCATTCGATGCGGCCCTCAAGGGCATTACGCCTCGACGCGCCCACCCCCGCCGCCAGCGCGGCAGCCCGCAGCGCGCCTCGTCCTGCGTGGCCAGCGGCAACTGGCGGCGCAAGGCCCGGTTCCAGATGGGCGGCGTCGTAGCGGCTCAAGCCGAAATGCAGTGCCAGCGCCAGCAGTTCATGGCGCGGCACCGCGTGTCGGTCGGTGTCGAAGCGCCCGAGCACGGTACCATTCCACCCACCGTCTCGGAGGCTCCAATGAGTGACCAAGTCGCTGACCTAGCCAAACGCAGCCTTGCCCTCTCGGCCGAGGATCGGGCGCGCCTTGCCGAGATGCTGCTCTCGTCCCTCGCTGAGGAACCTATGTCAGAGGCTGAAGCTGCTTGGGACGCAGAGATCCGCCGCCGCCTCGAAGCCTACGATCGAGGCGAAGTGCAGGCGATCGACGCCGAGACCGTGTTCGCCCGCGCATCAGCCATCGCCCGGTGATTCCCCTTCGTTTCCTACCGGACGCCGAAGCGGAACTGTTGCACGAAACAGCGTACTACTCGGCGGCGCGTCAGGGCTTCGGTGTCAAGTTCAAAGAGGCCGTTCGTGAGGCGACAGACCGGGCAGTAAGGGCGCCACAAGCGGGCGCCCAGGCCTTGGCGGCACGCGCAAGTTCCGAGTGAAAGGCTTTCCCTTCAATGTCTATTACCGTGCCAGCGCTGAAGAGGTGCTCGTGGTGGCCATCGCCCCAGACAGCAAGAGTCCAGGCTACTGGCTTGCACGCATAGCATGACGGCTCTCTCAAGAAATTTCCTCCAAGTCCTGCGGTAGTACGCACCCAGCGCCGACTTGCCGCTGCGCTGCGCTGCGCCGCAGCGGCCAGGCGCAGCGCCTGCGATGCTCGGTTCACGCAGCGCTTGGTCTTGCCGCTCCAGGCTGCATTGTTCGCATGCCCCGCGCGGCGATACTCGTCCGCATCGGCTTTGCTGCAGCAATGAAAGCCACCGTCACCATCACCAGCCGCGGCGTCGTCACGCTGCCGGCCAAGCTGCGGCAGGCGCTCGGCCTGCAGGCCGACGACCCGTTGATCGCCGAGATCACGCCCGAGGGCTTGCTGTTGCGGCCCGCGGTCACGCTTCCGGTCGAGGTCTATTCGCCTGAACGGGAACATGAGTTCGACGAAGCCGAGGCGGCGCTGGCAGCGGTGCTCGCGCGCAAGCCGCCGGCCCGCCCTCTGCGCACGACGAAGCGCTGATCGGCGCGGCCATGCGGGTGTTCCTGGACGCCGACATCCTGTTCTCCGCGGCCAAGTCCGACGGCGCCGTGCGGGCCCTGCTGCGTTTGCTGCTCGATCGCGGTCATGAGTGCCGAGTCGACGCCTATGTGGTGGCAGAGGCCAGGCGCAACCTGCTCGGCAAGGGCCCGCAGGCGGTTCAGGTTCTCGATGCATTGCTGGGTGGATCTGCAGGTCGCGCCCGCCTTGGCGGTCGCAGTCGACGCAGTCGAGTTGGATGGGCTGCCGACCAAAGACCGTCCTGTGCTGGCCGCCGCGATTCGCCTGGGCTGCGATGCACTCGTCACCGGCGACCGCAAGCACTTCGGCAGCGCGTACGGGCTGAAGGCCGGCGGCGTCACGATCCACTCGCCGCGTTCGCTGGCCGAGACG
>CAYUPF010000444.1:0-1950 GCA_964446545.1 uncultured Rubrivivax sp.
TGGACGAGATGTTGAGCCTGAATCTGCTGTCTGCTGTCCAGCACGCGCAGATCGCGGCCTGGATCGCCCAGGCCCGCACGCCAGAGCGCATCATGCAGATGCCAGCACCGCTATGGCGCTCGCTGGAACTGGCCAGTGTCCTGCTGAACGTGGACGCGGACCTGCTGCAACCACCGCTGCTGGAAGCCGCTTTGTAGTTCGAGCGGAATGCGCGGGCGCCCGTCGAACCGGGATCAGCCGGCCCGGCAGTTGAGCGGCAGGAAGTTCTTGTCGACGTCGGTGCGGTTCGTGCCCTGGACCGTCATCTGGTCGGGCGGCCGGGCATTGCCGCATACCCAGGCGACGGGCACGACCGGCGCGTCCTCGACGATGGCCGGCCGCAGCGTGAGAGTCTTGCCGCTGATGGCGCCGGTCGCCTGGTTGCCGAAGGTCAGGTGAATGGCGCCGCCTTCGATGGCGAGTGACTTGACGTGGTTGCTGACGATCTTCTCGGCGACGGGCAAGCCAGCACTCGCATTGTCGAGCGGTAGCGCATGGTCTTGGGTCCAACTCGCTGCGATCGGCGCCTTGGCGATGTCAGCCAGGCGCACCGCCTCGACGATCTGTTGGCGCACCAGGCGGCTTTGCATGCTGGGCACCGCCAGCAGCGCCAGGATCGCGATCACGGCGACCACCACCATCAATTCGATCAGCGTGAAGCCCTTCATCTGCCGACCGGTCCAGCGTCGAAGGCCGCGGCAGGCGCGAGCCGGACCAGCGCCTGGGCCTGTTCCTGGGTGCCGTGCAGCCAGGCGCCCACATTCGCTGGCTCGCTCGGCACCACGCTGCGCTTGTCTTGCGCGTCCGGCCCGAGCTTGGGATCGGGCTTGTGCATGCCTGACATGAGGGGGTGCTCGTCCGCATTCAACGTCAGCATGGTGTAGCTCTCGACCATCTCGCCAGTGGCTTTGTCCGTCCAGGTGTTCCACAGCCCCGCCAGTGCCCAGGGCGCGCCGTCCGCGCGCCGAAAGCGCCACCAGATGTTTTGCCCGTCTCCCAGTTCGGCTCATCGCAGGACATGGCCGGAATGATGCAGCGCTTGCCGTACTGCCACGAGTGCCTGTACGAAGCCTTCGTGCTGAGTTCCTCGCTGCGCGCGTTGTCGGTCGAGTAGGCCAGCTTCGCCGACTTGGCGAACCACGGGATCAGACCCCACTGGCCGATGACCCGTTCGCGCGCCGGCTCTGTGCTGTCGCGTGCGGCCCGGATGAACGGGCCCGGGGTCCGCGGGAAGACCTCAACTGCACGCCATGGGCTGCGCGCCCACGTGCCAGTAAGCGATCGCCAGCGCGTTCCGCAGCGACGGTTGCGTGGCGGCCGGACAAATGCCACCTCTGCTCTGCTGTGGCGCTGGACCGCGCACGACCTGCGCCGCACTTCAGCGACGTTGATGGCAAGTCTCGGCATCAGCGGCGACGTGATCGACGAGTGTCTCAACCACATGATCGAGAGCCGCATGCGGCGAACCTATCCATGACCGCCGGGCGCTTGACCAGGCGCGGGCGTTCGATGCGCTCGGGAAGTTGCTGCAATCGCTCGTGTCCGGCATGGGAACGCTGATCTGAGTGGCTATTGATGACCGGTCAACCGCAATCCGACAGTTTGTAGCGCTGGTCGACATCCGATTCCGGTCCCTCCTTGTCACTTCGCGAAGATCGCGCCGAGTAACTTGCCCTTGGTTCAGTCGTCGGCCATCGATAGCGCCGAGCAGGATGCCGACGAAGGACTTCGGCGCTGTGATGCCTGAAGGCGACACGGCAAGCCAGCGAAGGCCGACCCGGACCACAGTCCTTGAAGCAGAACATCAGGCCGACGCTGCCTACCTGGTCGGCTGCTCACTCAGGTTGCGGGTTCGACCAGAAACCCGGCGATGGCTGCTGCCGTCTCCCGCGCGCGCGTCAACAGGAACAG
>CAYUPF010000445.1:0-1947 GCA_964446545.1 uncultured Rubrivivax sp.
CACAAGGCCATTCTTGGACATGACGGAGGTAGAGAGTAAGTTTGAAAAACCTAGTCCTGAATCCGTGACCTCGCCGCCCGCCACTGCGGCCAAGTCGTTGATGTGATTGGGCAATTGCTCAGGGTTGGTGCTGACGGCGCATCACCCTGCGGGTGAGTTGAGGTGGGGTATCTTTTCCGATACCGCCAACCCTGATCAAACCGATGCGCCAGTTGATTGTCAAGCAGCTCGACTATGAGCTCACACCGGTGGCCGGCCTGGCCTTGGTGGGCCAGTACCTGAAGGCAGTGCAACCGCTGCTCGGTCGGCTCGATGCCGCGCTGCCCGTCAAGAACGGCGTGCTCAACAGCGACATCGTGCGCAGCTACGTCGGTCTGCTCGTGCAGGGCAAGAGCGACTTCGACGCCATCGAGAACTTTCGCGGCGATGGGTTCTATAAGCAGGCGCTGGGTATTGGCCTGTTGCCGTCGAGCCCGACGCTGCGCCAGCGCATGGATGCGCGTGCGGCCGAGCTGTTCGACTTCGCCGCGCCGATGATCGAGACGCTGCTCAGCGGGCAACGCCCGGACTATGGTGTGCTGCCCTGTGGCTGGTTGCCGCTGGACGTGGACACCTTCGCGATGGACAACGGCGGCACGGCCAAGGAAGGCGTGGGCCGCACCTATGCGGGCGTGGACGGCTACTGCCCGCTGGCGGCGTATCTGGGCAGCCATGGGTTCTGCCTGGAGCTTGCCCTGCGCCCGGGCGTGCAGCACTCGGCCAGCGAGACCGACTTCAACCTCGAGCGCGTCCTTCCGATGGCCCAGCGCCTGAGTGCGTCTGGCCCGAAGGCGCCGATCCTGGCGCGGCTGGACTCGGGTTTCGACTCGGTGCGCCTGATGCGTGGCATCGAGGCGTGCAATCGACCCGGACTGGCACAGGTGGATTTCCTCATCAAGTGGAATCCGCGCAGCACCGATGTGGCCGCGCTGGCCGCGCGGCTGGATGCCGATGCCGCCACACACTGGGAGCACCCGCGCACGGGCAAGCGCGTGAGCACCTGGGAGCAACCGGTCGTGGTCGAGGGCGTGCAGCGCCCCATGCGCCGGGTGCTGCGGCTGATCGAGCGCAGCATCGACAATCGCGGCCAGGTGCTGATCGTGCCCGAGCTCACGCTGGAAGGCTGGACGACGAGCCTGCCGGCCACGCTCAGTGCCGGCGACATCATCGCGCTGTACGCCGACCACGGCACGCACGAGCAGTTCCACTCGGAGTTCAAGACGGACCTGGACCTGACCCGGCTGCCCTCGGGCAAGTTCGACACCAACTACCTGGTGTGCCAACTGGCCGCGCTGGCGATGAACATCCTGCGCCTGATGGGTCAGCGTGGCCTGCTCGGGCCCAATGCGCCGGTGCGCCACAGCGCCAAGCGACGACGCATCAAGACGGTGATGCAGGAGCTGATCTACCGCGCCGCTCGATTGATCGAACACGGCCGGCGCATCATCCTGGGCCTGGGCGCCAATGATCGGGCGGCCACGGTCTTCATGCGCTTGCACGCGCAGTTCGCGGCCACGCCATAGAGCTGCAGCCAAGCCGACCCGGAACGGCTCACGGTTCATCCAGTGCTCGCCCAGCCGAATCACCGCGCGCGACAGGGCTCGGCACGCCCATACATGACCGCATTGGCAGCAATGGGCCATCGAGCCATGCGAATTGCGCGAAATCGGCACTCGACAGACGCGTCGCGCCGGCGATCCGAGGGCATGCGCAAAGAATTCAGCCATGGAAATCGTGAATTGGGCGAACAGTACGCGGGTCAATCAAAGAGGGTCACGGATTCAGGCTAGTGTTAGGCCTCATTCGGCCGCGCGCTGCGAATGATGCTGTGCATTCTTGTTGCTTCAAAGTGCCGAGTGAATACGAAGGGACTTCCCCAATCCTGAGACGGTATCGAGGTACCAAGAT
>CAYUPF010000446.1:0-1932 GCA_964446545.1 uncultured Rubrivivax sp.
ACTCGGCGAGCCTGATGCGAACCGTGGGCGACAAGCTCGGCGCCGCGTTGCCGGCTGCCGTTGAGGCCGCTGCTGGGCGAATCTTCGAGCGCCGCGCCGCGGAGCTTGAGCAGCGCGCCATGCCGGGGGCCACGCAATGACTTGGGAAAAGCTTTGTTCGCACGGCGACAGCGAAACTGAAGTACGCGAGGCGCTGCTGAGCGCGTTCGACTTGCGTTGGCCTGTCATCGCGCGCGACATCCGCCGGCAGTTGGTCGAGCAGGGCTGCAGCGCAGCAGAAGCGCTCATTGCGGCCGAGCAGGCACGTCACATCTTCCGAGCTGATGCGGCAGACCAAGCACCGCGCATCATGGACAACATGGCCGCGACGGCGAGCCCGACGCACTGACTTCCCGCGCCCGCCGGCCTTTCGGGCCAGCCATCGGCAAGCGCGGCCTGGCGGTTTTCACGCGGCGCGGCGCGGGAACCTGACGACATCAGCAGGCCGATAGCAAAAATCTATCGCACGTCTGCGCTTGCGCTCATGCAGGTTTGTGTTTACATTAACCGGCATGGAGAAGAACAAGGGCGGGCGACCGCCGATCCCTGAAGCCGAGCGGCGCGCCTACGTGGTTGCGCTGCGGCTGACTCAGGACATGCACGCGAAGCTGCTTCGCCTAGGTGGCGTCGAGTGGCTGCGCGAACGCATTGCACGCGCGAAGGAGAAACAGCCGCCGGCATAGCGGCAGAAACAGTCGGGCCGACAAGGTGCGTCAACACCGAGCCGGCCCTAACCACCCACTGAACCGAGGATTCAGAAAATGGCTATCTCGATTTTACGGGCGGCCGACGCGCTGCCTGAGCTGTACCGGCTGGAAGCCTTCGCGCGCCAGCACACCGCGCACCGCCGCGCGGAACACCGCGTTCTGGCCGATCTGGTCACCGCCTTTGCCCCAGAGCGCACAGTTGACCAGTTGGAAGCGTTGCACGCCGCCGAGGTGACGCGGCTGCACACCATCACCGCGGCGCTGGCGCTGATCCGGCGCGGGCTGTCTCGTACCTTGCCGCCCGAGGTGTCCGAATGATGGCCGGCACCAAGGCCAGCACCGCCGAACAGGTGCACCAAGCGCTGGTTGAACAACGCATGTACCGCTATCCCGGCGCGGCCGGTCTGGTGCGTCGTTGGTTCATCGTCGGCAGTGACCACCCTTACCGCAGCGAAGCCGAAGCCCTGCAGGTGGCCGCACGCCAGCACGAGCGGAGGTCAACATGAACCGCTACGCCTACGGCTATCCCCGGCGCCGCACCAGCCGCACGCGCCAGCACATCGGCTGCATCGTGCTGGCCGTGGCCGGCATCGGCATTGGCATCGGTGGCAGCGTTCTATGGCCCTGGGGCTTCGCGCATCCGCCGCACAGTCTGGACGTGGAACAAGAGCCGGCGCCGGGCGTGCTGCTGCTGTCGGGCGAGGATGCTGCCGTGGTGCAGGCCGAGCGCAGGCAACTGGCGTTTGCCGCCATCGCGGCGCGCCTGGCCGCCATCCGGGCGACGGCATCACGGGTGCTGCCATGAAGCCCTACTACGGCCCCATCGCGGCGCTGACCGGTGCCGTGCACCAGCAGCCGCAGCCCGAGCACCTGCACAGCGGCGCGTATGCGCTCACGGCAGACTACGCCGTCGCGATAGACCTGCGCTACGCAATCGACGCCCCGGACGCGATCCCGTGTGGCAGCGTTCGGGCGCTCGACTTCGACGACCTGCGCATCGGGTGCGCGCACCACTACCGTGGTGGGTGGCTAGCGTGACCCGGCGCGACGAGCTCGAGCGCGTGCACCGCGCCGCGGACAAGGCCATCGTCGTCATCGCCGTGGCGGCGCTGGCGCTGCTGCTGCTGCTCTGAGCGGCCACCGCACCCCGCCACCAGCCCGCTTCGGCGGGCTTTTTCGTTGGTGC
>CAYUPF010000447.1:0-1928 GCA_964446545.1 uncultured Rubrivivax sp.
TCACGATGAGCGGCGATGCGAAGCAGCTGCTCGACGACCCGAAGGTGCGGGCGGCCTACTTGGGCGAGTGAGGGGTTGCTGTCGCTGCGCCGGCTGCGTCATTCGCCGGTGATCACCTGAATGCCATCCACTGCAGCGAAATCGCGGTCGTGCGTGACCAACGCATGTGCGCCGATCTCCAGCGCTGCGGCGAGTTGCAGCGCGTCGGGCAGTCGCAGCCCATAGCGCACGCGCAGGCGGGCTGCCTGTGCGGCAAGCATGGCGTCGATCGGCACCAGCGCGTAGGCTTGAAGCTCGCGCTCGTAGCGCCTTGCCAGGCCATCCTGCCCCGCCTTCAGCGGCCCGACCAGCAGTTCGGCCACTGTCACCGGCGTGATGGCGATCGTCAGTTCGCTGCGGCGCTCGGCTTCGAACAGGCCGACAAAGCGCGGCGCGAGCGTCGGATGGTCCTCCAGCATGTAGATGAAGGGCGCGGTGTCGACGAGCACCGTCGCGCCGGCGGGGAGACCGAGCCACGCCGAGGGCGCGGCCGCGCGCGGACGCCGCACCCGGGCGGCAGTTGACGGCGCCTTGGCCACCGCTCAGTCCCAGTCGGAGCGCAGCTGCTCAATCGTGCGTGCAGCCTGCGCGCCCCACAAGCCTCGGCCGGTGCCGCGCAGCGCCAGCACTCCGTTGGCGCGACGTTGCTCGGCCAGGGCGGACAGCGGCACCAATGCCGCCACGGGCCGCCCGTGCCGGCTGATGACGTGCGTGCTGCCCGCCCCGGCGCTACGCACCAGCTCGGGCAGTCTGCTGCGGGCCTGTTCCAGGCCGATCGGTCGGGTTGCGGGCATCGGTGCGGCCTGTGTCTAAATCTGTACGATCTGTACAGTATAGAGCGGTCGGCCGTCAATCGGCCTTCGCGCCGGTGGCTTTCACCACCTTCTCGTACTTGGCCAGCTCCGCGCGCACGAAGGCAGAAAACTGCTCCGGCGTCGTCGGCGACGCTTCGGCCAGCAGGGTTGCCAGCCGCGCCTTGATCTCCGGCGAGGCCAGCGCCTCGGTGAAGGCCTTGTTCAGCCGTTGTGTCGTCGCCGCGGGTAGCCCCGCCGGGCCGAACAGGCCGAACCAGGTGTTGATGTCGAAGGTGGCCAGGCCGTGGGCCGCGCCGGTCTCGGCGATGGTCGGCACTTCGGGCATCGCGCTGGCGCGTTTGGCCGTGGTCATTGCCACCGCTTGGAGCTTGCCGCTCTTGATGTTGGCCGAGGCCGCGGCCAGGTTGTCGAAGTTCAGGTCCACCTGGCCCGACAGCAGCGCCAGCTGCGCCGGCGAGCCGCCGGCATAGGGGATGTGCACCATGTACACGCCGGCCTGCGCCTTGAACATCTCGCCGGCCAGGTGCCCGGCGCTGCCGTTGCCGCCGGAGCCGTAGTTCAGCGTGCCGGGGTTCCGCCTGGCATAGGCCACCAGGTCGGCAACGCTGCCGATGCCGAGCTTCTTCGCGGTGTCGGTGTTCATCACCAGCACGTTCGGCACCTGCGCCACCAGCGTGATCGGCGTGAAGTCGCGCAGCGGGTCGTAAGGCAGCTTCGAGTACAGCCATGGGTTGATGGCATGCGTGGCCACCGCGCCCATGCCGATGGTCAGGCCGTCGGGCGCGGACTTGGCGACCAGGTCCATGCCGAGGTTGCCGCCGGCGCCGGGGCGGTTCTCGACCACCACCGTACCGAGGCTGTCCTTGACCTTGTCGGCCAGCGCCCGCGCCACGATGTCCAGCGGCCCACCGGGCGGGTAGGGCACGATCAGGCGGATCGGCCGGGCCTGTGCCCATGCGGGGCGGGTCCAGGGGCTGGCCAGAGCGGCCAGCGTCAGCAGGCGGCGGTGAAGGTTCGGCATTCGGTCTCCAGTGAAGTGGGTTTTTGTCAGACGGTCGGATGCTTGTCGGCTTC
>CAYUPF010000448.1:0-1926 GCA_964446545.1 uncultured Rubrivivax sp.
GTTAGTCGCCCAACACCGCGACCGCGTCGACCTCGACCTTGAAGCCGCCGGGAAAGGCGGCCACCGGCACGATGGCACGCGCCGGCCTGTGCGCGCCGAAGAACTCGGCATAGATCGGGTTGAACACCGGCCAGCCATCGGGCTCGGCCAGGTAGACCGTGACCTTGGCCACCTGCTGCAGCGTGGCGCCGCCGGCTTCGAGCACGGCGCGCAGGTTGGCCAGGCACTGGCGCGTCTGCGTGGCCAGGTCGGCATGGGCCAGTGAGCTGCCGTCGGGTGCGATGGCGATCTGCCCCGACACGAACAGCAGGTTGCCGGCGCGCATGCCCGGGCTGTACGGCCCCTTGGCCGGCGCGGCGCCGGCCGGGGCGATGCTCTGCAGCACCTTCATGCGTTGACGTTGACCACCAGCCGGCCGCGCACCTTGCCGGCCAGGATGTCGGCACCCGCGGCCAGCGCGCCGGCCAGCGGGATTTCGTGCACCAGGCTGTCGAGCTTGGCCAGGTCCAGGTCTTGCGCCAGCCGCGCCCAGGCCTGCTCGCGCAGCGGCTTCGGTGCCATCACGCTGTCGATGCCGTAAAGGGTGACGCCGCGCAGGATGAAGGGCGCCACGCTGCCCGGGAAATCCATGCCTTGCGCCAGGCCGCAGGCCGCCACCGCGCCGCGGTATTTGGTGCCGGCGCAGGCGTTGGCCAGCGTGTGGCTGCCCACCGAATCGACCACGCCGGCCCAGCGCTCCTTGGCCAGCGGCTTGCCGGGGGCGGAGAGCTCGGCGCGGTCGATGACCTCGGCCGCACCCAGGGCCTTCAAGGCCTCGGCTTCGTTGACGCGGCCGGTGGAGGCGATGACGCGGTAGCCCAGCTTCGACAACAGGGCAATGGCGACGCTGCCTACGCCGCCGTTGGCGCCGGTGACCAGAATGTCGCCGCTGTCGGGCTTGAGGCCATGGCCCTGCAGCGCCATCACGCACAGCATCGCGGTGTAGCCGGCGGTGCCGATCGCCATGGCCTGGCGCGTCGTCAAGGCGGCCGGAAGCGCCACCAGCCAGTCGCCCTTGACGCGGGCGCGCTGCGCCAGCCCGCCGGAATGGGTTTCGCCCACGCCCCAGCCGTTGAGCAGCACCTTGTCGCCGGCCTTCCAGGCCGCGTGGCTGCTGGATTCCACCGTGCCGGCGAAGTCGATGCCGGCGACCAGCGGGAACTTGCGCACCACCGGCGACTTGCCGGTGATGGCCAGGCCGTCCTTGTAGTTGATGGTGGAGTAGTCGACGCGCACCGTGACGTCGCCCTCGGGCAGGTTGTCGTCGGCTAGCGCCTCGATGCCGGCGCGGTAGCCGGCTTCGTCCTTGTCGATCACCAGGGCCTGGTACATGCCGTCTCCTTGAATGCGAAGCCGCAAAGTATGGCATCGCAGCTATGCTGTGCACCGAGCTCAACACCGAAGGAACCGAAGCATGAAGACCCGCGCCGCCGTAGCCTGGAAAGTGAACGAGCCGCTGAGCATCGAAGAGGTGGAGCTGGAAGGCCCGCGTGCCGGCGAGGTGCTGGTGCAGATCAAGGCCACCGGCATCTGCCACACCGACCTGTACACGCTGTCGGGTGCCGACAGCGAAGGCCTGTTCCCGTCGATCCTGGGCCACGAAGGCGCGGGCATCGTGCTCGACGTGGGCGCGGGCGTCACGTCGTTGAAGCCCGGCGACCACGTGATCCCGCTGTACACGCCCGAATGCCGGCAGTGCAAGAGCTGCCTGTCGCGCAAGACCAACCTGTGCACGGCGATCCGCGGCACGCAGGGCAAGGGGCTGATGCCGGATTCGAGCAGTCGCTTCAGCAAGGACGGCAGGCCGCTGTTCCACTACATGGGCACCAGCACCTTCAGCAACCACATCGTCGTGCCCGAGATCGCGCTGGCGAAGATCCGCGAGGA
>CAYUPF010000449.1:0-1903 GCA_964446545.1 uncultured Rubrivivax sp.
GTGACGATCGGACCCATCTCGGCGTCCAGCTCCATCGGGTTCTTGATCTTCAGCGCCTTGGCGCGCTCGGCCAGCTTGGGCACGATCTTGTCGCCGATGTCGCCCACCAGCACGGCCACGCTGATGGCCATGCAGCGCTCGCCGGCGCTACCGTAGCCGGCGCCGATCAGGCCGTCCACCGCCTGGTCGATGTCGGCATCGGGCATCACCACCATGTGGTTCTTGGCACCGCCCAGCGCCTGCACGCGCTTGCCGTGCATCGCGCCGGTTTCGTAGATGTAGCGCGCGATCGGCGTGCTGCCGACGAAGCTCAGCGCCTTGACGTCGGGGTGCGTCAGCAGCGCATCCACCGCCACCTTGTCGCCCTGCACGACGTTGAACACGCCGTCGGGCAGGCCGGCCTGCTTCAGCAGCTCGGCCATGAACAGGCTGGGGCTGGGGTCGCGCTCGCTGGGCTTCAGGATGAAGGCGTTGCCGCAGGCCAGCGCCACCGGGTACATCCACATCGGCACCATGCACGGGAAGTTGAAGGGCGTGATGCCCGCCACCACGCCCAGCGGCTGGCGCAGCGTCCAGTTGTCGATGCCGGTGGACACCTGGTCGGTGTAGTCGCCCTTCAGCAGCTGCGGGATGCCGCAGGCGAATTCGACGATGTCGATGCCGCGCGTGACCTCGCCCTGCGCGTCGGTGAAGACCTTGCCGTGCTCGGCGGTGATCATCGCCGCCAGCGTGTCGCGGTGCTGCATCAGCAGCTGCAGGAAGGCGTTCATCACGCGCGCGCGGCGGATCGGCGGCGTGTCGGCCCAGGCCGGGAACGCGGCCTTGGCGCTGGCGACCGCGGCGTTGACTTCATCGATCGAAGCCAGCGCCAGCTGGCGCGCGACCTTGCCGGTGCTGGGGTTGTAGACCGGCTGCCGGCGGCCACTGGTGCCGGGCACGATGCGCCCGCCGATGTAGTGGCCGACGTCGGTGGTGGCGGTGAAGGCTTCGGGTGCGCCCATGGTGGTTCTCCGTCAGGTGGGAAGGGTCAGTCTAGGACTTGGCGCGATCGGCGCGCAAGCTGGGCAGGCCGATGCCCACGGCATCGAAGCCGCCGTCCACGGCCAGCGTCTGGCCGTTGATGTAGCTGGCCGCATCGCTGCACAGGAAGCCGATGCCGGCGGCGATCTCCTCGGGCGTGCCGTAGCGGCCCAGCGGGATGCTGTCGTGGTAGTCGCGCCGGATGGCAGCGCTGTGCACCAGCTTGGCCATCGCGGTATCCACCGGCCCCGGGGCGATGCAATTGACGCGGATGCCGATGTCGCCCAGTTCGGCGGCTTGCTGCTTGGTCAGGTGGATCAGCGCCGCCTTGCTGGTGCCGTAGGCGACGCGCAGCGTGCTGGCGCGCAGGCCGGAGATGGAGGCGATGTTGACCACCGCGCCGCCGCCGTGCTTCAGCATCAGCGGCGCCGCCGCCTGCGTGCACAGGAAGGGGCCGTCCAGGTTGGTGGCCATCACGTCGCGCCATTCGCCGAAGGCGGTGTCCAGCAGCGGCTTGAACACCGCGATGCCGGCGTTGTTGACCAGCGCATCCAGCCGGCCGAAGCGTGCATCCACCGCGGCCACGACAGCCAGCACCTGCGCCGGGTCGCGCACGTCGGCGTGCAGCACCAGCAAGCGCTCGGGCCGGGCCAGCTGGTCCGCGGCGGCGTCCAGCGTGGCGGCGTCGATGTCGAGCAGCGCCACGGCATGGCCGCGTTCCAGGAACCACTGCGCACTGGCCAGGCCGATGCCGCGTGCGGCGCCGGTGACCAGCGCCACCTTGATGATGTCGCTCATGGGCTGCGATGCTAAGCGCGCTTGCTCGCTGCGGCCCGCATCAGCTGCGCCAGTTCGGGCGCGCCCATCAGCTGCAGTCTGGTTT
>CAYUPF010000450.1:0-1888 GCA_964446545.1 uncultured Rubrivivax sp.
TCAGCGTCCCCGCAGGAACATGGCGTCCAGTTCTTTCAAGCTGATCTGGCGCCAGGTCGGGCGGCCGTGGTTGCACTGGTCGGCACGATCGGTGGCTTCCATCTGGCGCAGCAGCGCGTTCATCTCGGCCAGGTTCAGCCGCCGGTTGGCGCGCACCGCGCCGTGGCAGGCCATGGTGGCCAGCAGCTCGTCGCGCGCGCGCTGCACCACCTGGCTGGAATCGAGCTGCGCCAGCTCGGCCAGCACCGCGCGCACCAGCTCGGCCAGGTCGGCATCGGGCAGCGCGCTGGGCCGGCTGCGCACTGCCAGTGTGCCGGCCGACAACGGCGATACGTCCAGGCCCAGGTCGAGCAGCGCTTGATGGTGCTGTTGCGCCACGGCGATCTCGGTCGGCGTGGCGGCAAAGCTCAGCGGGATCAGCAGCGGCTGCGCCTGCAGCGCGCGTGCGCCGAGCGTGGCCTTGAGTCGTTCGTAGACCACGCGTTCGTGCGCGGCATGCATGTCGACGATGACCAGCCCTCGTGCGTTCTGCGCCAGCACGTAGGCGCCGCCCAGCTGCGCCAGCGCCTGGCCCAGCGGCAGCTCTTCGGCGGCGTCTGCTGGCGGCGTGACCGGCACCGCCCAGGGTGCGGCCGGCTCCTGCGCATACAGCGTGGCCAGCGTCTGCAGCGCGAGCTTGCCCTGCACCGCGGGCGGGGGCTGCCAGGGCGGCGCTGCGAAGGGGTCGCGCCCGGCGCTGGGCGCCGGCGGTGCCGCGGGCGCGCCGCCGGCTGCGGTAGCGACAGCGCGCGTGGCGGCCAATGCGTTCTCGGCCGCGTGGCGCACGCCCTGATGCAGCTCGCGCGCGTCGCGGAAGCGCACCTCGATCTTGGTCGGGTGCACGTTCACGTCCACGCGTGCCGGGTCGATGCCGATGAAGAGCACATAGGCCGGCTGGCGCGCGCCGTGCAGCACATCCTCGTAGGCCGAGCGCAGGCCGTGAGCGATGAGGCGGTCGCGCACGTAGCGGCCGTTGACGTAGACGTACTGGTGATCGGCGCGCGCGCGCGCCGCCTCGGGCAGGCCGACGCGGCCGAGCAGCTGCAGCGCGCCGATGTCCTGCTGCAGCGGCCGGCTGTGCGCGACGAACTCGTCGCCGAGCACGTCGCGCAGCCGCTGCTCGGCGCTGGCGGTGCGCCACTGCGCGACCAACTTGCCGTCCAGCCACACGGCGAAGCCCACGTCCGGCCGCGCCAGCGCATGGCGGCGCACCGCTTCCAGGCCGTGCGCGGCCTCGGTGGCATCGGTCTTCAGGAACTTGCGCCGCGCTGGCGTGCTGAAGAACAGCTCGCGTACCTCGACGCTGGTGCCCACCGAACGCGCGGCCGGCACCAATTCGCCGCTGCGTGCGTCCAGTCGCGTCGCATGCGGCGCGTCGGTGCAGCGGCTGGTGATGCACAGCTCCGATACCGAGGCCACCGCCGCCAGCGCCTCGCCGCGAAAACCCATCGTCGCCACGCGCTCCAGGTCGCTCAGCGAGCCGATCTTGCTGGTGGCATGGCGCTTCAGCGCCAGCGGCAACTCGGCCGCGGGGATGCCGATGCCGTCGTCCTCGACGACGATGGCGCGCACACCGCCGGCCGTCAGGCGCACGTTGACCTGCGTGGCGCCGGCATCGAGCGCGTTGTCCACCAACTCGCGCACCACCGAGGCCGGGCGTTCCACCACCTCGCCGGCGGCGATCTGGCTGACCAGCTCGTCGGGCAGCTCGCGGATCGCGCGGCGCGGCGCGGAGGCGATGAGGGCGTTCATCTCCGCATTGTAGGAAGCGCCTCGTGGCGCCGCGCCGGCCTGTCTCATACGGGCCTGCGCTCGAACCGCAGGTGGCGTCGTGGATCATGAGTCGGCT
>CAYUPF010000451.1:0-1857 GCA_964446545.1 uncultured Rubrivivax sp.
GCCCGTGGCCAGCGCCTGGTAGAAGCCGCCGTGTTCGGCCTGCGCATACCAGTTGCTCAGGAAGCTGAACTTTTCCTGCGCGTGCGCCGCGCCGGTGCCGAGGGCGGCTGCAGCCAGGGCGAAAACGTGAATGGCTCTGAGTTTCATGGACGGTTCCTTCGGGACAGGATGGATGCAGGCCATCGTGCAAACGTCGTGCCATCCGCAGCCGGGCAGTGCCGCAGCGGCGCGCTGCGCCAATGTAGCCGCTGTGCTGCGGCGCACGCCCACCGCCGCCGGCTGCCGCACCTCGCTTCAGCAACCAATGTGCCACGGCCCCGGGTGTCCGGGGCCGGCGCAGGCTGTAGTCTGCACAGGATTCTGTCATCTCACCGCAAGGAGACCATGGGCTTTTCAGCCAGCGACGTGGTGCCCTTCACCCAGGCGCGTGCCAAGCTGTCCGAACTGGCCGACCAGACCAAGGCCGGCGCCGAGAAGATCATCACCAAGAACGGCGAGAGCTACGTCGCGCTGATCGACGCCGACCGGCTGGACGACTACCACCGCCTGGCGCGTGAACGCATCCACCTGCTGCCGATCGCCGACACACAGCGCGGCTTGGTCGACATCGCAGCTGGCCGCACCTACGAGGCCGATGGCGTCATCGGCCAGCTTCAGCGGCGCCGCGCAGCCAAGCCGTCCAAGAAGCGTGGCTGACCCGCTCTACCGGGTCGAACTGAGCGCGAGTTTCCTGGAGCGCCCGGACGCCGTCGAGGCCTGATGCTCTACGCGGTCATGGAGGTTGACGCCACGGCGGTCCTGCTGTCCATCCGGCATCACCGCCAGCTGTCGTTCGATTTCGCCAGGCTGTGGCCTCGCGCTTGATCGGCCTCCTCGAGGCGCATCAGGCCATCGCGCCCTGCTTGTCCAGCGCCGCCTTGTAGATGGAATTGCGCGGCTGCGCGAACACGCGCCGCAGCATCGGCTCGAACTCATCGATCGGCAATGTCTCGCCCTTCGGGTCGAAGGCCGGGTTGTCGTACAGCGCGATGAATTCCTCGGTGCGCGTGTAGTGCTCATGGCCGGCGAACATGTCGCGCATGTCGCGGTTCATGCCGATGTGGTGGAAGAAGTTGTAGCCCTGGAAGATGCCGTGGTTCTGCACCATCCACAGGTTGGCCTCGCCGACGAAGGGCTTGAGGATCGCCGCCGCCACGTCCGGGTGGTTGTAGCAGCCCAGCGTGTCGCCGATGTCGTGCAGCAGCGCGCACACCACGTACTCCTCGTCGCGGCCGTCGCGATGCGCCAGCGTCGCGGTCTGCAGGCAGTGGCTGTAGCGGTCGATCGGGAAGCCGCCGTAGTCGCCGTCGAGCAGCTTCAGGTGCGCCAGGATGCGGTCCGGCAGGCGCTGGCTGAAGGGCTTGAACTCGGCGGTGATGGCCTGCCAGTCCTGGGCGGTGCTCTGGTCCATGCGGGTGAAGGTGGCGCGGTCGTTCACGGCGGTCTCCTGTCGAGTTGTGGAACGAAGAGCTGCATCGCGGCGTCGGTCAGTTCGTCCAGCGATGCGCCCATTTTCGGCTTGTACCACTGCACCGACCAGTTCAGCGCGCCCAGCATCATCAGCCGGGCCACGCGTGCATCGGCGCGGATGCTGCCGGCGGCGCTCAGCGCCTGCAGCGCGTCGGCCCAGGCGGCTTCGTAGTCGCGCTGCAGCTTCGAGATGTGCTCGCGCTGCGCCGGCTTCAGCGAGCGCCATTCGTAGAGCATGACCGGAATGAAGTCGCTGCCCGGGCCGAGCAGCACGTCGAAATGCGCGCGCACCAGCGTGCGCAGCAAGGCCGCGGGCGCGGCACGCGCGGGCACGCTCTGCACGGCCGC
>CAYUPF010000452.1:0-1853 GCA_964446545.1 uncultured Rubrivivax sp.
GATGGTCTGCCGCAAGGTGCGCGTAGCGCTGCACCATCGCGTAGCTGGCCCAGCCGCCGAGTTCCTGCAACATGTGCAGCGGCGTGCCGCTTTGCACATGCCAACTCGCCGTGATGCCGCGGATAGATCCGTACAAACGGCGTACAATTGACCGACTGGAGCAAGTCGCCTTCCCGGAGCCACCATGACCAATGCCGTCACTGAATCTCCTGACAAGTCGAGTGGAGCGCGACTGGAGGCGCGCGTCTCCAAGGTGCAGAAGGACATGCTGCAGCGCGCGGCGATGCTCTCCGGGCGTTCCCTCTCGGAGTTCGTTGTCGCCAGTGCCCAGGAGGCGGCGAGCCGCGTGATCGAGGATCACGCCACGATCCGCCTGACGCAGGCGGAGCAGACCGCGTTCGTCAAAGGACTTCTGAAGCCGCCGGCGCCGAGCGCACGGCTGCGCAAGGCCGTTGCAGCCTACAAGAAGACCCGTGGCGGGTAGTGGCGCGCCGTCGGGCACTCGTGTCGTTGAGGCCTTGGCCGGACGGCATGACCGGACCCGCTTCGATTGCGGCATCGACGCCCTCGACCAGTACCTCAAGCGCCAGGCACGCCAGGACGCCGACCGGTACATCGCCGCGCCGTTCGCGCTCGTCGAGCCGCCCGGTGCCCGGGTTCTGGGCTACTACACGCTGTCGGCGTCGAACGTCGACGCAGGCCGGATCACGCCGGAGCTGGCGAAGAAGCTGCCGCGCTATCCGCAACTGCCCGTGACCTTGATCGGTCGCTTGGCTGTCGATAGCCAGCTCAAGGGGCAGGGCTGCGGCGAGTACCTGCTCATGGACGCACTGCATCGCAGCCTGCAGCACGCGGCGGAGATTTCGGCGATGGCCGTCGTCGTCGACGCGAAGGACGATGCCGCTGCTGCCTTCTACAGGCACTTCAGCTTCGTTCCCTTGCAGGCCCATGCCAGGCGCTTGTACCTGCCGATGAAGACCGTGGAGTCGCTGTTCAAGTGAGACTCGCGATTGCTTGCTTCCAAGTGGACGTGGTGGTGCCAGCAGCGTAAGCGCCCAGCCATTCCTTCTTAAAGATTGCGCGGGCACTGCGGCGGGCGAGTGCATTGCGCTGCCGCTGCCCGCGCTGGCGTCGAAAACGAGGGATGATCGCGCCATGGCGCTCGGCGCCGTCCAACGCCAGAACTTGCATGCACTACGACACCGCCAAGCGCGACCACGGCCTGCCGCACGATCCCTTCAAGGCGCTGGTGGTGCCGCGGCCCATCGGCTGGGTGTCCAGTCTCGGCAAGGACGGCGTCGCCAACCTGGCGCCCTACAGCTTCTTCAATGCGATCAGCGACCGCCCGCCGATGCTGATGTTCAGCTCCGGTGGGCACAAGGACAGCCTGCGCAACATCCTCGATACGGGCGAGTTCACCTGTTCCATCGCCACCTGGGCGCTGCGCGAGGCGATGAATCTCAGCTCCGCGCTGGTGGTGCCCAGCGTCGATGAATTCGCGCTGGCCGGGCTGACGAAGGCGGCGTCTCGCTTGGTCGAGCCGCCGCGCGTGGCCGAAGCCCCAGCGGCCTTCGAATGCCGGCTGTGGCAGACGCTGCCGCTGCCCGCGCCGCCGCGCGGCGAGGGCTACACCTTGGTCATCGGCAGCGTCGTCGGCGTCTACATCGATGACGCCTTCATCCAGGACGGCCTGGTGCAAAGCGGCGCGATGCGCCCGCTGGCGCGGCTGGGCTACATGGACTATTCGGTGCTGACGCCCGAAGCCATGTTCACGATGAACCGGCCCGTGGCCAGCGAGGACGGGCTCGGCGCCAGCGTCGTGCCGGGTCCCTGGGACGGCGTCTACCGCTAGC
>CAYUPF010000453.1:0-1852 GCA_964446545.1 uncultured Rubrivivax sp.
TGGCGCTGGAGATCGAGAGCATTCCGACCATCCTGGACCTGGTGCAGCACGAAGGATTCCATGCGGTGCTGACGCTCAACGCCATCCGCCGCAGCGGCAACGAAGCCAGCTTCCAGGTTCGGCCCATCGGCCAGCCGCGGCTCAGCGCCACGCTGCGCCTGGCCACTTCGGCGCAGCGGCCGGGTGGCCCGCTGATGGAACAGTCGATCGCGCTGGTCAAGTCGCTGGTGGCGGCGCACTGGTCCTGAGTGCGCCGGCTTCCAGCCGCTGCTTCAGCAGCCTGAACAGCCCGAAGGCCAGCGCAGCGCCGACGAACAACACGACGGCGAACTGGATCGGCACGAAGGGGTCGCGGCTGGCGTCGTACAGCCCGCCGGCCAGCGGCGGGCCCAGCGACAGCAGCACGAAGTAGATGCTGAAGAACACGCCCATGCCGAAGGCGCGGCGCTGCGGCGCCATGGCCTCGCCGGTGAGCGCCATGATCACGCCGGCCGGCGCGCCGCCGGCCAGGCCGTAGATCAGGCTCAGCGGCACCGCCCAGGCGGTCTGGCGCAGCAACAGCAGCGCCGCCACGCCGACCACGCAGCACAGGTAGAACATCAGCGCGCCGCGGCCGCTGCGGTCGGCGATGCGCCCGCCGATGGCGCCGGAGAAGATCATCGCCCAGCTGGCCAGGCTGATGATCGCCGCCGCCTGCACCGGCCCGTGGCCGCCGGCCACCAGCACGCGCGGCGCGAAGCTCAGGAAGACGATGTAGCCGGCGTTGTACAGCCCCCAGCAGGTGGCCGCCAGCAGCGTGAGCAGTAGCTCGTCGCGCGGCAGCCCGATGGGCCCGGGCGGCTGCGGCGCCAGCGTCGGCGGCGGCCGGTACAGCATGAATATCGCTCCCGCGCCGAACGCGCAGTACAGCGCCGCCACCGCGAACACGGCACGCCAGTCGAAGTGCAGGTCGATCCACACCTGGCCGATCTGACCCAGCGCGATGCCCAGCGGCCAGCTCATCACCAGGATGCCCATCGCCGTGGCCAGCTCCTTGCCGGCGAACCAGTCGGCCGTCATCTTGGTCAGGTAGATGGTGCTGAAGACGAAGCCCACGCCGCAGGCCAGCCGGCCCAGCGCCAGCCCGCCGAAACCCTGCGCCAGCGCGGCGACCATCCCGCCGGCGGCCAGGCACAGGAAGGCCAGGCCCACCAGCACGCGGTCGGGCAGCTTGCGACCCAGGAAACCCGCGGGCAGCGCCAGCACCAGGCCGGGCAGCATGAACAGCCCGATCAGCGTGCCGATCTCCACGTAGCTGAATCCCAGCGCCGCGACCAGCGAGTCGGACACCGAACCGAGCGTCTGGAACTGGAAGCCCAGGCCGGTGCGGCAGACGAAGAGCAGCGCCAGGATCGACCAGCGCGCCTGGTTGTCGGACCCGGCGTGAGCGGGGGGCGCGTTCATCGGCACACCCCGCGCACGGGACGGCCGACCGCGGGGGGCGGTTCCAGTGACGTCATCAGGACCACGGGCGAGCCGTCGTTCTCGTTGTTGTTCGGTGCGCGCGGATTATGGCCAGACGGCGTGCCGTCAGTGTCGCTTGCGTGCGACTGCGGCGGCCGGCGCATCCACACTTCTTATGAGGCGAGGCCCATGCGCAAGGCGGCGCCGCAGGCCGCGCCCAGCAGCAGGCCGGTCAGCACCTCGGCCCGCGTGTGTCGGCGCAACACCAGGCGCGACCAGGCCACGCCCACCGCCAGCAGTCCGATGGCCAGCGTGCCCGGCAGATGCGGCCACACCAGCGCTGCCGCAAACAAGGCAAAGGCCGCATGCAGCGACACCTTCAGCCAGCGGCGCAGCGCATGTGCCAGCA
>CAYUPF010000454.1:0-1839 GCA_964446545.1 uncultured Rubrivivax sp.
GGCGTGCCGATCCCGGCCAACCCGCAGCCGCCGGGCCTGAGCCCGCCGCCCGGCATCGCCGGCCCCTCGACGCCTGCGGCCGTGCCCTTCGGCCTCTATCCGCCGGGTGCCGGGCTGCTGCCGTCCTCGCCCGCGTCGCCGGCCCATGGCGCCGCCTCGGCGCCGGCGCTGCTGCCGCATGCGCAAGCCCCGAACGGCGTGCCCGACCACGTGCTGCAGGCCGCGCCCGGCTACGACGGCCGGATCGGCAGCGCCGTGCTCGGCGTGCCCGAGGCGCATGCGGCCGCGGCCGAGGTTTCCGGCCCCGCCGGCCCGGCCTCGGGGGCTGCGTTGCCCGACAGCCCGTACTACTTCGTCGCCGACGGTTCGCGCCTGGCGGCGGGCGATGCCTCCGGGCTGGAGCGCCTGGCGGCACAGCCCTTCGCCTGGCCGTCGGTGGAGGTGCCGCGCGCGGCTCCGCCGAGTCCGGTGCAGCCCGCTGCGCCGAGCGTGCCGTTCTACTTCGCCGAGCCCGGCTTCGCCGGCGTGCATGCGCCCGCGGCCAGCGTGCCGCAGGTGCCGGCGGCGGCGCATCCGCCCTTCGACGTGCATGCGATCCGGCGCGACTTCCCGATCCTGCAGGAGCGGGTCAACGGCCGCCAGCTGGTCTGGTTCGACAACGCCGCCACTACGCACAAGCCGCAGGCGGTGATCGACCGGTTGAGCTGGTTCTACGCGCACGAGAACTCCAACATCCACCGCGCCGCGCACGAGCTGGCGGCGCGCGCCACCGACGCCTACGAGAACGCGCGCGAGATCGTGCGCCGCTTCATCGGCGCCGGCTCGGTGGAGGAGATCGTCTTCGTGCGCGGCACCACCGAGGCCATCAACCTGGTGGCCAAGAGCTGGGGCGCAAAAAACATCGGGCCCGGCGACGAGATCATCGTCAGCCACCTCGAGCACCACGCCAACATCGTGCCCTGGCAGCAGCTGGCCAGCGAGAAGGGCGCGAAGATCCGCGTCATCCCGGTGGACGACTCGGGCCAGGTGATCCTCGAGGAATACCAGCGCCTGCTCAACGACAAGACGAAGATCGTCGCGGTGACGCAGGTCAGCAACGCGCTGGGCACGGTGGTGCCGGTCACGGAGATCGTCGAGATCGCGCGCCGCGCCGGGGTGTGCACGCTGGTCGACGGCGCGCAAAGTGTGTCGCACATGCGCGTCGACGTGCGCCAGCTCGACGCCGACTTCTTCGTCTTCAGCGGCCACAAGATCTTCGGCCCCACCGGCATCGGCGTGGTCTACGGCAAGCGCGAGGTGCTGCAGGACATGCCGCCGTGGCAGGGCGGCGGCAACATGATCCAGGACGTGACCTTCGAGCGCACCGTCTACCACGCGCCGCCGACGCGCTTCGAGGCCGGCACCGGCAACATCGCCGACGCCGTCGGCCTGGGCGCGGCGCTGGAGTACGTCGAGCGCATCGGCATCGAGAACATCGGCCGCTACGAGCACGCGCTGCTCGAATACGCCACGGCGCAGATGAAACCGATCCCCGGCGTGCGCCTGATCGGCACCGCGAAGGACAAGGCCAGCGTGCTGAGCTTCGTGCTCGACGGCACCAGCACCGACGAGGTCGGCCAGGCGCTGAACGACGAAGGCATCGCCGTGCGCACCGGCCACCACTGCGCGCAGCCGATCCTGCGCCGCTACGGCCTGGAGACCACGGTGCGGCCCTCGCTGGCTTTCTACAACACCTGCGAGGAAGTCGACCGCATGGTGGCCGTGGTGCGGCGGCTGTCCGGTCAGCGCCGGTAGTCGCTCGGCGCATAAGCATCGGCGGAAATCTTGGTTGGCCGGCCG
>CAYUPF010000455.1:0-1836 GCA_964446545.1 uncultured Rubrivivax sp.
CGCAAGCAGCCTCACGCACTGGCCAACGTGATCAGTACTTGCCGTCGCGCGTGGAGAAGTGCGTCGGCTTGCCCAGGCTCGGCCCGCCGCGCGCCACCCAGTCGGCCACCCAGTCGATCATCGTTTCGATCGGCACGCGCGGCGCGCCGAACAGCGTCTGCGCCTGCGAGGTGTCCTCCAGCCACGCGGTGGGTGCCTCCTGCCCGACCAGCACCGGCGCCTTGCCGAAGCGCTTGCCGAATTCACCGGCCAGCCAGCGCACGCTGGTGTGGCGCGGCCCGGTGACGTTGATCGGCGTGGCCGGCGTCGTGCAGTGCGCCAGCAGCCGCAATGACTGCTCGTTGGCATCGCCCTGCCAGATGACGTCGGCATGGCCCATCGTCAGGTCCAGCGGCTGGCCCGCGAACACCGTGCTGGCCACGTCGTGCAGCACGCCGTAGCGCATGTCGATCGCATAGGACAGCCGCACCATGCGCCCGGGCGTGCCCCAGGCGCGCGAGCCGTACTCGAACATGCGCTCGCGGCCGACGCAGGAATTGGCATAGTCGCCCGCCGGCGGCGTGGCCGGCGTCGCTTCGTCGGCGCCGGGCCCGTCCACCGGCACGAAGGGGTAGACGCAGGCGGTGGAGAAGGAGACGATGCGCGTCTCGCGGAACACGTCGGCCACCGTCATCGGCACGCCGACGTTCATCATCCACGTGAGCGATGCGTTGTCGGCGGCGCCGAACTTGTGGCCGGCCATGAACACGCAGTTGCGCACGCCCTCGGCCACGCTGGGCAGCTTCTGCACCGCGGCGCGGTCGAGCAGGTCGCAGGCGATGCATTCGACGCCGTGCGCTTCGAGCACGGCGCGCGCTTGCGGATTGCTGAAGCGCGCAACGCCGATCACGCGCTTGCCCGGCGCCGCACGCTTGGCCAAACGCGCCAGGGTCGGGCCCATCTTGCCGCCGACACCGATGACGATGATGTCGCCGTCCACCTGGGCCAAGTCGGCCACCAGGCTCGGCGTCGGCTCGGTCATGAAGTCTTCGAGCGCTTCGACGTCCTCGAAGCGCCGCGGCAGCGCGCTCATGAGCCGATGCCTTCGAAGCGATCGCGTCCCAGCGCCAGCGCGCGCATCTTCGCGTCGGCGATCGAGCGCTTGAGCATCCAGAAACCGCAGTCGGGGTGGATGTAGCGCACGCGCCCTGCCCCCAGCACCTTCTCGGCGCGCTCGATGGCGCGCGCCACCTCGTCGGCGCTCTCCACGTCGGTGGCCTTGATGTCGACCACGCCCAGACCAAAACCGATCTCCGGCTTCAGCTCCTTGAAGGCCTGCAGTTCCTCGCTCGGGCGGTGCGCGCATTCCATGACGATGTGATCGGCATGCAGCGCGTTCAGGTAGTTCATCAGCTTGTCCCAGGTGCCTTTCTGCACCGACTGGCCGCCGTAGTTGCCGAAGCACAGGTGCACCGCCGGCGTGCCGGGCACGGCATCGAGCATGCGGTTGATGGCCGAGGCCGCCCATTGCCATTCGTCGGGATGTCCCGGCAGATTGGCCTCGTCGATCTGCACGATGTCGGCGTTGAGGTGCTTCACCTGCTCGGCCAGCGCATCGGCGATCGCGTGCGCCACCTGCGACACGTCGCCGTAGTGCTTGTCGATCAGCGTCTTGGCCAGCATGTGCGGGCCGGTGACGGTGAACTTGAAGGTCCTGGTGGCCAGCGCCTTGGCGCGCGCGCAGGCCAGCGGAAGGTCCAGGCTGCCGTTGCCGATCGGGCCGACCACCGTGCCGGGCGGGCGCGTGCGGAACTTCATGCCGCTGCTGGAGCGGTAGGCGATCAGGTCGTCGAAGGA
>CAYUPF010000456.1:0-1796 GCA_964446545.1 uncultured Rubrivivax sp.
CCAGCGCAGCGCATCGACGCGCTCGGGCACGTGCAGCAGCAGCTCGGCGAGGCCCGGCCCGGCGTCGGTCGGATCCGCCACGGGCGTGCGCCGCGGGCGTGCGGATACCGCCGCCAGCTTGGCCAGGATCACGCCGCAGGCGGGGCAGGCCGCGGGCAGCGACTGGTCTTCGGGCAGCGGCCGGTGGCTGCATTTGGGGCAGCGCGAAAAGCGATAGACACGCGGCGCCGCCATGCACGTTCAGCGGTCTCTGAACTGTGCGGCGCGCTTGTCGCGGAAGGCCGCCGCGCCCTCGGCGAAATCGTGCGCGCGGCCGAGCTCGCGCTGCAGGCTCGCCTCCAGCGCCAGCGCCTGGGCATAGTCGAGCATCGATGCACTGTCGAGCGCCAGACGCGTGTCGGCGAGCGCCTTGGTGGGCATCGCCGCCAGCCGCGTCGCCAGCGCCATCGCGCTGTCCATCAGCACCGCATCGTCCACGCACTGCCAGATCAGGCCGATGCGCTGCGCTTCTTCGGCCGGCAGCTTGTCGCCGGTCATCGCCAGGCCCAGCGCGCGGGCGCGGCCCAGCAGCCGCGGCAGCAGCCAGGTGCCGCCGCAGTCGGGGATCAGCCCGATCTTCGAGAAGGCCTGGATGAAGCTGGCGCTGCGCGCGGCCACCACCATGTCGCAACCGAGCGCGAAGTTGGCGCCGGCGCCGGCAGCCACGCCGTTGACCGCGGCGATCACCGGCACCGGCATCGAGCGGATGCGCAGCGCCAGCGGCGTGTAGTGGCGTTCGATGACCGCGCCGACGTCCGGCGCGGCGCCGTCGGGCGTGCTCATCTCCGGGTCGTTCAGGTCCTGGCCGGCGCAGAAACCGCGGCCGGCGCCGGTGACGATGACCGCGCACACCGTCGCATCAGCGGCCGCTGCATTCAATGCGGCGAGAAGCTGTTCGTGCATCGCGCCGGTGAAGCTGTTGAGCGCCGCCGGGCGGTTGAGCATGATCGTGCGCACCGCGCCGTGGGCATCGCAAAGCACCAGTTCCTGGGTCATGGCCTATCTCCTGCAAGGCGGCCGCTGATGGCCATGTCTTCGAAGCATACAAGGGCAATGCAGCGCGGCCCAATGAGGGGGTCTTGCTGCCCATGCCGAACTCCGAGCACCAACCTGCGGCTGGAGTGCGGCAATGGACGGCGGATGTTCCCCGCCGCGCGACCGGACAGCGCCCTCGCAGGCGTGTTCGCGCCGCGGCGCCGGCACGTTCAGCGGCTGCGTGGCCGCAGCGTTCAGCGCCGTGCAGCCAGGAAGCCGACCAGCAGGCCGGCCGCCACGGCGACGCCGATGGCGCCGTAGGGATGGCCGTGGATCGCCTGGTCCGCCACGCGAGCGGCACGGCGCGCTTTGTAGACCGCGTTGTCCTCCAACTCGTCGAGCTGCCAGCGCATATGCCGCACCTGCTCGACGAGTTGCCCGCGAATGGTCATGAACTTCTCGTCGCCGGTCTGCGCGGCGGCCTGCAGGAAGTTCTCGGTCTCCTCCACCATTCGGCGCAGGTTGTGCGCCAGTCCGTCGCGTCGTTCCAGGCTGGGCATTGAAGTGTTCATGACAGCGGTCCTCCACTCAGGGGCCCGGCTCGGCCGAGCCGGCCTGCGCCTATCCTAGCTCGCGTCGCCGGTGCGGGTTTGATCCGGCTCAGTCAGGCCGCTCGTTCTGCCTGCGCAAACGCGCTTCTGCGCAGCGCTGAGGGCCGCAACCCGCTGCATTGCCGTTGTCCAGTAAACGCGCCTGAACTACTGCAATTGTTGAGGTGGCCA
>CAYUPF010000457.1:0-1793 GCA_964446545.1 uncultured Rubrivivax sp.
CCGCCCGCTGGCCAGCTGTTCCTGCACCAGGCTGCGCGGCAGCCAGCCCCAGCCCAGGCCCGCTTCGAGCAGGTTGCTGGCGGCCTCGGGGCTGTCGGTGTGCCAGACATGCCGGCCGAAGACCACGCGCGGGTCGGCCACGCCGGCATCGCGGCCGGCGATGACGATCTGGCGGGCGCGCACCAGCTGGGCCTCGCCCAGGCCGCCCGGTGCCTTCGCCTCCTGAAGCAGCGCGTGGCCGGGCGCCACCACGGCCACCAGGGTCTCGTCGCCGACCTCGCGAAAGCCCTCGCGCCCATCGAGCCGGGGCCGCTCGAACACCAGCGCCAGCTGCGCGCGGCCGGTGTGCAGCATGGCCAATGCATCGGCCTGCGGCGTGACCAGCACCTCCACGTCCAGCAGCGGATGTTCGGCCGCCAGCTGCGCCAGCGGTGCGGTCCAGCGCGCCGACAGAAGCTCCGGCGCGATGGCCAGGGTGAGCCGTTTCTCCAGCCCCTGCGTCAGCGCCAGTGCGTGAGCGTCCAGCTCGCGCAGCTGCAGCGCCAGCTGGCGCGCCTGCGGTTCCAGCGCGCGGGCGGCGGCGGTGGGCCGCGGCTCGCGGCCGCTGCGGTCGAACAGCTGCAGGTCCAGCTCGGCCTCCAGGTGGGCGATGGCCATGCTGACGGCCGAAGGCACGCGCCGCAGCGCGCGCGCTGCGGCCGAGAAGGAGCCGTGGTCCAGCACGGCCAGAAACAGCAGCACGTTGTCGGAGCTGAAAGCCATGGCCGCAATATGTCAGAAAAACTGACATGAGGTGACTTCTTCTTTCAGCGACAGCGCCATACAGTGCGGCCCATCATGCAAGGCATCCAACGCAAACTCGTCTACGTCAGCCTCTACGAAGGCTTCGCCATCCTGTTCGCCAGCATCGGTCTGCACGCGCTGTCGGGGGCGGGGGCCGCCAAGTCCACGGCCCTGGCCGTGGCCAGCTCGGTGATTGCGGTGGTCTGGAACCTGGTGTTCAACACCTTGTTCGAGGCCTGGGAGTCGCGCCAGAAGATCCGCGGCCGCTCGGTGGCGCGGCGCATCGCCCACGCCATCGGCTTCGAGGGTGGCCTGGCGGCAATCCTGGTGCCGGTGTTCGCCTGGTGGCTGGGCATCGGCCTGTGGGAGGCGCTGCTGTTCGACGCCGCGCTGCTGCTCTTCTTCCTGGTCTATACCTTCGTCTTCAACTGGGGCTTCGACCGCGCCTTCGGCCTGCCGGCCTCGGCCGCGGCACCGCGTGCCGCCTGAATAGGAGTGGCGTTCGCGCCCAAGAGACCTGCGACTGTTCCCGGCGCGTAGCAGCCGTCCGTTTCTGTGTTTTCTTCCTGCGCGGGCCGAGGACGACGGGGAAGCGAATCCGTCCATGTCCCCCGCCCGGTCTTGCGCCCGGGCTCCTCCTTAACTTCCCGGATTCGCTTCCCCGCCATCCTCGGCCGGTCACCGCCGTGGCGCGCCGGCAGGGTGAACAGCCAATTCAAACCGGAGGCGCGAGCTCAACGCTGTACGACACCGACAAGCGCAGGACTCGCTGCCCATTCGCGGCCCGACACATGACGGTGGTTGTCGACGCGGGGCTCGGGCGTCGTGTTGGTATTGGTGCGGCCGCGAACAGCGCGGTGGTGGATCGCCGAGGACTGGGGGTGCGAATCCGCGAGGTAAAGGAGGAGGGGCGGGCGAAGACCGACCCGGGGGACAGGAGCGGATTCGCGCCCCCAGTCCTCGGCCCGCGCAGGAAGAAAACACAGAAACGGACGGCTGCTATGCGCCGT
>CAYUPF010000458.1:0-1771 GCA_964446545.1 uncultured Rubrivivax sp.
CCGAGCCCGCCTGGACCGACTGACCGCGTGACTCACCCGATCATTCGGAGGCAGCCCGGAAGGCGGCCTGAACGGCGCGCACGAGCGACGGGTGCAGCACGCCCAGCTTGGGCGTCTGCCCATGGGGCGCGGCAGGCGGCACCGAGAACCACTCGGTGCTGTAGGGCAGGTCCAAGGCCCGCTTGATGTCGAACTTGGTGTCGTAGCTCAATCCTGCCGCCGCGTAGGCGGCCGGGTTGCGGTCGCGCAGGATGGAGAACTCGCCTCGGTGCAGCGTCGTCGTGCGCTGGCTGGTGCCGTAGGCCACCCGCACCGTGAACTGCGGCGCGTCGTCGTCGAAAACAGCCAGGATCAGCGCGGGCCGCGGCTTGGGGCGGGGATGGATGTCATCGGGGAAGTGGCACCAGACGATCTCGCCAGCAGTGGGCTCACCCCACCACTGGTGGATCATGCCGTCTCCATGTCGAACAGGCTCGAGCGCACCGACCGCTTGCCGCCCTGCGACGCCCGCTTCCTGATCTGGCGAACCTGGGCCGCCGTCAGCGGGCCATCGTCAGCCTCGTACTGCGGCAGCACGCGCACGGCCAGTTCGTGCAGCGCCCGATGGATTGCCTGCGTTTCATCGACGCCGAGGTGCTCGGCCAAGCGCTTGGCGGTTTCGCGCGTGACGCCGGCCGCGCTGTCGGCCGAGCGGTAGCGAAAGGCGATCTGATCCGCGGGGGAACGGGCGGGCATGGCAGCCTCCTTCATGGATATAACGAAGATATCCAATTCCACGCGTGACGTCAAGCCGCACGCTGGACAGCCCTGTGCCTCTCCCGCGAAGCGGTGGACCCGCGCCGCATCGTCGCTGAACAGCATCAGCCGCTCGACCGCGCTGCCCACGCGCATGGCCTCGACGTCCGCGCGCGAGATGACGATCACGGCGAGGTCTGCGTCCTGCACCAGACGGTCGAAGCCACTTGCATCCGTGAACCTGATCTGCATGTTGCTGCTCCTCGATGTCATGCGATGGCGAAGCCGGATCCATCAATCCGTGCGCTCGGCCGAAGGTGCCTGCGCGCCCTGCGTCCTGTGGAAGGCTCGCTGTCCGACGCCCTGCGCAGCGGCGGCAGGCGCGTCCATCACATCGCGCGTGCGGAAGCCCACCGGCAGACGCACCTTCGGATCGGCGAACACCCACAGGTGGTACTGGTTGGCCGAGTCCACGAGGCGCGACTCGGCCGGGTAGACCTCGAATGCCTCGTGCTCATCGCCAACGATGCTGTTCTTGATCGTCTGCAGTTCGCGCCAGTCGTGGATGGCTGCGCGGTCGCGGCGCTTGATCGACAGCCAGAACACGTCGCCCGTGTCCAGGCCGAACGGCGCGGGAATCGGCTCGACGCTCACCTGGTAGCGCTCGTTCATGTAGACGGCCTGCCGCCGCAGCCTCTCGACCTGCTGCAGCGCGGCCTCGCGTGTGAGGCCGTGGCGCGACGCCAGCTTGTCGGCATCGAAGGCGCTATCGGGGAGGCGGGCCGCGTGGAACGGCCCCATCGCCGGCCAGGACGCCGGGCCATCATCCAGCGCGGTGGCGCTCTCCGCGAGCCGGTGCGCCAGCGCCGCCGCTCATTCGGCGCCCACCGTAGGGCCGACTTCGGCGCCGGACATGCCGGGCTTCATCCATGTGAACCAGAACGCGCCAGCCAGTTCGGGGTCACCGCCCGGTTGGCCGTGGTGCACCTGGTAGCCATCGGTCTGGAGTTGGCGCCGCACCTCGTCGGCGAACTGC
>CAYUPF010000459.1:0-1749 GCA_964446545.1 uncultured Rubrivivax sp.
CCGCGTACCGAGATGGCCTGGGCGGTGGCCTACCGCAACCGTGTACACCTGGTCGGCGGCTATGCCGAGCAGCGCGTCGACCGGCCCTATCACCACGCCTACGACCTGGCGGCCGACCGCTGGGAAGAACTGCCGCAGCTGCCGCGCGGGGCCAATCACGTGGGCGTCGCGACACTGGCTGACCGGCTCTATGCCTTCGGCGGCTTCATCGAGCAGAACCGCACGCCGCACGACGAGTCCTTTGCCTTCGACGGTATCGGCTGGCAGCGCATCCGCCGGCTGCCCGAAGCCTGCGGCGCGATGGCGTGCATCGCGCTCGGCCCGCGGGTACACCTGGTCGGCGGTGCCATCGGCAGCGACTGGCGGCGTTCCATCGACTGGCACGTCGTCTACGACCCGGCCAGCGACCGCTACGAGCGTCGCCAGCCGTTGCCGGTAGCCCGCGACCACACGGGCATCGTCGTGGTGGGCGACAGGATCCACGTCATCGGCGGCCGGGTCGATTCGTTCCACACCAACAGCAGTCTGCACCACAGCTACGACGCGCAGGCCGACCGCTGGGAGTTCCGCACGCCGCTGCCCACGCCGCGCAGCGGCCACGGCTGCGTGCTCTACCGCGGCAAGGTCTTCGTGATGGGCGGCGAGGGCACGAACCGCGTCTTCGGCCAGAACGAAGCGTGGGACCCGGCCACCGACCGCTGGGAGGCCTACGCGCCGATGCTCACGCCGCGCCACGGCATGGGCGCGGTGGTGGTCGGCGACCGCATCGTCGTGGCCGGCGGCGGCCCGCAGATGGGCGGCGGCGTGAAGAGCGCGATCAACGAGGTGTTCAGCGGCGGCTGAGCAGTCGCCGGCGCACGAGCAAGCGGGGAGCCGCGGCACCGCGGGCGTCGAGGCTGTAGTGGCCTCAGTTCACGCGCGACTTCGTCGGGTCGTGGTCAATCAGCAAGTCCGAAAATCGTGCGGCGCAGCCACCGCTCAAACTCGCGACCGCCGCCACTGCGCTACCGTCATCGGCTCGCGATCCGCGTTCAGCCGCCAGTCCGGTCCAAAGTCGGCCTCCGGATGGAAGCTCAGTGGCTTCATGGTCTGGACGAACCCAAGATGGGCCGCGTACTCATCCAGATACCGGGCGCGCCTTTCAGGCGACGTGTACTGAATGTTCCAGCCAACCCACGGTGGCAGCACGCGAAGACCGGTGTACGTGAACACGCCGAAGTGCAGCGGCCACAGGATCACGCGCAAGTCGCCCAGCACGCAATCCGACGCCATCATCTCTTCGCGACAGCCGGTGGTCATCGCGACCATCGCAGAGCGGCCGCGCAGGCCCCCGGTCTCGATGCGCCTGCCAGCGCCATAGGCGACGTCGTTGGCCAGCACGCAGTCGATCCAGCCCTTCATGATCGCCGGCACCGAGAACCACCACAGCAGGAACTGCGGGAACTGCAGGATCAGCAGCTCGCTCCACAGCAGCTTGTCGATCCCGGCCTGGATGTCGGGCACGAAAGCATCGTGTGCGGCGGCGAATTTCTGCTCGGTCGTATTGCAGCTTGTCCGGAAGCGCTGCTGCGTGAAGTCGGACGCGCGCGCCACCGGCTCGAAGCCCATCGCATACAGGGCGCACTGGGTCACGCCGGCCGGCGAGCGCAAGCGCGCGGAAATCCTGGCTCTGCTCTTCCAGCCCGGTAAGCGCCCAGCCATTCCATCTTGAAGATTGCGCAGGTACTGGTAAGGATGGTGTCCACCTAA
>CAYUPF010000460.1:0-1743 GCA_964446545.1 uncultured Rubrivivax sp.
CGACGGAGGCCCAAATTGGAGCGTTGCTGCCACGCTTCGCCACTTCCCGGATGAGGGGCATATCAAGCACTTCCAGAGTGTTCCGACCCTGCAGGAATGGCTCGAACCCGAAACCAAGTGGCGTCGACGATGAGCAGCGTCACGAAGCCACCGGGACGTTCGTGACATCGCTGATCATGTATCACGTGCGGCACCGAAGCTCTCGACCACGATGGCTTCGATGCGTTCCAGTTGTTCCGGCTTCAACAGCACCAGTTCGTCGGCATTGCGGCGCCGCTGCGGCAACCTCCCACTGTTTTGCCGGATCCACTGGATCAGGAGATTGATAGTCCGGTTGGGCAGATCAAAGGTCCGATCGATCAGGTCGTAGGCATGGTCGTAGGCCTGGAGGAAGGCTGTCTCGTTGACCAGCGACTGCTCGAGCGCCTGCTCCGCACAGCGTGTAACAAACTCGGCCGCACCTTGGCCCTCCCAGTGCGCGTAGATCTGCGGCGACGAGCGGAAGTCGAACGCGAACTCGTTGTCTGCCAGGTAGGTCACGTCCCACAGCTGGCGCGCCGGCTTGCTGAACGCCTCCAGCGCTGCAAGGTACTCCGCCTCTTGCCGCTTCATCGCCACCGACAGCGGCAGGATTGCCAGGTTGCCGCCCACCAGAGGCAACGCGCCCTGGAAGCTGAGACTGTGGTGCGCCAGCAGGCGCGAGAGGCGCCCGTTGCCGTCCATGAACGGGTGGACGAAGACGAAGCCGAAGCTCACCAGTGCCGCCTTTACCACCGGCGGCACATCGCCTCCTGGGGTGTTGGCCATGCGCATGAGTCCGTCCATCAGCGACTGCACCACATCCGGCGGTGGCGGCACGTAGCGCACCGCCAGCGCCCCATGGCCGCCACGCTGCAGCCAGTTCTGCTCGTGGCGGAACGCCCGTTCCAGCTTGAGTGCGCTGGTGATCACCAGGTTCTGCAGGCCGACCAGATAGTCCTCATCCAGAGGCCGGCGGTCACGCAGTTGTTCCATCGCCCGCAGGAAGGCGTGCTCCTTGTCCGGCGATGGCGCCTCGTTCTCGATGGCATAGGAGTCGCGTGTTTCGCTGAGGTAAGCCCAACTCATCACGCGGTCGAGGAGCGCGACGTTCCGTGGATCCGCCACCCACGTCTCCAGCCGCTCCAGCACGGCCCGGCCTCGCCGCTCCAGCGCGTTGTCACGCCACACGACCGGACAGAACTCGTAGGGCCCGATGCCGTTGAAGCTGACGCGGTACTTCTGGCTGCGCTCCCATTGCGGTCCGGTGTAGTAGCTGCCAGGCTCAAAAAAGTCGATGTAGTTGCCGCCCGTGCTGTTCCAGGGCAGTTCCAGCGCTCGCCCATTGGCTTTCTCCCAGACGAAGGCCGCGCGGCGCAGGTAGGCGCCGTGGCGCTGCGCCACCAATGCCTGCTGCAACTCGTCGGCCGGCACGAGCTTCAGCGCCTCGTGCAGCACGGCGAGCCGCGTTCCCTCGTGCTTGAGCGCGAAGAGCACGTGATCCAGAATGGAGGCGCCATCCGCCGGCGCGACATGCCGCGGCACGGCCAGCAGGTCCGCCATCTGCTCGATGCGCGTGACCGGGCGCACCTGGGCTGGCCGGTCCAGAGGCGGCATCCGCAGCGGAATGCGGGACAAGAGGAACTCGTAGCCGATCATCGGCAGCGCGGTTTTTTCTTACGGAGCCACAAGTTTTTCATAGAACCGCGTCTCGGGCTAAGTTTT
>CAYUPF010000461.1:0-1742 GCA_964446545.1 uncultured Rubrivivax sp.
GGTTTCGAGTCACGGCCGTTCCGCGTGGAACCGCCGCCTTTTTTCTGTGCCATGGTTCAGGACTCCTGAGGGTTCGGTGTGCGGCGCAAGGCTCAGGCATCGACCGAGCTGATCTGCAGCTCGGTGTAGGCCTGGCGGTGGCCGCCATGCTTCTGGTAATGCTTGCGACGGCGCATCTTGAAGATGCGCACCTTGTCGTGCCTGCCCTGCGCCACCACGGTGGCCTTGACGCTGGCGCCGCTCACCCAGGGCGTGCCGACCTTCAGATCGGTGCCACTGCCGACGGCGAGCACCTGGTCGAGTACGACTTCCTGGCCGACGTCCGCAGTGATCTGTTCTACCTTGATGTTCTCGCCGGCTGCAACCTTGTACTGTTTGCCGCCGGTTTTTATGACCGCGTACATATCTGACCTTTCTTGAAACCTTTACCACGCACAGCCCTGCAGGGCGCGCTTTGGCAAAGAACCTTAGATTTTAGCACGAGAGGGCGCAACTACCGGCATGAAGCGGTCCACTCGCGCCTGCGCTGCTGCAGCGGCACGCTGAGCGCGCAACGCATCGAGACGGGCTGCGCTTCCTATAATCGGCGCACGTTCCTGCCACAGGTTGCCGTGATCGAAGCCCAAACCACCCCCGACTTACGCACCGACCCGCTGGAAGCGGCGATGCAGCAGGTGGATGCCACGATCCGCGCGCGGCTGTCCTCGCGCGTCGCACTGATCGACCAGATCTCCCACTACATCATCAGCGCCGGCGGCAAACGCATCCGTCCTCGCCTGGTGCTGCTGTTTGCGCAAGCGCTGGGTTTCGAGGGCCGTGAACGCTATGAACTGGCTGCCATCGTCGAGTTCATCCACACCGCCACCTTGCTGCACGACGATGTCGTGGACGAATCCTCGATGCGCCGCGGCCGCCAGACGGCCAACGCGATGTTCGGCAATGCGGCCAGCGTGCTGGTCGGCGATTTCCTCTATTCCCGCGCCTTCCAGATGATGGTGTCGGTGAACCGCATGCGCGTGCTCGAAGTGCTGGCCGACGCCACCAACGTCATTGCCGAAGGCGAAGTGTTGCAGTTGATGAACATCCACGACGCCGACCTGTCGGTACCGGACTATCTGCGTGTCATCCGCTTCAAGACCGCCAAGCTCTTCGAAGCCAGTGCCCGCCTGGGCGCGGTACTGGCCGGGGTCGACCTCGAGACCGAGGAATGCTGCGCCAATTACGGTCGTTCGCTAGGCACGGCCTTCCAGCTCGTCGACGACCTGCTGGACTACGAAGGCAACCCGCACGCGCTGGGCAAGAACGTCGGCGACGATCTGCGCGAAGGCAAACCCACGCTGCCGCTGCTGATCGCGATGGAGCGAGGCACCGAGGCCGAGCGCGAACTGATCCGCCACGCCATCGAACACGGCGAGGTGCAGGGACTGCCGCAGATCGTCGACGTGGTACGCCGCACTGGCGCACTGGACGCGACACGAGCCGTGGCGCAGCTCGAAGCCGACCAGGCACATAACTGCCTGCGCGTACTGCCGTCGTCGACAGCCCGCGACGCTCTGCTAGAATTATGCGTTCGGTCGGTGCACCGCTCGTTCTGAGCGAGCCGGCCGCGAGGCCAGCCTTGGCGCTGGCCCCATCGGGGTGTAGCTTAGCCTGGTAGAGCGCTACGTTCGGGACGTAGAGGCCGGAGGTTCGAATCCTCTCACCCCGACCAGTTCTTTGCGCTTTGCAGCCCGACTCGCGCA
>CAYUPF010000462.1:0-1731 GCA_964446545.1 uncultured Rubrivivax sp.
CTGGCCCTCGACCGCATAGATTCGGCTGGCGGCGTTGTTCACCTCCGGCCCCAGCGCATAGGCGCCGCCGCGGTACAGCGAGAAGCTGGGCCATGCCGCGACGTGCACCTGCTCGTTCTGCGCGTACATCGCGTACTTGGACAGCGGCTGCAGGTGTTCCCAGCAGCACAGCGCGCCGACGCGGCCCAGCGGCGTGTCGTGCACCGCCAGATCGCTGCCGTCGCCTTCGCCGAACACGGTGCGCTCCACGTGCGTGGGCTTGAGCTTGCGCCGCATGGCGATGGTCTCGCCGTCGGGGCCGATGATCCACTGGCCCATGTACAGGCTGCCGCCGTGTTTTTCGCTGTGGCCCATGACCACGGTGATGGCATGCTGCTTCGCCGCCTGCGCCAGCCGCTCGGCCGGCTCGCTGCCGTAGACCAGCGAGTGGTCGTGGTAGCGCTGGATGAACTGCATGCCCCAGGCGGGCGAGTCCAGCCAGATGAACCAGGGGTAGCCGGGCAGCCAGGTCTCGGGGAAGGCGATCAGCTTCGCGCCCTGGGCGGCGGCTTCGGCGATCAGCGCGATGGCCTTGTCGACCGACGCGTCCAGGTCCAGGAACACCGGTGCGGCCTGCACCGCGGCGGCGATGAATTTGGGGTGGGTGACGGGCATGGGGTTCTCCATCGAAGGGGTGGCCGACATGCTAGGAACTGCGGCGCCGCGGGGCTTGCCTGCGCGTGGCGCCTGACTTGACTGACACACGCAGCCGCCGTGAAAGCCGCTGGCGCACTGGCGCGGCGGCCGCGTCTTGCCTATGCTGCGCCCCATGCAGCGTGTCGTCACCACCGCCAGCGTCGAGCCCGCCCAGCGCGTCGCCTTCTGGACCGACCTGGTGTGCGACACCTACGTGCAGCTGGAATGCGATGCGCCGGCCGGCGAGCGGGCCATCGACGGCGAGATCGTCGCCGACCGGCTGGCGACGCTGGAGCTGTCGCGCGTCACCGCCACCGCGCAGACGGTGCGGCGCACGCCGGCGAGGATCGCGCGCGCCAGCGAGGACTACTTCCTGGTCAGCATCCAGACGCAGGGGCAGGGCGTGGTTTCGCAGGACGGGCGCGATGCCATGCTCGCGCCCGGCGACTTTGCGCTGTACGACAGCACGCGGCCCTACACGCTGCGCTTCGACCGGCCGTTCCAGCAGATCGTGCTGATGCTGCCCGGGCCGACGCTGCGCACCGCGCTGCGCGACACCGACAGGCTGACGGCCACGCGCGTCAGCGGCGCCAGCGGCGCCGGCCACCTGATGATCAACATGATCAGCACGCTGGCCGCCGACATCGGCACGCTGGCGCCCGAGTCGGCCACGGCCGTGGCCGACAGCGTGTCGCAGATCCTCATCGCCGGGCTGTCGGCGCTGCCGGCGGCGCGGCGCGCGCCGGTGTCGCAGCTGACGGCCCTGCACCGTGAGCAGATCAAGGCGCTGGTACGCGAGCGGCTGCGCGACCCGGACTTCGGCGTGGCCGAGATCGCCGCGCGGCTGCGGCTGTCGCCGAGCACGCTGTACCGTGCCTGGGGCGGCGAGGCCTGCTCGCTGTCGGACTGGATCTGGGCGCAGCGGCTCGAGGCGGCGCGGCGCGAGCTGTGCGACCCGGCGCTGGCGGCGCGCAGCATCAGCGAGATCGCCTACGGCTGCGGCTTCAACGATGCCGCGCACTTCAGCCGCGCCTTCCGCGCGCGCTTCGGCTGCAC
>CAYUPF010000463.1:0-1719 GCA_964446545.1 uncultured Rubrivivax sp.
GCGCAGGAAATGCCAGACCTCGGTGGTGGTGGCCACCGTGCTCTTGCGCCCGCCGCGGCTCAGGCGCTGCTCGATGGCCACTGTCGGCGGAATGCCGTAGACCGCATCCACCTCGGGCCGTCCCGCCGGCTGCACGATGCTGCGCGCATAGGCGTTCAGCGATTCCAGGTAGCGCCGCTGCCCCTCGTTGAACAGGATGTCGAAGGCGAGAGTGCTCTTGCCCGAACCCGACACGCCGGTGATGACGCTGAACTTGCCGCGCGGAATGTCCACGCTCAGGTTCTTCAGGTTGTGCTCGTGCGCGTTGACGATGCGTATCGACTCATCGATCACCTGGCGTGCCGCGCGCTGCGCCTTGACCAGCCATTGCAGCGGCTGGCCTTCTTCGACGCGATGTTCGCCCAGCCCCAGACTGCGCTCATAGTCGCGCAGCGCCCGGCCTGTGAACGACGCGGCATGCGCCTTGACGTCCTCGGGCGTGCCGCAGCACACCACCTCGCCACCGGCCTCGCCGCCTTCGGGGCCGAGGTCGACGATCCAGTCGGCCGCGCGCACCACGTCGAGGTTGTGCTCGATGATCATCAGCGAATGTCCGGCGTCGAGCAGCTTGCGCAGCGCGCGCATCAGCTTGGCGATGTCGTCGAAGTGCAGCCCGGTGGTCGGTTCGTCGAACAGGAACAGCTGGCCCTTCTTCGCGGCCGGCTGGCGCGGCCCCGAAGCGGCCTCGGCCAGGAAGCCTGCCAGCTTCAGCCGCTGCGCCTCGCCGCCCGACAGCGTGGGCACCGGCTGGCCCAGGCGCACGTAGTCCAGGCCGACATCGACGATCGGTTGCAGCCGGGCGATGACCTCACGGTCGTCGCGGAACAGCGTGGCCGCTTCGTTGACGGTGAGTTCCAGCACGTCGGCCACCGACAGCTGGCGTGGGCCGCGCACGATCTTCGCGTCCAGGATCTCGGCGCGGAAGCGCCGGCCGTCGCAGTCGGGGCAGCGCAGGTAGACGTCGCTTAGGAACTGCATCTCCACGTGCTCGAAGCCCGAACCGCCGCAGGTCGGGCAGCGCCCATCGCCGGCATTGAAGCTGAACATGCCGGCCGTGTAGCTGCGCTCGCGCGCGACCGGCGCATCGGCGAAGAGCTTGCGGATCTCGTCCCAGGCGCCGACGTAGCTGGCCGGGTTGGAGCGCGCGGTCTTGCCGATCGGGCTCTGGTCGACGAAGACCGCGTCGCTCAGCCAGTCGGCGCCGAGCAGCCGGTCGTGCTCGCCGGGACTTTCCGTGGCCTTGCCGAAGTGGCGCGCCAGCGCCGGGTACAGCACGTCCTGCACCAGCGTGCTCTTGCCCGAACCCGACACGCCCGTCACCACCACCAGGCGCTGCAGCGGCAGCGATACCGTCACGTTCTTCAGGTTGTGCTCGCGCACGCCTTCGAGAATGAGCTTCGGCGTGGCGTCGTTGATCATGCGCCGCAAGCCGATGCCCACCTGCTTGCGCGCACCGAGGTAGGCGCCGGTCAGCGTGTCGGCGCGGCGCGCATCGTCGGGCACACCGTCGAAGACGATCTGCCCGCCGCGCTCGCCCGGGCCCGGGCCCATGTCGATCAGCCGGTCGGCCGCCAGCATCACCGCCGGGTCGTGCTCCACCACCACCAGCGTGTTGCCGGCATCGCGCAGCCGCTGCATCGCTTCGACGATGCGGCTCATGTCGCGCGGGTGCAGGCCGAT
>CAYUPF010000464.1:0-1715 GCA_964446545.1 uncultured Rubrivivax sp.
CCCGGCGCCATGCGCACCTGGATCTGCAGGCCGCCCTGGTCCTCGTCGGGCAGGAAGCTGGTGGGCAGCGTGCGGTACAGCGCCGCGGTGCCGGCGATGAGCAGCAGGAACACCGCGAAGCTGCGCCAGGCCCGCGCCGACAGCCAGCCGACCCGCTTGACGTAGCGCTCGGTGAAGCGGTCGAAGAGCCGGTTGAAGCCGCCGAAGAAGCGGTCCAGCAGCGGCCCGAGCGGGCCGCCGTGGGCGGCGTGCTCGCCCTTGTGCACCGGCTTGAGCAAGGTTGCGCACAGCGCCGGCGACAGGCTCATCGCCACCAGCACCGACAGCACCATCGCGCTGACCACGGTGATGCTGAACTGGCGGTAGATGACGCCGGTGGAGCCGCCGAAGAAGGCCATCGGGATGAACACCGCCGACAGCACCACGGCAATGCCCACCAGCGCGCCGCTGATCTCGCCCATGCTGCGCCGGGTGGCATCGCGCGGCGACAGGCCTTCCTCGCGCATCAGCCGCTCGACGTTCTCGACCACGACGATGGCGTCGTCCACCAGCAGGCCGATGGCCAGCACCAGGCCGAACATCGTCAGCGTGTTGATCGAGAAGCCCGCCACCGCCAGCACGCCCATGGTGCCCAGCATCACCACCGGCACGGCGATGGCGGGGATCAGCGTGGCGCGCAGGTTCTGCATGAACAGGTACATGATCGCGACCACCAGCACCATGGCCTCGATCAGCGTCTTCACCACGCCCTCGATGGACACGCGCACGAAGGGCGTGGTGTCGAAGGTGATGGAGGCCTTCATGCCGGGCGGGAAGAAGGGCGCCAGTTCGTCGAGCTTGGTTTTCACGGCGTCGGCCGTCACCAGTGCGTTGGCGCCGCTGGCCGGGAAGATGGCCATGCCGGCGGCCGTGCGTCCGCTGGTGCGGATGTTGGTGGTGTAGCTGTCGCGGCCCAGCTCGACGCGCGCCACGTCGCCCAGGCGCAGCGCCGAGCCGTCGGGCCGCACGCGCAGCACGATGTCGCGGAACTCCTCGGCCGTCTGCAGCTTGGCACGGGCGGTGACGATGGCGGTGAGCCGCTGGCCCTCGGGCGACGGCAGCGCGCCGATCTGGCCGGCCGAGACCTCGGTGTTCTGCGCCAGCAGCGCGCTGCGGATGTCGCCCGGCACCAGCGCGTAGCGCTGCAGCTGCGCCGGGTCCAGCCAGATGCGCATGGCGTAGCCGGAGCCGAACACGTTGACGTCGCCGACGCCCTCGATGCGGCTGATGATGTCCACCAGCGTGCTCTGCAGGTAGTCGCCCATGTCGGCCGAGGTGACGCCCGGGTCGTCGCTGTTGAGCGTCACCACCATCAGCAGGTCGGTGCCGGCCTTGGTGACGCGCACGCCCTGCGCCTGCACCGCCTGCGGCAGCCGCGACACCGACTGCTGCACCTTGTTCTGCACCTGCATCTGCGCCGTGTCGGGGTCGGTGCCGGCGACGAAGCTGAGCTGGCTTCGGGCATCGCCCGAGGCGTTGCTGGTCGACTCGATCGACAGCAACCCGTCGATGCCCTTCAGGTTCTGCTCGATGATCTGCGTCACCGAGTCCTCGATGGTCTTGGCCGAGGCGCCGGGGTAGCTGGTGTTGATGGAGATGCGCGTCGGCGCGATGTCGGGGTAGCGCTCCAGCGGCAGGGTCAGCGTCGCCGCCAGGCCGGCGAGCATGATGACGAT
>CAYUPF010000465.1:0-1690 GCA_964446545.1 uncultured Rubrivivax sp.
GGCTGCTGTTGCGGCCGGTGCGGAAGATGTACTTGTTCCACTTGTCGCCGGTGATCGAATCGGCCACCGCCGGCTCCACCAGCAGGATCTTCTTGTATTCCTCGGCCACCGGCAGCATCGCCAGCGCCACCGGGCTGGCGGTCGGGCCGACGGCGATGTCCACCTTGTCGTCGGCATAGGCCTGGGCCAGCAGGTTCTTGCCCACGTCGGGCTTGCCCTGGTCGTCCTTCTCGATGACCACCAGCTTCTTGCCGTTGACCGTCATCGTGCCGCCGGTGGCGTATTCCAGCCCCAGGTTGAAGCCGACGATGGTCTGCTTGGCATAGGCTTCCAGCGGGCCGCTCTTGCTGGCGATCAGCGCGATCTTCACTTCGCCCTTGTTCTGGGCGAAAGCGGCGCTGAACGGCAGCGCCGTCAGCGTGGCTGCCAGCGAGGCGGCAGCAAGCCAGGAAATGGTGGGTCGGATCACGGGCTGTCTCCTTCAGTGGGGAATGCGCGGCCATGAGCACGCCGCAGGATGGGGCACATCAATGCAACGCCCATGCCATATCGCACCAGATAAGTGCTAACCCTTGGATTCGGGCGTTCTTGGGGTCCGATATGGGCTCGATCAAGGCCGAGCCGAGCCAGAAGCGTCCGACTTCAAGTCACTGGTAGTGAAACTCGCAAACAGATCGTCCAAAAACCAGACAATATGCGACGCCGTCTCAGCGCGGCACCAGCTTCGCCCCGGTCAACTGCTCCTGCGCCTCGACCAGCGAAGGCACGAACTTCTCCCCATGGCCCAGCGCACAGGCCAGCACCAGCGACTGGTGCACCGCCTCGCCCACCACCGAGGGCGCGCCCAGGTTCTCGGCCAGGTGGGTGTAGTAGCGCACGTCCTTGCGCGCGTTGTTCAACTCGAACTTCATGCCGCCCAGGTCTCCCTTCAGCGTCTTGGCCATGACCTGGAAGATGCCGGAGTTCACCAGCCCGGCCGACACCAGCTCGACCAGCTTGTTCGGGTCGATGCCGGCGCGCTGGCCGACGGCGAAGGCCTCGGCGATCGACGTGCACATGGCCTGCGCGATGAAGTTGTTCAGCAGCTTGATGATGTGGCCGGCGCCGGGGCCGCCGACGTGGAACACGTTCTCGGCGAAGCAGCGCAGCACCGGCTCCAACGTGGCGAAGTCGGCCGCATCGGCACCGACCATCACGTTCAGCTTGCCGGCTTCAGCCTCCACCGGCGTGCGCGCCAGCGGCGTGTCGATGTAGCGCACGCCCTGGGCGGCGCAAAGCTCGCGCAGCTTGGCGGTGGAGTCGGGCTCGCTGGTCGAGGTGTCGACGATCATCAGCCCCTTCGCTGCGCCCGCCAGCAGGCCGTCGGCACCCAGCACCGCGGCCTCCACCTGCGGCGAGCCGGTGACGCACAGGAAGACGATGTCGCTGCCCGCGGCCAGGGCCTTGGCCGAGCCGGCCTGCGTCGCACCCGCGGCCAGCAGGTCGGCCACGCGCTCGGCATTGCGGTGCACGGTCAGCGCCAGCGGATGGCCCTTGGCCAGCAGGTTCTTCGCCATGCCGTGGCCCATCATTCCCGATGCGCCGATGAATCCGATGCGTTGCATGTTCAGTCTCCTGGTTGTGATACCTCATTGTGCGTGGCCGCCGGCAGCTTCTGGTACAGCGTGGCGCGCGAGATGCCCAGCAGCCG
>CAYUPF010000466.1:0-1668 GCA_964446545.1 uncultured Rubrivivax sp.
CATCAAGGGCGCCATCGGCGACAACCTGCGCAAGGCGCTGGACTGGCTGCCCACCGGCCGCTTGCTGGTGACGGTGCGCACCGACTGCGACCTGTCGGCGCAGCTGCCGGGCTGGCCGGCACTGCAAGCGCTGGCACTGCGCGAGGTCGACCAGCCGGGGCTGCTGGAGTTCTTCGCGCGCTATGGCTTTCGCACCTGGCGCAAGGAACTGGAAGAGCGCGCCGCCGAGGCGCCGTCAGCGCCACCCGCCACCGAACTGCCGCGCGAGTACGAGACCGTGCTCGACTGGCCGCGCTTCGAACATTGGCTGCAGCAGATCCGCTCGGCCGAACGCGTGGCGCTGGACACCGAGACCGATTCGCTGGACGGCATGCGCGCGCAGATCGTCGGCCTGTCCTTTGCCACGCAGCCCGGCATCGCCGCCTACCTGCCGCTGCGCCACGACTATCCCGGCGCGCCCGAACAGCTGCCGCGCGACGAGGTGCTGCAGCGCCTGCGTCCCTGGCTGGAGGACGGCAGCGCCGCCAAGGTCGGGCAGAACATCAAGTACGACCTGCATGTGTTCGCCAATCAAGGCATCGCCGTGCGCGGCTACACGCACGACACGCTGCTGCAGAGCTACGTGCTCGAGGCGCACAAGCCGCACGGCCTGGAAAGCCTGGCCGAGCGCCACCTGGGCCGCAAGGGGCTGAGCTACGAGGACCTGTGCGGCAAGGGCGCGCACCAGATCCCCTTCGGCCAGGTGGACGTGGACAAGGCCGCCCAGTACTCCGGCGAAGACAGCGAGATGACGCTGCAGGTGCACCAGACGCTGTGGCCGCGGATCGAGGCCGATAGCAAGCTGCGCTTCGTCTACGAGCACATCGAGATGCCCACCTGCCAGGTGCTGCAGCGCATCGAGCGCCACGGCGTGCTCATCGACGCGCAGCGCCTCGCGCAGCAGAGCAAGGACCTGGGCGAGCGCATGGTGGCGCTGGAGCAGCAGGCCTACGAGCTGGCCGGGCAGCCCTTCAACCTGGGCAGCCCGAAGCAGATCGGCGAGATCCTGTTCGGCAAGCTCGGGCTGGCGGTGGTGAAGAAGACCGCCAGCGGCGCGCCCAGCACCGACGAGGAGGTGCTGGAGAAGCTGGCCGAGGACCACCCGCTGCCCAAGTGCATGCTCGAACACCGCAGCCTCGCCAAGCTCAAAGGCACCTACACCGACAAGCTGCCGCTGATGGTCAATCCGGCCACCGGCCGCGTGCACACCAACTATGCGCAGGCGGTGGCCGTCACCGGCCGGCTGGCCAGCAACGACCCGAACCTGCAGAACATCCCGATCCGCACGCCGGAGGGCCGGCGCGTGCGCGAGGCCTTCGTCGCGCCGCCGGGGCACAAGATCGTGTCGGCGGACTATTCGCAGATCGAGCTGCGGCTGATGGCGCACATCAGCGGCGACGAGGGCATGCGCTCGGCTTTCGCCGCCGGCGAGGACATCCACCGCGCCACCGCGGCCGAGGTCTTCGCACTGCCGCTGGCCGAGGTCGGCCCCGAGCAGCGGCGTTATGCCAAGACCATCAACTTCGGCCTGATCTACGGCATGGGCGCCTTCGGGCTGGCGCAGGCGCTGGGCATCGAGCAGAAGGCGGCGCGCGACTACATCGACCGCTACTTCGCGCGCTTTGCCGG
>CAYUPF010000467.1:0-1662 GCA_964446545.1 uncultured Rubrivivax sp.
AGAACATCGTCGCCGCGGGCCTGGCCAAGCAGTGCCAGATCCAGGTGGCCTATGCGATCGGCGTGGCCAAGCCGATGAACATCACGGTCTACACCGAAGGCACCGGCGCCATCAGCGACGACAAGCTGTCGGCGCTGGTGGCCGAGCACTTCGACCTGCGGCCCAAGGGCATCATCCAGATGCTGGACCTGCTGCGCCCGATCTACGAGAAGACCGCCGCCTACGGTCACTTCGGCCGCGCCGAACCCGAGTTCAGCTGGGAGAGAACGGACAAGGCGGCCGCGCTGCGCGCGGCCGCGGGCCTGTAAGGCCCCGAGCGCAGCGAGCTTGTCCGTTCTTCGGCGAAGGCTAACTTCCGCCCCAGGCGGAAGTTAAGGGGCACAGCCCCGGCCGCAGCCAAAAGAACCCACGGCGGAGCCGCACATCAGACGGGCAACGACAGTCGTCCGTCGTGCGTTCTTGCGTCGCGCCGCCATATCCAGTAGCTTGGATCGTTGCTCAAGCCTGCGCAGCCGGCACCTCGGCCCACAGCTGCGCCGCCGGCAGGTCGAGCGCCACCGACTCCAGCCGCAGCGCCTGTCCGGGCTCGAAGGGGTGCAGCACCCACAGCCCGTGCTCGCCCTTGCGATACAGGTCGCAGCGCTGCGACTCGGTGTCCACCAGCAGGTATTCGCGCAGGCCGGCCAGTTTGCGGTAGGCGGCGAACTTGTCGCCGCGGTCATAGGCCGCGGTCGCCGGCGACAGCACCTCGACCAGCAGCACCGGATCGCGCTTGACCATCGGGTCGGCGGCGTCGGTGGCGCTGCAGCTGACCATCACGTCGGGGTAGAAGAAGGCGTCGGCTGCCTCGACGCGCAGCTTCATGTCGGTGATGAAGGTGCGGCAGGGCGTGCCGGCCAGGTGCTGACGCAGAGCCATCGCCACGTTCAGCGCCACCGTCACGTGCGCTTCGCCGGCGCCGGCCATGGCGAACACCTCGCCGGCGATGAACTCGTGGCGCGCGGTCTGCGTCGCATCCCAGGCGAGGAAGTCCTGGGCGGACATGCGCAGTTTCTCGGCGGCAACTCCCATGGCGTGACTCCAGTAAGCGCTGGCAGCTTCGGCGCGCAGTCTAGCCCGCAGCGGCACGTTGCAGGTTCAGCGCCAGCAACCGGCGCAGGATCTCGTCGTCGGGCATGGCCTGCGTGTAGTCGGCCCAGCCGTAGGCCGCAGCGACGGCGGCGTCGAGCGCGGCATGCGCCTGCACGAGCCAGGCCGGGCGCTGGTTGTACAGATTCGTCAGCGTGCGTTTGGCGAGTTCCTTCTCGAAGCCGGGCTTGGCGACGATGCGGTCCGGGTAAGGCGAATGGTCCATGCCCAGCGGCACGGCCTCGGGGACGCGCTCGGTCCACTCGGGCGGGTTCAGCCACGCGTCGCGCAGCGCGACCAGCCGCTTCGCGGCCGCGGCGATGGCTTCGGCCTTGGGCCTGATGTCGGCCGACAGATCGGCCGGCATCAGCACGCCGCCGTCGAGCGCCTCGGTGCGCTGGTGCGCGGTGTCGGCAGGCGACAGGCCGGCAGGAAAGGGGAAGGTCTCGAAGCAGGTGGTCGGCGTGTAGCGCGGGTCGTTGCCTTTGCCCATCCAGGTGCACATGCGCAGCGACCACAGTTCATGGAAGCGGC
>CAYUPF010000468.1:0-1648 GCA_964446545.1 uncultured Rubrivivax sp.
TCAAGGTAGTTGTCGCGTCAGTCACGCAGCCTTGGGCTGAGTATGTTGAGCGTCAGCGGCCATCCTGACCACCGCATCGCGCTCCGGGTTGAGGGTGACCGCATCGATGTACGACCAGTTCCTCGTGTTGCCGGACCAGCGCGCCGGGTGCGCGTCCCGGGCCTGCCTGTACAGCTCATGCCGTGCTTGCAGGATGGCCTGGTCGTCGCCGGCATGACGCTGCTGCGGGCTGACGTAGCGGATGCCGCTGTGGCGGTGGTCGAGGTTGTACCAACGCACGAATTCAGCTGCCCAGGCCCGAACCTCGTCCAGGCTGGCGAAGCCCTTGCTCGGGAACTCCGGCCGGTACTTGGCGGTGCGGAACAGCGACTCGGCGTAGGCGTTGTCGTCGCTGACGCGCGGGCGCGAGTACGAGGGTTCGACGCCCAGCCAGTACAGCATCGCCAGCACTGTCGTGGCCTTCAGGGTCGAGCCGTTGTCCCCGTGGAGCACCGGCTTGGTCAGCATGGTGGCAATGCCCTCGGCCAGCGCGGTGCTGCGCACCAGGTGCGCGGCATGGTCGGCATCGTCACTGTCGTGCACCTCGGCGCCCACGATCTTGCGGCTGTACAGGTCCAGGATCAGGTACAGGTGGAACCAGCGGCCCATGACGTTGGCCGGCAGGTACGTCATGTCCCAGCACCAGACCTGGCCCGGGGCAGTGGCGATGTGGGTGGTCGGTGGTCGTGTCGCCTTGGGCGCCTTGGCACGACCCCGGCGGGCGTTCTGGCCGTGCGCGCGCAGCACTCGTGCCATGCTGGACTCGCTGCCCAGGTACACGCCCTCGTCGGCCAGCATGGGCACGATGCGCGCCGGCGGCACGGCGGCAAAGCGCGGCTCGTTGGCCACTGCCAGCAGCGCAGCGCGCTCCTGGGGGCTCAAGGCGTGCTCAGGGGCAGGTCGCACCGCCTGCGGCCTGCCATCGCCCACGCTGAGGCCTTCCTGGGCCTTCCAGCGCTGCAGGGTGCGCATATCGATGCCGGCGATCTCGCAGGCAGGCTGCAGCCTCGAGCCATCGGCGCGGGCCGTGGCGATGTCCTGGGCCAGGGCTTGGCGATCTTCGAGGCCGATCATTCGTCCTCGCCCTTGTTGAAGATCGCCGCGACTTTTTTTGACAGGACCAGCAGCGCCGCTGTCTCGGCCAGCGCACGGTCCTTGCGCAGCAGGTCGCGTTCGAGCTCCTTGATGCGCTTGCGGTCAGCACGCGTGGCCTGCGGGCTGGCGCGCGCGTCCTCGGGGTCCGCCAGCGCCGTGGTACAGCTCGCGCGCCACTTGTCCAGATCGGCCGGGAAGACGCCGTGCTCGCGGCACCAAGCGCTCTTGGCAGCCTCGTTCATGGCCGCCGTGGTGATCACGGCCTCAAGCCGCGCGCCCGCAGTCCAGGCCCGCCCTCGGGCGGGCCTGGACTGCGCATCCTCCCGCCATCGCTCCAGGGTCCCCACTCCAACACCGACCTCGCGCGAGACCACGTCCAGTGACGCGCTCTCCGGCGGCAGCAACCTCGCTACAGCCTTGTCCTTGAATGCCTGTCCGTATCGAGCCAAGTCCGTCCTTCATCGCCGCCCCCTGGGTTGATCTATGGAGGCGACAACTATTCTGACGCGGGGGG
>CAYUPF010000469.1:0-1644 GCA_964446545.1 uncultured Rubrivivax sp.
ACGTGGAGAAGCTGATCCGCGTGCTGCACCGGCTGGTCGACGGCGGCCACAGCGTCGTCGTGATCGAACACGACCTGGACGTGGTCGCCGAGGCCGACTGGGTTATCGACCTGGGGCCCGAAGGCGGCGGCGAGGGCGGGCGCGTGGTGCTGGCGGGCACGCCGGAGCAGGTGGTCGAGGCCGGCACGCACACCGGCACGGCGCTGGCGCCGGTGCTGGCGCGCCGGTAGCCAGGCGACCAAGAGGGCCTCACCAGCAAGTAGACACCTGGAAGCAGGCACCCACAGGTAGGCGCCCCTGAGGGCGATTGCCACGCCGCGCGCGGCTTGAGACCGTCCGAGGTCACAACCTCGGGAGCCACGCGTGCAAGCCATCGGCCGACAGCCGCAACGTGCGCCGGATGGTGCGTCGGTCCACTACGAGCGCCACCGCCCCGAGCAGACCACGCTGTACCGCCTGGTGCAGCAGCATGCCGCGACCTTCTTCGCGCAGGCCGAGGCGGCTGCCGGCGCCGAGCTGCCGCAGTTCGTGAAGGACGAGTTCGACGCCTTCCTCGAATGCGGCATCCTGGCCCACGGATTCCTGCGCCTGCGCTGCGGCGACTGCGGCCACGACAAGCTGGTCGCGTTCAGCTGCAAGCGGCGCGGCTTTTGCCCGTCGTGCGGCGCTCGGCGCATGGCACAGACGGCGGCGCACCTGGTGGACCACGTCATCCCCCGCGTGCCGGTGCGCCAGTGGGTGCTGTCGCTGCCCATCCCCCTACGCCTGCTGCTGGCCGCACAGCCCAAGCTGGTGACGCCCGTGCTGAAGGTGGTGCACCGCGTGATCACCCGCCACCTGCTCGGGCAGGCCGGGCTCACGGCCGGCGAAGCCGACAGCGGCGCGGTCACGCTGATCCAACGCTTCGGCTCGGCGGCCAATCTCAACATTCACCTGCACTGCCTGGTGCTGGACGGCGTGTACCGGCGCAGTGGCGACGGTGAACCGGTCTTCGTCGAGGTGGCTGCACCGAGCGATGAAGCGCTGCAGGCGGTGTTGCACAAGATCATCACCCGCACGATGAAGCTGCTCACCCGTCGGGGTGCGTTGGTCGAAGAGCAAGGCCAAACGTACATGGCCGACAACGACGGCGATTCAGATGAGGCCCGCGTGCTCAGGCCGCTGCAGGCCGCCGCGTGTACTTACCGCATCGCCTTTGGCCCGCGTGCCGGGCAAAAGGTGCTGACGCTGCAGGGTGCAATGCCCAGGCAGACGGACTTCAAGCACAACCTGTGCGCCGACAACAACGGCTTCAGCCTGCACGCGGCGGTGCGCTGCGCGGCCGACGAGCGGCAGGCGCTGGAGCAACTGTGTCGCTACATCACCCGCCCGGCGCTGGCCAACGAACGTGTGCAAACCAACGCTGCTGGCCAGGTGGTGCTCAAGCTGAAGACAGCCTGGCGCGACGGCACCACGCACTTGGCGATGTCGCCGTTGGAGTTCATGCAGCGGCTGGCGGCGCTGGTTCCGCGGCCGAGGCTGCATTTGATCCGGTTCCATGGGGTGCTGGCCCCCAACGCCAAGTTGCGCGCGCAAGTTGTGCCGCAAGCTGTGCCGCAAGAGCCCGAAGCGCCCGCCCAAGCTGCGCCAGCTGCCGAGTGCGAG
>CAYUPF010000470.1:0-1607 GCA_964446545.1 uncultured Rubrivivax sp.
TCACTCCGCCAGCCAGTTCCCCGCCGTAAACATCACCGGCGGCGCGTCAGGGTCGAAGCTCACTCCCGCCGGATCGCGCCCCTCGGCCACCGCCTGCAGCTGTGCCTGCAGCAGCCGGCGCAGCATCACGATGCCCTTGTCCGAGGTGACCAGATGCTCCTCGGAATGCTTGGCGATCGCACCCTGGCCGACCATCGCCTCGACATCGTTCGGGTACAGACGGTGTTCCTCCTCGCTCATCTCCTCCCACAGCTTGCCGTTCATGCGCGTGCGCATGCGGCGCAGCTCGCCGGCCTCGCGCACGCGGCCGACGACGTAGATGCGAAAGCTGTGGTCGTCGATCGGCAGCACCCAGCCCAGCGATTCGACGCGGCCGAAGCGCCCCAGCCGCGGGCTCGGGATCACGCGCAGCGTCGGCAGACCGGCCTCGCTGATGCGGCGCAGCCGCCGGCCGTCGGCCAGCGTGCGGTGCGAGACCGTGCGCACGCTCAGCGGCTGCACTTCCCAGTGCACTTCCGGCATCACCGCCATCTCCTTGACGAACTGCGTGCCGCTGAAGCTGGAATGCAGGATGACGACGTGGAAGGGGTCGACCAGGTTCTCGTAGTGCTGCAGCCAGTTGCAGGGGATGATCTGCGGCCCGCCGCCGCCGATGCTGGAGTCGTCGGCCTCGAGGAACTCGCCCTCGTCCAGCGTCTCCATGCACTCGTAGCGCGGCAGCACCGGCTTCTTCTCCGGCGGGCCCATGTAGGCCCAGATCAGCCCGTACTGTTCCTGCACCGGGTACCAGGGCTGGCGGCGCCGGCCGCGCGCGCGCCCGCCTTCGGGCTCGCAGGGCTGTTCCAGGCAATGCCCCTGCACGTCGAAGAGCCAGCCGTGGTAGCAGCAGCGGATGCCCTGCGCGTCGACCTTGCCGTAGTACAGCGACGCGCCGCGGTGCGCGCAGTGCGGGTATAGCAAGCCAGGGCGACCCTGGCCGTCGCGGAACAGGATCAGGTCCTCGCCCAGCACGCGCAGCTTGCGCGGCGTGTCGGTGGCGTCGGCCGCCATGCCGACCGGGTGCCAGTAGCGCCGCATCAGCTCGCCCATCGGCGTGCCGGCGCCCACCTCGGCCAGCTCCGTGCGGTAGGTGGGTTTCGGCCGGCCGTAGGCGGTACCGGTATCGGGCTCGATGGGGATCACGCGCGCATTCATCGCTGCCTCTTCATTGCGCGGTGACGCCGGCGGCCTTGATCAGCTCGGCCATGCGCGGGTAGTCGGCCTGGTAGCGCTCGGCGAACTGCGCCGGCGTGTTGCCCAGCGGCTCGAAGCCGAAGGCGATCAGGCGCTGCGAGACATCCGGCATCGCGCTGATCTCGCGCAGCGCCGTGACCCAGGCGGTCTGGATGTAGTCCGACAGATTCGCCGGCGCATAGACGCCGATCCAGCTGTCGATGTCGAAGCCGGCGAAGCCCTGTTCGGCGAAGGTCGGCACCTGCGGCATGATCGACACGCGGCGCGTGCCGGCGATGGCCAGCACCTTCATCTTGCCGGCCTGCACGTGGCCGCGCGCGGTGGCCGGGTTGGCCCAGGCGAAATCGAGCGTGGCGCCGAACAGGTCGTTGTGC
>CAYUPF010000471.1:0-1600 GCA_964446545.1 uncultured Rubrivivax sp.
GCCACCAACGTGGTGCCCGACAGCTGCGAGATCCAGGGCACGGTGCGCACCTTCACCACCGAGACACTGGACCTGGTCGAGCGGCGCATGAAAGCAATAGCCGAAGCCACCTGCGCGGCCTTTGAAACCGGCTGCGAATTCGAGTTCCGGCGCAACTACCCGTCCACCGTCAACCACCCGGCCGAGACCGAATTCGCGCGCCAGCTGCTGGGCGAGGTGGTGGGCGCGGACAACGTGCTCGAGTTCGAGCCGACGATGGGCTCCGAGGACTTCAGCTACTTCCTGCAGGCCAAGCCGGGCTGCTATTTCCTCATCGGCAACGGCGACGGCACGCACCGCGAAGGCGGCCACGGCATGGGCCCGTGCATGCTGCACAACCCGAGCTACGACTTCAACGACGACCTGATCCCGCTGGGCGCCACCGCCTGGGTGCGCATGGCCGAAAAGTGGCTCGGCAACGCACGTTGAGGGCGCCGCGGGTGAAAGCATCGTCGTACTTCGCACAGAGTTACGCCGAGGCGCGACGCAAGTTCATAGCCGTCGCCACGGCGGCCGGGCAGGAACCGGTGGCGCACCCGCACCCGTTGTTGGGGCGCGATGGCGAGACACTGGCCATGGACGTGGCCCGCTTCGGCGCCGCCGACGCCGCGTCGGTGCTGATCGTCAGCAGCGCCTGCCACGGTGTCGAAGGCTATTGCGGTTCGGGCGTGCAGAACGCACTGCTCGCCGACCCGGCCTTCCAGGCCGCGGCCGGCCGTGCCGGCGTGGCCGTGCTCTACATCCACGCGCTCAACCCCTACGGCTTTTCGTGGCTGCGCCGCAGCACGCACGAGAACGTCGACCTGAACCGCAACTTCCAGGACTTCTCCAGGCCGCTGCCGCGCAATGCCGCCTACGACCAGCTGGCGCACCTGATCGTGCCGGCCGAATGGCCGCCGACGCCGGAGGTCAATGCCGGGTTGGCCCAGTTCGTCGCCGAACACGGGCAGAAGGCGTTGCAGGCGGTCATTTCGAGTGGTCAGTACGAACACCCGCAAGGGCTGTTCTATGGTGGACGCAACCCAACCTGGAGCCACCAGACGCTGCGCCACGTGCTGCAGGACCATGGCCGGCGCTGCCGGCGCCTGGGCTGGATCGACCTTCACACCGGCTTAGGGCCCAGCGGCCACGGCGAGCGCATCTGGGCCGGGCCAGACGATACCGCGGCCATCGCGCGCGCGCGCCAGTGGTGGGGCCAGGAAGTGACCTCGATCTACGACGGCTCGTCCGAGTCGGCGCTGTTGACCGGGTTGATGTGGCTGGCCGCGGGCCAGGAATGCGCGCAGGCCGAGTACACCGGCATTGCCATGGAATACGGCACGCTGCCCTTCGACCAGGTGACCGCGGCGCTGCGTGCGGACCAGTGGCTGGAGAACCACCCCGACGCGCCGCATTCGCAGCGCGTGCAGATCAAGCGCCAGATCCGCGACGCCTTCTACACCGACACCGATGCGTGGAAGACGCGCATCGTCGAACAGGGCGTAGCCGTCGCCTACCAGGCGGTGGAGGGCTTGGGTGGCTAGGCTGCTTACGGGTATTCCCGTGGTCACGAGTCACTAGA
>CAYUPF010000472.1:0-1589 GCA_964446545.1 uncultured Rubrivivax sp.
CAGACGGTGCTGCGCGCCGATTTGAGCGACCGCGTGCAGCCGGGCGTGGTCTACACCACCTTCCACTTCCCCGAGTCGGGCGCCAACGTCATCACCACCGACAGCTCGGACTGGGCCACCAACTGCCCCGAATACAAGGTGACGGCGGTGCAGGTGACGAAGGTGATGCAGCCCTCGGACATCGGCGCCGGGTCGTCCCAAGCCGAGGGCAGCCTCCTCGGGGGGCAGACGGCGCAGCCGGTGTGGGGGCTGTCGGCCTGGCAAAGGGAGTACGCCGACTTCAACAAGCGGCAGCTCGAGCTGCTGGCGCAGGCGGGCGAATGAAACCCATCGACGCCCCTTTGCTGCCGCCGGGTGTGAGCCCAGTGCAGGTGACGGCCTGGCGCGACGCACGCGCGCAGCCGCAGGCCGACTGGCTGGCCGACGAGGTACCGGTGGCCCTGGTGTTCAATGGCATCTCGCACGCCGTGATGATGGCCAGCCCTGCCGACCTGGAGGACTTTGCGCTCGGCTTCGGCCTCACCGAAGGTCTGCTGGACAGTCCTGCCGAGCTCTACGGTATCGAGCTTCAGACGGTGCCTGAAGGCATCGAGCTGCAGTTGCAGGTGGCATCCGCCTGCGCCTGGCGGCTGAAGGAGCGACGGCGCACCTTGGCCGGGCGCACCGGCTGCGGCTTGTGTGGCACCGACAACCTGGGCCAGGTACGGCGCACGCTGCCGCCAGTGCCGGCGCGAACGTTCAGCGCGCACGCGCTGGGGCGCGCACAACGCGAACTGCGCCAGTCGCAGGCGGTGCAGCAGCTGACTGGCGCCACGCACGCGGCTGCCTGGTGTGCGCCCAGCGGTGAGGTGCGACTGGTGCGCGAGGACATCGGCCGCCACAACGCGCTGGACAAGCTGATCGGCGCCCTGGTGCGCGCCGGCATCGATGCCGGCGCGGGCTTCATCTGCATCACCAGTCGGGCCAGCTTCGAGATGGTGCAGAAGACAGCGATGGCCGGCGTGGGTACGCTGGCCGCGGTGTCGGCGCCTACGGCGCTGGCAGTGCAGACCGCAGCGCAGTGCGGCCTGGCGCTGGCCGGCTTCGTGCGCGGCGATACGCTGGTGGCCTATACCTTTGCCGAAAGACTCGCGCTGGCCGCTTCGACACGAGGGACGCCCCATGCACGTTGACAACCTGGTGCACATGGCCAACCGCATCGGCGAGTTCTTCCAGGCGATGCCCGACCGCGAAGAAGCCCAGCGCGAGATCGCCCAGCATCTGCGCAAGTTCTGGGAGCCGCGCATGCGCCGCGCGCTGCTCGAGTACCTGGACGATGCCGGCGGCGCCGGCCTGATGGACATCGTGCGCGAAGCTGTGCACCAGCATCACGAGGCGCTGATGCCGACCCAGCCGGTCTGATCGCCGACTACAACGCTGCCTTCAGGGCCTGGGCAAGCGGTGTCGTCGGCCGGCCGATCAGCACGCCGAGTGCGCGGCTGTCATCGAAGAGTGCGCCCTTGGCCGCACCGGCATCCGAATCGGCCAGCAGTTCGGCAAAGGGCTGGGGCAACCCAGCGCCCACCAGCGCAGCCGCAAACTCGGCCTGC
>CAYUPF010000473.1:0-1586 GCA_964446545.1 uncultured Rubrivivax sp.
ATCTGGCCGCCGCGTTGCGCGCCGAGCGGGACAGCGGGCTCGAGCAGCGCATCGCCATGGTCAAGCCGATTTCCGGCAACCTGCTGGAGATCTACGCCGAGATCGAACCCACGCAAGCGCCGTAGCCTTGCCAGGAGCCCCGCATGTCCGACCACCCGTCGCCCGAAGAAACCGTCGCCTGGCAGAAGCGGCTGGCCGCGCAGGCCAACAACCGCGCCTGGGCGCTGACCGAGTCCGGCCCGCGCACGGCCGAGCAGGACGAAGAGATGCTGCAGGCCGCGCACGCCGCGATGTACTTCTGGAAGATCGTCGGCACGCCCAGCCATCGCGCCCATGCCGCCCAGCTGCTGGCCCATGTGTACGCGCTGCTGCGGCTGCCCGGGCCGGCCAGGCACTACCTGCAGCAGTCGCAGCCCTTCTTTCTGCAGCAGGACAGCGCGCCCTGGGAACAGGCCATCGCCCATGCGGTGGCGGCCCACGTGGCGGCCGTGGCCGGCGATGCCGCGGCGCATGCCCGCCACCACGCCCAGGCACTGCAGCGGATTGCCGCGCTGCAGGACCCGCAGGACAAGGAAATGCTGGACGCGACCATGCGTGTCATCCCCCGGCCCCAAGCCCCATGAACGGCGATCGGCGCCCCAGCTACTGGTTCCCGGCCAAGAAGTACGGCTGGGGCTGGGGCATTCCCTGCGCCTGGCAGGGCTGGGCGGTGCTGGTCGGCTACCTGCTGCTGGTGTTCGGCGGCATCGTGCTCATCGACCCCCGGCAGCGGGTGCTGGCCTACCTGCTGTACGTGGCGCTGCTGTCGGCGCTGCTGATCGCCATCTGCTGGCGCACCGGCGAGCCGCCGCGCTGGCGCTGGGGCGGCGGCCGAGGCCCGGCCCCATGACGGCCGAGCATGCCGCCATCGAGGTGCTGCCCTATACGACCCGCGCTGGCCCGCGCGCTTCGAGGCCGAGCGCGTGCTGCTGGCCGATGCTTTGCGGCACTGGCTGACCGGCCCCATCGAACACATCGGCAGCACCGCGGTGCCCGGCCTGGCGGCCAAGCCGGTCATCGACCTCATGGCGCCGGTGGCCTCGCTGGCCGGCGCCATGGGCGTCATCGACGCGCTGCGCCCGCTGGGCTACCTGCACCACCCCTACAAGCCACAGGAGATGCACTGGTTCTGCAAGCCGTCGCCGGCCCATCGCACGCACCACCTGCACGTGGTCGAGTTTGGCGGCACGGCGTGGCAACAACGCCTGGCGCTGCGCCATGCGCTGCGGCAGGACGCGGCGCTGGCCGGGCGCTATGCGCAGCTCAAGCGCTCGCTGGCACGGCAGCACCCGCTGGACCGCGAGGCCTACACGCAGGCCAAGGCGCCGTTCATCGCCGCGGTGCTGGCGCACCGGCCGGTCGACGTGCGCGCCGAGCACCCCGAGGACCATGCCGTGGTGCGCGACCTCGACGTCGCGGCCTTCGACACCGCGGCCGCGGCCGAGGCCGGGCAGCGCGGCACCGTTCGTTACCATCGGGCATTCCAAGATCTCCGAGCCAACGGCATGACCCTGGAGCTGCGCCAGCTCGGCCCGCAAGACCTCGAT
>CAYUPF010000474.1:0-1585 GCA_964446545.1 uncultured Rubrivivax sp.
CATGCCGCGGCAGCGACCCTGCCGGTACAGCCCGAGCAGCCAGTCCGGCGGCTCGATCAGCGCGGTGGCCAGCGTCACCCACTGCCGGCTCTTGCCCAGCCGCCGGGCAATGTCGGCCTGCTTGTCGCCAAGCGCCAGGCGCTTCTGCACGAACAGCGCCAGCTCGAGCGGGCGCAGGCCTTCACGCTGCTCGTTCTCGATCACCTGGTCGTAGTCGTCGGCTGACGTGTCGATGAACGCGGGGATCTGCGTCAGACCCGCGAGCCTGGCCGCACGCAGCCGGCGCGCGCCGAAGTTGAGGATCCAGCGGCCCGAGCGCTGCAGGTTCGGGCGCACCGAGATCGGCTGACGCACGCCACGCTCGCGGATCGTCTCGGCCAGCTCCTGCAGCGCGTTGGCGTCGAACTCGTGGCGTGGCTGCTGCGGGTCTTCGTCGATCGCGTCGATCGTCAGGATCAGCGGCAGGCCCGAGGCATCGGGCGTCGGTGAGTCCAGCGCCGCCAGGTCGTCAAGCTGCAGGGGCATGGCTGGCCTCCGGCGTATGCGTGGGGGTGGTCACGATGTCGGCGATGCGGCGCAGGCTGGGCTCGATCTCGTGCCATGCGTCGCGCGCTGCCGTCTTCTTCATCTGCCACAGCACGGCGCCTTCTGCCTGCGCCTCGGCGATGCACGAGCGCCGGGGGATCGATGCGAAGTCGCCCGGGCCGTCGCCGGTGCGGATCATCAGCGGGTGGTACTGCTGCACCACCTGCAGGAAGTTGGCCCTCTGGAATGGTGTGGGTTCCACCAGCGTGGGCAGCAGGCCGATCAGCACAAGCTTCGAGTTCAGCACCGCCTTGATCTTGCGAAGGCCCACGCGGTCGTGGTTGAGCAGCCCGTTCACGCCGTCCATCGCCTCCTGGTTCAGCTGCATCGGCGACAGCACGAAGTCGGCCGAGGCCAGCGCGGCGATGACGCGGATGTCGGGGTTGGGGTTGGTGTCGACGATGCAGGCGTCGAATGCACCATCCACTGCCGCGAGGAAGCTGCGGAAGTGGCGGGCAAACGGCGTGTGCAGCGCCGGCTGGCGCTCCAGACCGAGCAGCGCGCGGTCGCTGGGCACCAGCACGAAGGGCGCACCGGGCAGCGCCGGCGCGGCGCCGGTCATCAGTGCGTCTGCCGCGAATGCTGCCGGCGTGGCGCGGCCGGACAGGCGCAGCGGCTTGCTGAAATTGCCCTGGTGGTCCAGGTCGATGGCCAGCACACGTTGGCCGCGATCGGCCAGGTAGTGGGCCAGCAGAGTGGCGACGGCGCTCTTGCCGACGCCGCCCTTCTGGTTGCACAGCACGAGCGTCTTCATGCGAGGGAACTCCTGCGATGGCGGGTGACCGGGCACCGACCCGACTGGTGGTCGCGCCGTCACCCGCGGAGCGAGGTTCCGGGTCGGTACGGCCGGGGGCCTCGATGGGCCACGGCCGGGCCGCGCGAGCCGGCCGACACGACAGTGGAGGCCGGCGAGCGCGAAAGCCCGATCGCTCGCAAGCAGGGATGCGCAACGGCCCATCGTCGCGCCGATAGCGTGGACTGCCGCCGATGAATATCAGGG
>CAYUPF010000475.1:0-1565 GCA_964446545.1 uncultured Rubrivivax sp.
GAGAGCGACCTGGTCAGCGCCGGCTTGCTGGGCTTCAGCCCGGTGCTCACCGCCATCACCGTCGGCACGGTGTTCTACAAGCCGGGCCTGCGCGTCGCACTCTATGCCGCGCTGGCGACGGTGTTCACGGTCATCGTGCAGGCGGCCATGAACGTGGCCTTCGCGCCGCTGGGGGTGCCGGCGCTGACGGCCCCGTTCGTGCTGACGGCCTGGCTGTTCCTGCTGCCGCGCCAGCACCTGGGCGAGGGGGCTGCCGCCGACCGATGATCCGCCAGGACCCGCCCGTCGGCACGGTCACGCCGCTGCCTTGTTCCAACCAGCGGCTGCTGCTGATCGTCGCGCTGTTCCCGCTGGCTTTCGTCGGCATCGGGCTGGCACTGGACACGCCGCAGAACATCCTCGACGGCGTGATCGCCATCGTCAGCTCGCGCGACACGCTGATCACCGACTACATGGCGCTGGGCGGCATCGGCGCCGCCTTCGTGCATGCCGGACTGCTGACGCTGCTGGCCATCGGCTGCTACTACCTGGCGGGCGCGGCCATCGGCGGCGCCTCGGTGGCCTGCCTGATGCTGGTGCTGGGCTTCGGCCTGTTCGGCAAGAGCCTGATCAACGTCTGGTTCATCGTCTTCGGCGTCTGGCTGTACGCGCGCTACAAGGGCGAGCCCTTTGCCAAGCACATCAACACCGCCTTCTTCGGCGCGGCGCTGGCGCCGATCTTCACCGAGATCCTGTTCAGTTCGGCGCTGCGCTGGCAGATCAGCCTGCCGCTGGCGGTGGCGACGACGGTGCTGCTGGGCTTCATGCTGGTGCCTGTGGCGGCGAACCTGTTCAAGGCGCACATGGGCCACACCCTCTACAACATCGGTTGGGTGGCCGGCATCGTCGGCACGGTGGTGGTCGCGGTCTACAAGGGCTACGGTTTCGTGCCCGACCCGGTGTTCATCTGGACGACGGGCAACAACCCGTTGCTCGGATCGATCCTGGCCGCGCTGTTTGCCGGTGCAGCCGTCCTCGGCCTGCTGCTGGACCGCCAAGCCTGGCGCAAGGAAGCCTACATCCTGCGCCTGTGCGGCCGTTCGCCCACCGACTTCGTGGCGCTGGCCGGCATCGGCCCGACGCTGCTGAACATGGGCCTGGCCGGTGCCGTCGGCACGGCCTACGTGCTGGGGGTGGGCGGCGACCTGAACGGCCCGACCATCGGCGCGATCTTCACCATCGTCGGCTTTGCCGCCTTCGGCAAGCACCCGCGCAACATCCTGCCGGTGATGGCGGGCGTCTTCCTCACCTCGCTGACGGCCACGTGGAATGCCAGCGACCCGTCGCTGGTGCTGGCAGCGCTGTTCTGCACCACGCTGGCGCCGATCGCCGGACGCTTCGGCTGGTACTGGGGCGTGCTCGCCGGCTTCGTGCACGCCTCGGTGGCGCAGACCGTCGGGTCGGTGCACGGTGGCCTGGTGCTCTACAACAACGGCTTCGCCGCCGGCCTGGTGGCCGCGGTGCTGGTGCCGGTGATCCTGTCGCTGCAGCCGCCGGAAGAGAAGCAGGATTGATCCAGTTTCTCG
>CAYUPF010000476.1:0-1558 GCA_964446545.1 uncultured Rubrivivax sp.
ACCCAGAACATGTCCTCCTTGAACTTCGGCAGCTGGCCGGTGCCTTCGAGGATCTCGCGGTTGACGATGTACGGCGTGTAGCACTCGGTGTAGCCGTGCTCGCCGGTCTGCACGTCCAGCATGAACGCGCTGAGTGCCCGGTGCAGCCGCGCGATGCCGCCGCGCATGAAGGTGAAGCGCGATCCGCTCAGCAACGCGCCGGTGTCGAAGTCCATACCCAGCGGCGCGCCCAGGTCCACGTGATCGCGGGGCGTGAAGTCGAAACGGCGCACCTCGCCCCAGCTGCGCACTTCGACGTTGGCGTTTTCGTCGGCACCCACCGGCACGCCGGCCTGCGGCAGGTTGGGCAAGCCCAGCAGCATGGCGTGGAGTTCGGCCTGGATGTGCTCCAGCACCGCTGCGCCTTCGCTCAACCCGTCGGCGATGCGCGCCACCTCGGCCATCGGTTCGCTGCTGTCCTGGCCCTTGGCCTTGAGCTGGCCGATCTGCTTGCTCAAGGCGTTGCGCCGCGCCTGCAGCTCCTCGACGCGCGTCTGCAGCGTCTTGCGTTCGGCCTCGAGCGTGCGAAAGCGCTCCACGTCCAGGTACGGCTGCGGCGTCTTGCGCGCCGACAGGCCGGCAAGCACGCCGTCCAGGTCGCGCCGCAGCAGATTGATGTCGAGCATGGGGGTCCTTCGTGAAAACGTTCGGGGCACACGCGCGAAGGCGCGCGCGGCGGTCAGGATCGGGGTGCGTCCAGCGCCGCCATGCTGCGGTCGCCCAGGCCCAGCGGCAGCGGGAACTCGACGTGCTCCTGCACACCGGGCAGGCGCCGCACGCTGATCGCGCCCAGCGCGCGCAGCCGTTCGATGACCTGCTGCACCAGGATGTCGGGCGCCGAGGCGCCGGCGGTCAGGCCGACGCGGCGCCGGCCCTCGAACCACTCGGCCTGCAGGTCGCTGGCCGCGTCCACCATGTGGGCCGGCGTGCCCAGCCGTTCGGCCAGCTCGCGCAGCCGGTTGCTGTTGCTGCTGGTCGGGCTGCCGACCACCACCACCACGTCCACCTGCGGCGCCAGCACCTTGACGGCGTCCTGCCGGTTCTGCGTGGCATAGCAGATGTCCTGCTTCTTGGGCTCGCGCACGTGCGGGAAGCGCTGCTTCACCGCGGCCAGGATCTCGGCCGCATCGTCCACGCTCAGCGTGGTCTGTGTCACCACCGCCAGCTTGTCGCCGCGCGGCTGCACTTCGGCGACGTCGGCCACGTCCTCGACCAGGTAGATGCCTTCGAGCAGCTGGCCCATCGTGCCCTCGACCTCGGGGTGGCCCTTGTGGCCGATCATGATGAACTCGTAGCCTTCCTTGGCCAGCTTGGCCACCTCGACATGCACCTTGGTCACCAGCGGGCAGGTGGCGTCGAAGACGTGGAAGCCGCGCTGCGCGGCCTCGGTGCGCACCGCCTTGGCCACGCCGTGCGCGCTGAACACCAGCGTCGCCCCCGGCGGCACGTCGGACAGCTCTTCGATGAAGATCGCGCCCTTGGCCTTGAGGTCGTTGACCACGTAGGTGTTGTGCACGAT
>CAYUPF010000477.1:0-1554 GCA_964446545.1 uncultured Rubrivivax sp.
CTAGGCGCAGAGAATCTGCAGCAACTGATTGGGCCGGTCGATGCGCCAGCGCGGCGCACTCGGCAATGCGTGCAGCAGGCCGTAGCCCCAACCGGCCCACACCGCCGGCGCACCCGCCGCCGCGGCAGCGCCCATGTCGGAGGCACTGTCACCGACCATCAGCAGCTGCTGCGGCGCCACGCCCAACTGCTGCGCCGCCTGCCGAAGCATGGCCGGCGCCGGCTTGCGCAATGCCGCGGCGTCGGCACCGTATACGGCGACAAGACGCGGCAGCAGGCCGGCAGCAGCTAGCACGGCACGCGCCAGCACGGTGGGCTTGTTGGTGATGACCACCATCGGCCAGTTCGGTTGCAGCTTTTGCAGCAATGCGTCGATGCCCTCGAACACCGTGCCATGCGCCAACGGCGCCTCGATCGTGGCACGGTCGAAGGCGGCACGCAGCGCCGTGCGTAACGCCGGCGTGGACTCGACGTGTCCCTGTGCGGCCAGCGCGCGGGCGATCAGCGGGTCGGGCCCGTCGCCGATCCATGCGCGCACCTGGTCCAGGGCACAGCCCGGCAAGCCGGACTCGTGCAGCGCGCGGTTCAGCGCATCGCCGATATCGGGCGCGCTGTCCACCAGCGTGCCGTCCAGGTCGAAAGCCAGCGCAAGGATCGACGGACTGTCCATGCCTGATGTTAGGCAATGTGGTCAACGGCGGGTGGACAGCAGGCGTTGCAGGAGGCATCGGCTAGACTGTTCCGTACAGTGGCCGCGGGCCTCACGCTGCGGCGGCTGACTGCTTCTCAACCCTCAACGATGGAGCCTGCCGTGAACCCCACGAATCGCCGCGTTTTCATGATGACCTTGGCCGCCGGCACGTCCGTGTTGGCCGCGGGTGCCGCCATGGCCCAAGCCAAGCTGGACGAGAAGGACGCCACCGCGGCGGCACTGGGCTACGTCGTCGACACCGCCAAGGCCGACAAGAAGAAGTACCCGAAGCACGACGCCACGCAGACCTGCGCCAACTGCCAGCTGTTCCAGGGCAAGGCGGGTGCCGCCGACGGCCCCTGTCCGCTGTTCCCGGGCAAGACCGTGTCCGCCAAGGGCTGGTGTGCGTCCTGGGTGAAGAAGGCCTGAAGACCGCCGCATGAACGCATCCTCACGCCGCAAAGCCACGCGCCTGAGCGCACAGGCCTCCGAGTTGATGCTTGCCGCGCCGCAGGTGGTGGCCCACCGCCTGGGGCGCATGGCGGTGGCCGGGCCGCGGCCCAGCGCGAAGGACCAGCGCGAGTTCCACCGTATGGGTGCCGAGAAGCTCGCGGCCTTCGGCGAAGCCTGGCAGGCGATGACGCTGCAGATGCTCAAGTCGAACCAGCAGGTTGCCGCGTCGATGATGCGCAGCTGGTGGCCGGCCAGCGCCGTGCACGGCGGCATGAAGGCGCCGCCGCTCACACAAGCCGCAGCCGCCTGGCAGCAGGCCGCGCTGGACGTGCTGGGCCAGGGCATCCGCCCCGTGCACCGCCGCGCGGTCGCCAACGCCAAACGTCTGAGCCGCAAGCGATCACCTTAGAG
>CAYUPF010000478.1:0-1545 GCA_964446545.1 uncultured Rubrivivax sp.
ATGCTGCCCACCAACGGCGGCGAGGCGCTGGTGGTGATCGCGGCCATCCTGTTCGAGCTGACGCTGCCGATGACGCCGGCACAGATCCTGTGGATCAACATGGTCACCTCCAGCACGCTGGGGCTGGCGCTGGCCTTCGAGCCGGCCGAGGGCGGCATCATGCGGCGCCGGCCGCGGCCGCCGGGCGAGTCGCTGCTGTCGGGCTTCTTCGTCTGGCGCGTGCTCATGGTGTCGGTGCTGATGATGATCGGTCCGCTGGGCCTGTTCGTGTGGGAGTTGTCGCGCGATACCAGCCTGCAGACCGCGCGCACCATGGCCGTCAACGCCATCGTCGTGGCCGAGATGTTCTACCTGCTCAACAGCCGTCACGTGCTGGGCAGCGTGCTCAACCTCGAAGGCCTCACCGGCAACCGCGTCGTGCTGCTGGCCATCGCGCTGTGCGTGCCGCTGCAGCTGGCCTTCACCTATCTGCCGACGATGCAGGGTATCTTCGGGTCCACCGGACTGGACGCCGTCGAATGGCTCAAGGTCGTGACCGCCGGGCTGCTGGTGTTCGTGGTGGCCGAGCTGGAGAAGTGGGTCATTCGGCGCACGCCGCTGGCGGCGCGGCTGGCCCGGGCCTGAAGCACCGCACGGAAGGAATGGTGATGAGCACTGCACAGTCGACGACCCCCGCAGCGCCGCGGCAGCTGCTGCTGGCCAGCGATCTGAGTGCACGCTGCGACCGCGCGCTGGACCGCGGCGCGCAGCTGGCCGCTGCCTGGCAGGCCGAGCTGGTGGTGCTGAACGTCGCCAGCGCGCCGCAGGCGCCCGACCTGGCGCTGGCCTGGGCCTCGGGCCAGGGCGACGCCGCCGCCCGGCGCCACGCGACGCGCCAGTTGCAGGCCGATATTGCCGGCCTGGGCGTGCAGGCTCAGCTGCGCGTGCTGCAGGGCGACGCCGCCGACAGCATCCGCGACGAGGCGGCGCGCAGCGGCAGCGGCCTGGTGATTGCCGGCATGGCGCGCGACGAACCCTTCGGCCGCTTTCTGGTCGGCTCCACCGTGCAGAAGCTGGCGCGCACGCTGGCGCAGCCGTTGCTGGTGGTGCGCCAGCGCTGCCGCGCGCCGTACCGGCGCGTGCTGGTGGCGACGGACTTCTCGGCCGCATCGCGCCAGGCACTGCACACCGCGCTGCGCTGGTTTCCGCAGGCCACGCTGACGCTGTACCACGCGCGCACGCCGCGCGGCAGCGACGCCGAGAGCGACTACACCGCCGAACGGCTGAACGACGCCGTGCGCCACGGCGAGTGCGCCGAGTTCCTGGCCGCCAGCGAGCTGGACGCCGCGCAGCGCGAAGGCCTGCACATCGTCATCGAGCGCGGCCCGCTGGAAAGCGCGCTGACGCGCCATGTGCGCACACACGACGTGGAACTGGTGCTGATGGGCACGCAGGGCCGCAGCGGGTTGATGGGCCTGCTGCTCGGCAGCTCGGCCGCGCGCTTGCTGGACTGGCTGCCTTGCGACACGCTGGTGGTGCGCGGGGCGTGATGCGGCGGCAGTGCAG
>CAYUPF010000479.1:0-1535 GCA_964446545.1 uncultured Rubrivivax sp.
GTCAGTTCCTCGGCCCATTCCACCTGCATCCAGCGCTCGCTGTCGCGCTCGAACAACCGCTTGCCGACGTGGCAGTCGCTGGTGTGCACCACCAGGCCCTCGCCGCGGCCCAGATAGCCGACCAGCGCGTCGCCGGGGATCGGCCGGCAGCATTGCGCCAGCTGCACCGTCGCGCCTTCGGAACCGTCGATGAAGACCACGCCCTGTGCGCCGCCGCTGTCGTCGGTGGCATAGCGGCCCAAGGTCAGCGTCACCGCGTCGGGCCGCGCGCCGCGGTCGACCATCAGCTGCGCCAGCCGCTTGGCGACGATGGTGGCGATCTTGCGCCCGAGCGCGATGTCGGACATCAGGTCGGCGCGGCTGCGGTTGCCGCTCCAGCGCGTCAGCTGCTGCCACAGCGCCTGTGCCGGCGCGTCCGACGGGTCGCTGCTGGGCATTACCAGCCCTTCGGCGCGCAACGCCTGGCCCAGCATCTTCTCGCCCATGGCGCGGGACTCGTCCTGCTCCATGGTCTTGAGGTAGTGGCGGATCTTCGAGCGCGCCCGCCCGGTGCGCACCATGTTCAGCCAGGCCGGGTTGGGCCGTGCGCCGGGCGCGGTGACGATCTCGACCACGTCGCCGCTGTGCAGCTCGGTGCGCAGCGCCACCGCCTCGCCATTGACCTTGGCGGCCACCGTGTGGTCGCCGACATCGGAGTGGATGGCGTAGGCAAAGTCCACCGGCGTGGCACCGCGCGGCAATGCCAGGATCTTGCTGCGCGGCGTGAACACGTAGACCGCGTCGGGGAACAGGTCGATCTTGACGTGCTCCAGGAACTCGGCCGAATCGCGCGTCTCGTCCTGGATGTCGATCAGCGACTGCAGCCACATCGCGCCCAGGCGCTGCGGGTCGGCGGCCGGGTTGCCGGACTTGTCGTTGACTTTGTACAGCCAGTGCGCGGCCACGCCGGTTTCGGCCACCGCATGCATGGCCTCGGTGCGCATCTGGAACTCCACCGCCGTGCCCAGCGGGCTGACCAGCGTGGTGTGCAGCGACTGGTAGCCATTGGCCTTGGGGATGGCGATGAAGTCCTTGAAGCGCCCCGGCACCGGCTTGTACAGCTGGTGCAGCACGCCCAGCGCCAGATAACACTCCGGCTGCGTCTGCACGACGATGCGGAAGCCGAAGACATCGCTGACTTGCGCGAAGCCGGCGTGTTTTTCGCGCATCTTGCGGTAGATGGAGTAGACGGTCTTCTCGCGGCCGCTGACCTGCACCTTGATCTTGGCCGCGGCAAAGGCCTTCTCCACGTCGCGGTGCACGCGGTCGACGATGTCGCGGCGGTTGCCGCGCGCACGCTGCACCGCCTTGGCCAGCGCTGCATGGCGCCACGGGTACAGGTACTCGAAGGACAGCTCCTGCAGCTCGCGGTAGACCTGGTTCAAACCCAGCCGGTGCGCGATCGGCGCGTAGATGTCCAGCGTCTCGCGCGCGATGCGCTGGCGCTTGTCGGGCGCCATCGCATGCATGGTGCGCATGTTGTGCAGCCGGTCGGC
>CAYUPF010000480.1:0-1529 GCA_964446545.1 uncultured Rubrivivax sp.
GGCATCTGGCACCGGCTCGACCTGTTCCTGGCGCGGCTGCGCCCGCACCGCGAGCCGCTGTCGCTGGTGGCCGATGCGCTGGTGATCGCCGCCTGCTGGAACATCACCTACCTGTTCCGGCTGGGCTTCGAGCGCTGGATCTCGGCGCGGCCGCCTTACGACGCCTGGGTGCTGCTCGGCGTGGTGGCGGCCTACCTGGTGGCCTTTGCGCTGTTCCGCGTGCCGCAGAGCATGTGGCGCTTTGCCGGTTTCGGCGAGGTCAAGCGGCTCACCCTGGCCTGCGCGCTGGCGGGCGTGGCCAGCGCCGCGGTCATCATCGGCCTGGGGCTGACGAAGGTGCCGCGCGCGGTGCTGGCGCTGCACCCTGTGGTCACGCTGATGGGCGTGTGCGTGCTGCGCATCGCCTACCGCATGCTCTACGAACACGCACGCGCGCGCATCACCGGTGGCAGCGCCGAGATCCGCCGCGCGCTGGTGCTGGGCGCCGGCGATGCCGCCAAGTGGCTGCTGGCCGGCATCCACCAGCAGGGCTGGATCGTGCTGGGGCTGCTGGACGACGACCCGGCCAAGCGGCATTCGCGCATCGCCGGTGTGCAGGTGCTGGGCCCGCTGCAGGCGGTGGGCGACGCCCAGGTGCGCGGCGCGGCCACCCACCTGGTGATCGCCATGCCCTCGGCCACGCCGGCGCAGCGGCGGCGTGCGCTGGAGCTGGCCGCGGCCACCGGCTTGCCGGTGCTGACCGTGCCCAGCGCCGCCGAGCTGGCCGACCCGCAGCGCCGCAACCCGCGCGTGCGCGACATCGAGCCCGAAGACCTGCTGGGCCGCGAGCCGGTGCAACTGGACGAAGCCGGCATCGGCGCCACGCTGCGCGGCAAGACGGTGCTGATCACCGGCGCCGGCGGCAGCATCGGCAGCGAGCTGTGCCGCCAGGTGGCGCGCTTCGAACCGGCGCGGCTGGTGCTGTACGAACTGAGCGAGTTCAACCTGTATTCGATCGAGCAGGACCTGGGCGAACGTTTTCCGCAGCTGCCGCTGGTGCGGCTGATCGGCGACGTCAAGGACCTGGCCCACCTGCGCCAGACCTTCGCGCGGTGGCGGCCGCAGGTGGTGTTTCATGCCGCGGCCTTCAAACACGTGCCGCTGATGGAAGAGGAGGGCAACACCTGGGCGGCGCTGCGCAACAACACGCTGGGCACGTACCACGCAGCGCTGGCCGCGGCCGAGCAGGGCGCCGAACGCTTCGTGCTGATCAGCACCGACAAGGCGGTGAACCCGACCAACGTGATGGGCGCCACCAAGCGCGCGGCCGAGATGGTGGTCTCGCAGATGGCGGCCGAACACCCGGGCACGCGTTTCATCGCGGTGCGCTTCGGCAACGTGCTGGGCAGCAGCGGCAGCGTCATCCCGAAGTTCAAGGAGCAGATCGAACGCGGCGGCCCGGTGACGGTGACGCACCCGGACATCATCCGTTATTTCATGACCATCCCCGAGGCGGCGCGGCTGGTGCTGCAGGCCGCGGCCATCGGCGA
>CAYUPF010000481.1:0-1526 GCA_964446545.1 uncultured Rubrivivax sp.
ACCGTGTCGGGCGTGCTCTGGCTGAAGTGCGGCAGCCACTTGTGGCCGCGCCCGGCCGCCACCACCGGGAAGCCGCAGCTTCGTGCCCAGTCCACCAGATCGCAGATCAACGCCGGCTGGTCGCCGAAGGCCAGCGAATAGACCACGCCGGCCTCGGCCGCGCGCCGCGCCAGCAGCGGCCCGCAGAAGGCGTCGGCCTCGACGGTGACGTTGACGACATGCTTGCCCTGCGCGAAGGCCGCCAGGCAATGTTCGACCGCGGCGATGGGGTGGCCGGTGCATTCCACCACCACGTCCACCGCCGGGTGGCTGACCAGTGCGCGCCAGTCCTCGCCGATGTGCGTGCTGCCGTGCTTCAGCGCCTCGGCCAGCGACGTGGCCGAGCTGCGCTGCGGCTCCCAGCCCACGCGCGCCAGGTTGGCACGCGCGGCGTCGGGCGACAGGTCGGCGATGCCGAGCAGCTGCACGCCCGGCGTGCGCGGGATCTGCGCCAGGTACATCGAGCCGAATTTGCCGGCGCCGATCAGCGCGACGCGGATCGGCCGGCCTGCGGCGGCGCGCTGCTGCAGCTTGGCAAACAGACTCATGCCGCGATCCCGATCTCTTCGAGCGAGGTCTGCAGCGCGCTGGCCGGCAGCCCGTCCTTCCACGGCAGATCGACCGGGTCGGTGCGCAGCAGGCAGTCGTCGCCCAGGCATTGAATGGGCCTGAAGTCGCGGTGCGCGATGTACTCGGGCCGCTTGAAGCGGCGGATGTGGTTGCTGACCGCGCACAGGCTCAGGTACACCGCCACGCGGTTCCACGGCGACAGGTTGCTGCCCGAGGCATGCACCAGGCAGCTGTGGAACAGGATCATCGAGCCGGCCGGGCCCTTGGGCGAGACGATGCCGCCGTTCTTGCCGCCGGCGCGCTCGACCAGCTGGCGGATCAGCGCGTCGTTCACGGTCCACAGCGGGTAGCTGGTGGTGCGCGTGTCGTGCTGTGCCTCGAGCACGCCTTTCCTGTGGCTGCCGGGGATGAACATCAGCGGCCCGTTGAACTCGGTCACGTCGTCCAGGAAGATGGCGACGTTCATCGCGCGCTCGGTGGGCATCAGATCGTCGTTGAGCCAGGTGCCGTAGTCCTGGTGCCACTGCCAGACATCGCCTTCGAAGGCCATCTTGCCGTTGATCTTGAACTGGTGCATGTACAGCTCTTCGCCCAGCAGCTCCATCACCGGCCGGACCATGCGCGGGTGCCGCGCCAGCCGCGCGAAGGGCGCGCTGATCAGGTGCGCGGCAAAGTTGGTGCGCACCGCGTCGGAACCCTTCTCGCGCACGTTGTAGGCCTCGCGCCGGCTGTACAGCTCGGGCACGGCCTCGGTCAGCACGCGGATTTCCTCGGCGCTGAACTGGCCGGGGAAGAACAGGTAGCCCTCGCGCTCGAACTGGTCGATCTGCTGGCGGTTGAGTCGCATGGGTTTGTCTCCTTGCTTGTGGGGTTCAATATAGCGCCCTGGCGATGCAGGGTGGCCGGCGGCAATATGT
>CAYUPF010000482.1:0-1514 GCA_964446545.1 uncultured Rubrivivax sp.
CTGCGGGCTCGGGCACGCCGAGCACGCGGCACAGGTCGATGAAGTGGGCCTGCGCGCCGGCGCGTTCGTTCAATGCGTGGGCCGGCGATCCGGTCTGCCACTTGCGGATGAACTCTTGCGCCTGCATCGTCGTTGCCGCTCCCCGGCCCGGCAGGGCCCACTCGGGAGATTGGACCATGCGCGCGGCCGGCGCCGCCGCCGCTGCGGCTCATGCCCCGCGTGCGACCTGAGCGGCCCGCATCAAGCGCACCAGGGCGTGGGGCATGATCGCCGCATGCAGCCCACACTCGACGACCTGCGCCGCCATGCAGTGGCACGCACGCTGTTCACCCCGACCGCACTGCCGCGTGCGATGGACCGCCTGGGTTTCGTGCAGGCCGACCCGCTGCGCGCGCCGGCGCGCGCGCAGGACCTGATCCTGCGCCACCGCGTGCGCGACTACCGCGCCGGCGAGCTGGAGCGCCGCTATCCGCGGCTGGCGCTGGAGGAGGACTTCTTCGTCAACTACGGCTTCCTGCCGCGCGCGGCCGCGGCGCTGATGCACCCGCGCCAGGCGCGGCAGGCCTGGCCCAAGGCGCGCTGGACGCAGGCGCAGGCGGTGCTGGAGTTCGTGCGCGAGCGCGGCCCGGTACATCCGGCCGAGGTCGATGCGCACTTCGCGCACGGCCGCGTGCGCAACTGGTTCGGCGGTTCGGGCCGGGCCTCGACCGAGCTGCTCGACGGCATGCACTACCGCGGGTTGCTGCGCATCGCGCGCCGCGATGCCGGCGTGCGCGTCTATGCCGCGCGCGAGCCCACGCCGCCGCCGGCCGACGGCGCCGAGGCGCAGGCGCGCCACGACGCGCTGGTCGATCGGGTGATCGCCACCTACGCGCCGCTGCCCGCCGCCACGCTGGGCCAGCTGCTCAGCCACCTGTGCCGCGGCGGCGTACCGCAGTGGCAGGGCGAACGCGCCGCGGCGCTGGCGCGTGCCAAGACACGGCATCCGTCGCTGCGCCTGGACGGCATCGACTGGCTCTGGCCCGCCGGCGAGAACCCGCGCTCGAAGCGCCATGACTTCGACGAAACGCTACGCCTGCTCGCGCCCTTCGACCCGATCGTCTGGGACCGGCGCCGCTTTGCGCTCCTCTGGGACTGGGATTACCGCTTCGAGGCCTACACGCCGGCGGCGCTGCGCAAGCTCGGCCACTATGCGCTGCCGCTGCTGTGGCGCGGGCAGGTGATCGGCTGGGGCAACCTCGCCTGGCGCGACGGCCGGCTCGATGCGCGGCTCGGCTATGTCGCCGGGCGGGCGCCGCGCGAGCCGGCCTTCCGCCGCGCGCTGGACGAGGAACTGGCGCGCTTCACGGCCTTCCTGCGCTGAGCGGGCGCTGCAGCACGGCCAGCAGCGCGCCTGCAGCCAGCAGCAGCGCCGACACCGCCAGGCCGCGCGCCAGGCCGCCGCTGCCATCGGCGATCCAGCCGGTGAAGGTCGGCCCGACGATCTGCCCGGCGGCGAAGACGATGGTGTAGGC
>CAYUPF010000483.1:0-1511 GCA_964446545.1 uncultured Rubrivivax sp.
CGATGATCGCCACCGTCCTGCCCAGCAAGGCCTGGGCCGCCGGCGACGAACCGGCCTTGACCACGGTGCCTGCGCCTTCGTTGCCCACCGGCATCGACTGGTCGACGCGGCCAGCCATGGCCTTCATGGCCTTGTCGGGAACGCGTGCGGTGACCACCGGGCGCTCGGCCGTGCCCGATGCCTGCAGCGTGCCCAGGTCGGCCGCGCCGAACAGCAGCCCCAGGTCGCTGGGGTTGAGGGGTGTAGCCTCGATGCGCACCAGCACCTCGTCGGCGGCGGGTTCGGGAACGGGCACGCTTTGCAGCGAGACTTCGAGTTCGCCATTGCTGCGCACCAGCGAGCGCAGTTGCAAGGCGGTGGCGGGGGTGGGCATGAGGTGTCTCCTGGCGACCGGTTGGAGCCGCGCAGTGTAGTCAGGCCGCGACGGCCTGAAGATACTGCGCCAGCAGCCGCGCACTGGCCGATCGCAGCGGCTCCGGCCGGGTCGCAACGACGAAGCGGCGCAGCGCCCAGGCTTCGGCCAAGGGCACCAGCGCCAGCCGTCCGGCGCCGGCATGCGGTACCGCCACCTCGCGCGGCAGCACCGCCAGCCCCAGCCCGGCGGCGACGATGCGGCAGGCGGCGTCGATGCTCGACACCTGGATGCGGTGCGCCGGTAGCCGGCCGATCAGTGCCGCCTGGCGGCGCAGCAGCTGGTCCATCAGCCCGCCCGGCGCGACACCCACCGACACCTGGTCCAGCGTGTCGACAAACTTCAGCGCCGGCCGGCGCGCCAGCGGGTGGCTGGGCGCCATGGCCACGCACAGGTGGTCGCTGCGGTAGGGCAGGACATGCAGGCCGGACAGCTCGGCAAAGTCCCACAGCACGCCCAGGTCGGCCGCGCCTTCGCGCAGGCTGCGCACGATCTCGGGGCTGGTGCGCTCGTCCAGGCTGATGTTCAGACCGGGGTGCTGCGCCATGAAGCGGCCGATGTCCTCGGGCAGCTGTTCGGCCAGCACCGACGGGCTGGCGAGCACGCGCACGCTGCCCTGCACGCCCAGGCCGAAGGCGCCGAGCTCGCCGCGCACGCGTTCCAGCGCCGATAGCAGCTCGCGCGCGCGGGCCAGCAGCGCCTCGCCGGCGGGCGTGGGCTCGACGCCGCGGCGGCGGCGCAGCAGCAGCGGCACGCCGAGCTCGGCCTCCAGCGCGGCGATGCGCTTGCTCAGCGCCGAGGCCACCAGCGCCTCGCGCTCGGCGGCACGCGCGAGGCTGCCTTCCTCGCACACGGCGACGAAGTGTTGCAGCGAGACGGGGTCCAGCGGGCGGCGCATATGACGTTCCGGATTGGAACGCGAGCCTTGAAGAAATAGCATTCGTGTAATCACCGTGGAACACCTACAGTGCCGCGCCATGAACACCACCCCCCCGGTCACCGTGCGCGAAGTCGGGCTGCGCGACGGACTGCAAAGCATCGCCCGCACCCTGCCCACCGCGCACAAGCTCGAATGGCTGCGCGCCGCCCATGCCGCCGG
>CAYUPF010000484.1:0-1506 GCA_964446545.1 uncultured Rubrivivax sp.
CGCCCGTGCCGTCGCTCTTGACGCGCACCTTGACGTTGTAGTCGACCACCCGCTTGACGGGTACCAGTACCTTCATGTCGCTTGCTCCTGTGCCAATGATCTGCAACCGTGAATTCTAGGCGCGATGGCTCAGCCTGCCGCATGCGCCGCCGCCACGCCCCGCGCCACGTCCACCTTGGCCAGCACGATCAGGCCGATGACGAAAAACACGCCGGTGGACAGGATGGCGATGCGGTGGTTGCCCGCCGTAAGCAGCGTCACCAGCCCGTAGGTCATCGGCCCGAGGATGGCGGCCAGGCGCACGGCAACGGTCCACAGCCCGAAGAACTCGGCCAGGCGGTGTTCCGGCGCAAAGGCACCGGCCATCGCCCGGCCGGCCGACTGGCTGGAACCCATGCACAGCCCGGCCACGACCGCCGCCACCCAGAACAGCGCTGCGCTGGTAGCGGCCACGGCCAGCAAGGTCATCACGATCCAGCCGACCAGCGTGACGGCCAGCGCGATGCGGTGGCCGATGCGGTCCTGCCAGTAGCCGAAGGCAAAGGCACCCACGGCCGAGGCGATGTTGACCAGGAAGATCAGCATCATCGTCTGCGTCTGCTGGAAGCCCAGCACCTGCTCGGCATAGACCGCTGCCAGCGCGATGACCACGGCGATGCCCGACTGGTAGGCCACCGCGCAGACCAGCAGCCAGACGAAGTCGCGATAGTCCTGCGCATGGCGCCAGGTCTGCGCCAGCCGCTGCAGCGACGCCTGCAACCCGCCTTCCCGTGGCGCGGTGGGCTGGGGTACCGCGCGCTCCTTCAGCAATGTGAAAGTCAGCAGCGAGGCCAGTGCATAGACCGACGCGGTGATGAGCATGGTCACCGGCACGAACTGCGCCGCGGGAATGCCCTGGCCTTGCGCCCACAGCACGTAACCCAGCGACAGACCCAGCGTGAGCATGCCGCCGAAGTAGCCGAAGCTCCAACCCCAGCCGGACACGCGGCCCAGCGCGTCGCGCCGCGCCAGCTCGGGCAGGAAGGCCGAGTTCAACGATTCGCCGTAGCTGTAGAAGATGTTCGACAGCACGATCGCCGCGATCGCCAGCCACAGGTCGCCCGGCCCGGCCAGCGCCAGCAGCGCGGTGAAGAGCACGCAGCCGGCGGTGCTGAAGGCCAGCAGCCGCTTCTTGATGGCCCGCAGATCGGCCAGCGCGCCCAGCGAGGGCATGGTCAGCATGACCACGGCACTGGACAGCGCCAGCGCACTGGTCCAGGCCAGGGTGGCCCAGGACGCATTGGCCGCGACGACACCGACGAAGTAGGCGTTGAACACGGCCGTCATCACCACCGTGGTGTAGCCCGAGTTGGCGAAGTCGTACATCGCCCAGCCGAACACCTCGCGCTTGCGCACGCCGGGGTTCAGCGAAGAGGTGTCGAACAGGGCCATGAGGCATCCTCGGTGGTGGTGCCCAGGACGGGAATCGAACCCGTACGGCCCCTCGCGGGTCCGGCGGATTTTAAG
>CAYUPF010000485.1:0-1501 GCA_964446545.1 uncultured Rubrivivax sp.
GCCTTCCCGGCCGGCATCAAGTGGCGCACCGTGCTGCAGGCTGAAGGACCGCAGAAGTACGTGGTCTGCAATGCCGACGAGGGCGACTCGGGCACCTTCTCCGACCGCATGGTGATCGAGGGCGACCCCTACATGCTGATCGAAGGCATGGCCATCGCCGGCCTGGCGGTCGGCGCGACGCAGGGCTACGTCTACATCCGCTCGGAATACCCGGACGCCATCGCCGTGATGCGCGAGGCCATCGTGCGCGCCACCGCGGCCGGCTTCCTGGGCGGCGATGTCTGCGGCAGCGGCCGCGCCTTCCACCTGCAGGTGCGCAAGGCGGCCGGCGCCTATGTCTGCGGCGAAGAGACGGCGATGCTCGAAAGCATCGAGGGCAAGCGCGGCGTGGTGCGCGCCAAGCCGCCGCTGCCGGCCATCGAAGGCCTGTTCGGCCGGCCCACCGTCATCAACAACGTCATCAGCCTGGCCAGCGTGCCCATCATCCTGGCGCGCGGCGCGGACTTCTATCGCGACTACGGCATGGGCCGTTCGCGCGGCACCCTGCCCTTCCAACTGGCCGGCAACATCTTGCACGGCGGCCTGGTGGAGAAGGCCTTCGGCCTGAGCTTGCGCGAGCTGATCTTCGACTTCGGTGGCGGCACGCGCAGCGGCCGGCCGGTCAAGGCGGTGCAGGTGGGCGGCCCGCTGGGCGCCTACGTGCCCGAATCGCAGTGGGACCTGCCGCTGGACTACGAGGCCTATGCCGCGGTGGGCGCGGTGCTGGGCCACGGCGGCATCGTGGTGCACGACGACAGCGCCGACATGGCCAAACTGGCGCGCTACGCGATGGAGTTCTGCGCGCTCGAAAGCTGCGGCAAGTGCACGCCCTGCCGCATCGGCAGCACGCGCGGCGTGGAGGTCATCGACCGCGCCATCGCCAACCAGAACCGGCCGCAGCAGATCCACCTGCTGCGCGACCTGTGCGACACCATGCTGCACGGCAGCCTGTGCGCGATGGGCGGCATGACGCCCTACCCGGTGCTCTCCGCGCTGAACCACTACCCCGAAGACTTCGGTCTTTCGGTGCCCGACACGAAGGCTGCCTGACCATGTTGCAACACCTGAAGCTCGAGATCGACCACGGCACGCCGGCGCGCGAATCGTCGGAAACCGTCACGCTCAAGATCGACGGCTACGACGTCGCCGTGCCCAAGGGCACCTCGCTGATGCGCGCCGCCGTGGACGCCGGCATCAAGGTGCCCAAGCTGTGCGCCACCGACAGCCTGGAACCCTTCGGCTCGTGCCGGCTGTGCCTGGTGGAAGTCGAGGGCCGCAAGGGCTTCCCCGCCAGCTGCACTACGCCCGCCGAAAACGGCATGGTGGTGCGCACGCAGACGCCCAAGCTGCAGGAGCTGCGCAAGGGCGTGATGGAGCTGTACATCAGCGACCACCCGCTGGACTGCCTGACCTGCAGCGCCAACGGCAACTGCGAGCTGCAGGACATGGCCGGCGTCACCGG
>CAYUPF010000486.1:0-1500 GCA_964446545.1 uncultured Rubrivivax sp.
TGCGCCGGCAGCTGCCGCCGACTTCTATGCGCTTGATCGCAAATCTGGATCAGGCCCTTGCCTGCTGCGCACCCGGCGTCGCAGCCGCCTGCGGTGCGCGCTTCGAGAACAGCGTCTTCACCCACAGGTAGAACAGCGGCACGAAGTAGATGCCCAGCACCGTGGCGCTGATCATGCCGCCGAGCACACCGAAGCCAATGGCCCGCTGCGAGCCCGAGCCCGCGCCGCTGGCCAGGGCCAGCGGCAAGACCCCCATGCCGAAGGCCAGCGAGGTCATCAGGATCGGCCGCAGCCGCTGCCGGCAGGCCTTCAGCGTCGCGTCCAGCAGGCCCATGCCCTGGGCGCGCAGCGTCTCGGCGAATTCGACGATCAGGATCGCATTCTTGGCGCTCAGGCCCACGGTGGTGAGCAGCCCGACCTGGAAGAACACGTCGTTGTTCTGCCCGCCCAGGTGGCTGGCCGCCAGCGCCCCCAGGATGCCCAGCGGCACGACCAGCATCACGCTGAAGGGCACCGACCAGCTCTCGTACAGCGCCGCCAGGCACAGGAAGATGAACAGCACCGACACGGCGTACAGCAGCGGCGCCTGGTCGCCCGACAGCCGCTCCTGGTAGCTGCGGCCCGACCATTCGTAGCCGATGCCCGGCGGCATCTCGCGCAGCAGCTCCTGCATCGCCGACATCGCGGCGCCGGAGCTGACGCCGGGCGCGATGTCGGTCTGGATCTCGTAGGCCGGGCTGCCGTTGTAGCGCACCAGCTGGCGCGGGCCGTTGACCCAGCTGCTGCTGGCGAATGCGCTGAACGACACCATCTGGCCGCCGGCGTTGCGCACGTACCAGTGGCGCAGGCTGTCGGCCGCGGCGCGGTAGGCGCCCTCGCCCTGCACCAGCACGCGCTTGACGCGGCCGCGGTCGATGAAATCGTTGACATAAGCGCCGCCCAGCGCGATCGACAAGGTGTCGTTGATCGTCGCCGTGCTCACGCCCAGCGTGCCGGCCTGGTGGTCGTCGATGTGGATGGCCAGCTGCGGCGTCTCGGCAAGGCTGTTGGTGCGCGGGCGGCGGAATTCGGGGCGGGCCGCGGCGGCATCGATGAGGCTGTCGCGCGCCGCCGCCAGCGCCTCCGGACCCAGGCCGCCCAGGTCCTGCAGGAACAGCTGCACGCCGGCGCTGCCGCCCAGGCCGCGCACCGTGGGCGGCTGCACGACGAAGACGTTGGCATCGCGCACGCGGCGGCCCAGTTCGCGGCTGAAGCGTTCGGCCAGTGCCGCGGCGCCCTGGCGCTCGTCCGGGCGCTGCGACCAGTCCTGCAGGCTGATGAAACCCTGGCCCGAGCCCTGGTCGCCGCCGGCGCCGCGCACCAGGTTGAAGAAGCGCACCTCGGGCTGCTCGCCGAGGTAGGCCTCGATGGCCTGCATCACTCCTTCGAGCCGCTCGGCGGTGGCACCCGGCGCCATGCGCACCTGGATCTGCAGGCCGCCCTGGTCCTCGTCGGGCAGGA